>CAZOXZ010000178.1:0-4866 GCA_964583865.1 uncultured Rhodanobacteraceae bacterium | reverse complement strand
ATCGTCTGGCTCAACCCGGACCGTGACCAGCCAGCCGACACCGAATCCGAGAAATTGGCAGCGTGAAAGAGCGGACATCTTTCTTGACAATCACCGAGGCCCTAAGACTCAATATCCTTTCATAGCCCCGCATGTGATGGAAAAATTGGTCTCGTAAGCCAACAAGGCCTCTTGGATCAGCGCCCCAGTTACCCTTGCCGAGTTCCATGAATTTACTAATCCAAAGCCGACTCTCCTTGATACCCTTGTCGGCTTGGGTTCTGAGCGACACCTTGACTCCGTTGAGCGTAACATCATGCCCAGGGTTGCCTTTGGGTGCAAGGCTCGCATCTACACCAGCCAGCCTCAGTACTGCCACAAGCACGTACTCGAACTTATCTTTGCTGAACGGCTCTGCAGAGAAACTATGATGCACACGCATCGCTTCGCCGAAGTTTCGAAGCGACTCTCAGTGAATAGGTCGGACGTACGTGTCTCGAACCTGTGTTTGCCAGAAAACACTGATACGACTTTCCCTATCCAATGGAGTTGACCGGAAGTCAGGTTCGGCAGAACTTCTGTCAGCTCGCGGACGAGCTGTAGCTGATTTTTTGTCATGAGACCTCATGTTTTTTTGGGCACAAAGCCAGTCTCAACCACACAGATCGGATGGCGATTCCCGGACTGTCCAGCTAGACAGCTTCCAGTGCCCTTCCACCCATGTTCCGGTTTCATGCCCATCCTCATCCTCCTCCCAGTGGCCAGGAACCCACTTCAACGTCCAGCTGGCGTCCCAGCCGGGAGCATACGGACAGGATGCACCCGGCTTGGTCGCCGGCTTGGCGGGATCAACGGGATCAGTCGGCTCCGGAATATCGCCCGGCCCCGGCGGCAACTCTTTGTTGGTGCGGTCCAGAAGGTTCGCGGTCAACCCACCATCATGGCTGGGCGTCAGACCTGAACCACGCGCATCCAGCGCGACAAAGCCGTACTTGTCGAGCCTCCAACCTTGCTCCGGCGTGTAGCGGTACATCACCGAGTACTTCCAACCGTCGATGGTGACGGACGTGCCACGCAACCGAATGCCATCGGCCGACGGGACCTGGCTACGCAACAACTGCATGTCGGGCCGGGCCAGAATCTGCTCAACGCGCAACGGAGCACGTTCAACCTGTTCGAGCGATTGTGCCGCCGGCGCGGCAGCTGAGATCGACAGTGACGCGGCAAGCAGGGCAAGCGACGAGACTGCAGCTATCCAGCGCATTTGCATTTCCAAATCTTCCTGCCGGCGAGACTGACAGCCTATGCCCCCTCTCGGCAGAATGTCAAAGGACCACTTGAATGTTCAGCCGCTGCTGTCGAGCCCGCACGGAACAGCACGTCGGCCGGCCGCGGCCAGAAGCCCAGCGCAAGAATGAAGCGGACGGCGGAACGGCTGCGGCGCCACGCGGGGCAAAAAGTGATCATGTCGTTCCCCTCTGGATGATGGGAGCAACGGGATGCCCTCGTGCTGCCTTGTTCCTTGAAACGACACCCGAACGGAAATTCCCTCACGGCCATCACGGGCTGTTCCCCGCGAGACAACGGGAGATTGCGCCATCACTGGACGGCGGCGGAATCAGGTTTATACTTGTACTGATCAGTACATTAACACGGAGTATTGCCATGCGCTCGCTATCCATGTTGTTGGGCGTTCTCATGGCGTTGACGGCAACTTCGGTGCCGGCCGCCAACGTCAGTATCACGGCCGGCCCCAGCGTCACTTCCAGCAATCGCTGGACCCATGCCGTGTTCGTGAACGTCGCCGCCGACGCCCGTGACTGGCGCGGCTACCGGCTGCAGCCGATGGCGACGGTTGGCTGGATTGACCGCAGATCGACCCGCAAGGATGACCTCAACCACAATGTTCGCGTGGTGGGTGCCGGCCTGCGTGCCAATCGTTTGTGGCGTCGGCTGTTCGTGAGCTTCCAGGTCGCGCACACAGACAGCCGCACGGACGCACTCAGCAGTGATACCGCGTTCATTACCTCGGTGGGCTGGACCGGCGATCACTGGCTGGCGCTGGTGCGCCACATCTCGAATGGCCACATCTTCCCCGGCAAGAACCTGGGCGAAACCATGTTCATGGTCGGCCTGCGCTTCTGATCGACCCCGATCACGCCCGCGTGCGTGGCCGGAAGCTGCAACCGCGACCAAACTCGAGCTGGAAGCGAACCTCGACGACGTCCTCGACGCGCAGCAGGCCCATGGCGGCCGAAAATGGCGCAATGCCGAAATCGCTTTGCCGGAAGGTGAAACGGCCGCGAGCCTGCAGATGCTTGCCCGTGCGCTGCCAGGCGATCGTCACCGGCAAGGTCCGTGTCACGCCATGCAGGCTGACGACAACCTCGGACTCGACGCTGCCGCTGCCAGCGGCAACATCCGCCGTGATGTCCAGACTCACATGCGGAAAGCGGGCGGCGTCAAGCACCTCGGGGCCCAGCATGTTTTCGCGCGTTCCCCGGCGCGCGTTTTCGTCCATCTGATGCTCGGCAAACGCGCCGCCCAGACCTTGCCGTGCCGCCGGCGGATCGACCACCAGAGCAGACACCGGAAATACCAGCGCACCCCGTACCTGACCCGCTGTTGTCAGCGTGACATAGCCATCCAGCGCATCGACGCGCATGACATGTCGATGGCCCAACCCGGCCAGCTTCCCGGTTTTATCGACCAGCACCAGCACACGCGATGCCGCAGGGGCCAAGCGAAAAGCCACGGCCGGCCGCGCTTCGGTGGCAAGACGACAGACGGTCTGCATATCCTGTAGTGATTGTGGCTGCGCTGGCGTCACAGCCTGCTCGCGCTGCGGCGATGCGCAACCGCCGACCAGCAGGGCAAGCGCGCACGTCAAGACAAACCATGGCACCATGGATCGGGACATGGGTACAGCATACCTGCACGACGGCATGCATTCGCTGCGAGTTGTTGCGGTCGACCGATGTCCGCTCCTTGTCGTTGGTTCCGTATCTTTGAGGACACGGCAAAGTTCCGAGTCACACCAAACCGAGGAAAGTCATGTCACTTGTCATCTTCCTGCTCGTCCTGCTGCTTGTCCCGGTCGGGATCTGCTACCTGTGGTACGCCAATATCATCAAGCGTCGCAACCGTGCACTGGAGGCCCTGTCCTCTATCGACGTGCAGCTGAAAAAACGCCACGATCTGCTGCCCAACGTGCTGAAGTTGGCCAACCAGTTCATGACCCACGAGCGCGAGCTTCTGGAGAAGGTCACCAAGCTGCGTACGCAGGCACAACAGGACTACGCTCCAGCCAAGGCCGGCGCCGTCAAGCAACATCTGGAAGCCGAGGGCGGCCTGCAGGCCGGTTTGCGCCAGATTTTTGCCGTGGCCGAGAACTATCCCGAATTGCGTTCGAGCGAAACCATCGTCGAGGCGCAAAAGTCATTCAATGAAGTGGAAGGCCACATCGCTGCCGCCCGGCGCTTTTACAACAGCGCCGTCACACGGCTCAACAGTTCGGTTCAGATTTTCCCCGGCTCGGCCATTGCCGGGATGATCGGCATCAGTGCCATGCCGTTCTTCGAGCTGGAAGACCCGGCTGATCGCCAGAACGTCGACGTGGACAATTATCTCGATGTCGCCGGGAAAGCCGGGGGCTGAGCATGGATACGCTTGCCCACGACAACGCGCAAAGCGGGCTGCCGGAAGACTATGACGCCTTCTACGAGGCAAACATCGGGCCGGCATTGCAAGCCATGGAGGGCGAGCGTCAGCGCGTCATCCGTCTTGGAAAGCGTTGCCTGATCGCCGGCCTGGTCGGGCTTGGGCTGGCACTCGCGGGCGGCTCCACGGGCATGGGCTTGACCATCGTCATCATCGGCTTCGTGCTGATGTGCGGCAGCATCGTCATCGTCGCCATTCCCTCCAACCGCTTGCACAAGAAAACCAAGCAGGCACTGATCACGCCGACGTGCGAATTCCTGGGCTACAGCTACCATCCCGAGGCGCGCGAGTTTGACATCGAGGACTTCGTCGCCGCCGGCCTGATCCGCAGCGGCAAACGCATCACCAAGCTCAGGGAAGACCGTATTGCCGGGCATGAGAAAGGTATCCCGTTCGAACTGTGCGAAGCCAAGGTGGAGCGCCGTGGCAGTGGCGAGGACAGCAACACCACCCTGTTCAAGGGCCTGCTCTTCCGCTGCCGCTTCAACAAGGCCTTCACCGGCGCGACCTTCGTCATGGGTGGCTCTGGTCGTGGCAAAGTGCCCGAAACGACCGCCGGTGGCACGCCGGTAGAACAGGTTCATCTGGAAGAATCCGACTTCAGCCGCCTGTACAAGACCTGGGGCAGCGACCAGGTCGAGGCCCGTTACCTGCTGACGCCAGGGTTCATGGAACACATGGTGGCGCTGGCCGAGCACTTTGCTGCACCGAACCTGCTAAAGCTCTTGCGCCAGGACGAGACCCCGGACGACGACCAGCTGAAGAGGGCCAACGTGTCGGCGGCCTTTGTCGACGACGAGCTGCTGCTGGCCATCAACGACCACCGCGACCGCTTCGAGGCGGGCCAGGTCTTCAAGGCCGTGCCCGGTCGCGAGCGCGCCGAAGAACTGGTGCGACAACTGGCGCTGGTCACCGCCATCATCGACACCCTGAACCTGACCGACAACACCCGGGCCGGCTGACACAGACAACGCGAGCATGGCCACGACCATGGGTGTGGTCATGGCGAGCTGAGCCGGGAGTCAGCCGCGCCACCGGTGCTGGAGCCGCGCGAAGCGACCAGGAGCCTGGGCGGCAGGAACCATGTGAGCGAGGCACAGCCATTTTGAGAACGATTTTTCGACCATTTGAGGCGAATACTGGTTGTTATTTAACGAAAATGGGCGG
>CAZOXZ010000177.1:0-4881 GCA_964583865.1 uncultured Rhodanobacteraceae bacterium | reverse complement strand
TCAACAGCTACGGCTCGCGCCGCGGCAACGACGACGTGATGGTGCGTGGCACCTTTGCCAACATCCGCATCCGCAACCAGATGCTGGATGATGTCGAAGGCGGCTTCACCGAGTATGTGCCGACCGGCGAGCAGATGACCATCTACGATGCCGCCATGAAGTACAAGGAAAGCAACACGCCATTGGTGGTGCTGGCCGGAGAGCAGTACGGCACCGGTTCGTCACGCGACTGGGCTGCCAAGGGCACGCTGCTTCTGGGCGTCAAGGCCGTGATCGCGACCAGCTACGAGCGTATTCACCGCTCCAATCTGGTCGGCATGGGCGTGCTGCCGCTGCAGTTCAAGGATGGCGACACGGCCAAGTCGCTGGGCCTGACCGGTCGCGAGGAATTCGCCATCACCGGTCTGGAAGGCGGCGATGCCGGCGAAGCCACGGTCACGGCTACCGACAAGGACGGCAACAGCAAGACCTTCAAGGTCGACGTGATGCTGTTGACGCCCAAGGAGCGTGCCTTCTACAAGCATGGCGGCATTCTGCAGTACACCTTGCGCGAACTGGCTGCCTGAGCAGGCGCGCGACCGTCACATGAAACCGCCGGCTCCGCGCCGGCGGTTTCGTTTTCGTGGCTACCCGGCAGTTCTCATGGGGCGTGCAACAAAATCGGAAACAGGTACACTGGGGCCATGAATGCGGTCGCCAAAATCGGCGTCCGACTGGGGATTCTGATCGCGCTGTACCTTGTCGGCGCCACCATGTCCGATGCCCTGATCCGGCAACCGGATCAGGTCGCCCTGGTGTGGATTCCCAACGGGCTGGCATTCGCCGTGCTGGTAGTCTGGGGGCTCCGGTGGTGGCCGTTGGTTGCCATCAGCGTGCTGTTGCTGCACGTGTTCGTCCACCCCGTGCCACTGGCGTTTGTGCCCTTCTCCATCTTTGCCAATGTGCTCCAAGCCGTCATCGGAGCCTGGCTGGTGCGACGCCATGTCCCGGCTTCCGTTCAGCGAGTCAGCGTGTCATTCGGGCTGCTGATTCTTGGCGCGGGCGCCATCGGGGTCCTGGTCGGCGCACCGATCGGCATCGCCGGCCTCGTCATCGGCGGGACGCTCCCGCCAGAGCAGATCGTCGTCGGCCTGGTGCGCTGGGGACTGGGCAACCTGTTTGGCGTCATCGTGGTGGCACCGGCAGCGCTGTATATCCTGTGGCATCTGCGTGGGGAAACCGAGCCCATGCCGTTCCGGTACCCCGGCCGGACGGAACATCTGATCTGGTCGCTGTGCATTGTCGTGACGCTGGCATTGATGATCTGGCTTGGCAGCGCCAAGGCCGATTACGCGCTGGGCATGGCTTGCTTGCCGCTGGGCATCCTGCTGTGGAGCGCGTTGCGTTTCCGGCCGATCTTCAACTACCTCGCCACGATGGTCGTGGCGCTGGTCATTACCGGGTTCTCGGGATTCGGGATCGGCGGTTTGTTGCCTCCCGAGGACGTCATCAACAGCGTCATCGTGGTGTTGTTCCTGAGCACCTTCACCATCGTGCCGCTGTTGTTGACTGCCACCAGCTTCCAGCATCGTCTGGCTGGTTACCGGCTGATGCAACGGGCCACGACCGACGCGCTGACCGGCCTGCCCAATCGCACCGCGTTTGCAGAACAACTCGAGGAGACGCTGCACACCATGCCGCACGGCGAGCCCATGGCGCTGGCCTGCATCGACCTTGACCAGTTCAAGATCGTCAATGACGTCGCAAGCCATGCCGCCGGGGACGAGCTGGTGCGGGTAGTGGCCGGCGCCATCCGCGACCAGTTGCGAAGGCGAGAAACCCTGGCGCGTATTGGCGGCGACGAATTCGCCGTTCTCCTGCCAGGGCAATCAGCGCAGCAGGCCTACCGACGTTTCGAACATCTGCGCAGGGTCATCGCCGATGTACGCCTGCCGTGGGAAGAGCATGTGCTGGCCACCCCTGCCAGCATCGGTCTGGTGACCTTCGACAATCTGGGCCAGGCGACGGAACACGTCCAGTCGCGCGCCGATGCTGCCTGCTTCACGGCCAAGGAGCTGGGTGGCAATCGTGTCCAGGCCGTCACCCTGGAATCGGATCCGAAACATGCTGCAGTGCACAGTCGGACCACGGCCATGCGCTGGGCACTGCGCCTGAACACGGCGCTGGATGACAACCGCTTCCAGCTGTTCTGTCAGAGCATCAGGCCGTTGCAGCCGAAACCCTCGGATGGCCGCCACTTCGAGGTGCTGGTGCGCATGCTGGATGAAACCAGCCAGGAACTGTTGCCGCCGAATGCCTTCATTGCCGCCGCCGAGCGCTTCAACCTCAGTGAGCGCCTGGATCGCCATATCGTCAACCAGACCCTCACCTGGCTGGAGACGCATCCGGCACAGCTGACGGAGGTCGAACTGTGCAGCATCAACCTGTCGGCCGCGGCAGTTGACAGCGACAGCTTCAAGAGCTTTTTGCGCCAACGTCTGGCCCACAGCATCATCAAGCCGCAACAACTGTGTTTCGAACTTACCGAAACCAGTGCCGTGCGTGACATGGCCCGGGCACGCCACTTCGTCGACTCGGTGCGCGAGCTGGGTTGCCGGTTTGCCCTCGATGACTTCGGCACCGGATTCTGCTCGTTCGCCTACCTGCAGGAACTGGACGTCGACTTCTTCAAGATCGACGGAAGCTTCATCCGGCATCTGGCCGATTCACCGCTGTCGGTTGCCATCGTGCGCTCCATCGCATCCATCGCAGCGGTCCTGAACAAGCAGACCATTGCCGAATACGTTGAATCGGAGGTCTTGTGGCAGACGTTGAAGCAACTGAACGTGGACTACGCGCAGGGCCACGCCGTGGACAAGCCGCAGCCCATTGACAACTATTTCGGCGTGCGCTCGCCGTCACTGCAAGAGCCGTCCTGACAGCCTCTTGCACGCGCCTGCCACATCAGGATCGTTACAGCTTCCGTGTCCAATGGGCGCTGTAACAACGCCAGTCTCCGTCTTCCAGCCTCCAGGCCGTGCGCACCTGAAACACGCCCATTTCATCCGGAAGTACGCGTCCGCCGCCGCTCAGTGTCGCCGTGAAACTGGCCAGCAGGCGCTCCCCGCGCGCCTCGAAGCTCAACGGTCCGACCAGCACCGTCACGTTCCGACCACGCAAGCGATTGACACGCAGCATTGCCACCAGGCGCCGCCGGTCAAGCACACCATCGTTGCCGATGAAATCCTCCGTCAGGAGCGCGTCCAGCGCACCGGCGTCGCCCTGCTCTGCAGCCGCGGCACCACGCTCGATGGCGGCGCGCACCTGCTCTTCGGCAGGGGTCGACGAACAACCCGCCAACAGCACCAGCAGGGTCAACAACAAAATCATCGCCGGCCACCGCCGGACACACTCATCCTGGCTTGCCGCAATCACGTCGGTATGCTCCAATGTCCAGACAGGAAACTATTCTCCGGGGAGACAGGCGTGGAAAACAATGCAGCGCGACCGTGGTTCGAGAACTATCCAGCCAATGTGCCGCATACCATTGATGTCAGTGAGTATCCATCCATCAATGCGGTCATCGAAGAGGCGTTCTCCGAGTTCCGCGACCGCCCTGCTTTCGCCAATTTCGGTCACACCCTGACCTTCGCCGAGATCGACCGCCTGAGCGGCCAGTTTGCAGCTTACCTTGCCGGCGAGCTGAAGCTCCAGCCCGGCGAGCGCATCGCCATCATGATGCCCAACATCCTGCAATATCCGGTGGTGCTCTTCGGCGCCATCCGCGCGGGGTTGATCGTGGTCAACACCAACCCCCTGTACACCGCGCGCGAACTGAAGCATCAGCTGGACGACTCCGGCGCCAAGGCCATCGTCGTGGTGGAGAACTTTGCTGCCACGCTGCAGGAAGCCATCGGCGGCACCAGGGTCGAGCACGTGGTGGTGACATCAATCGGTGACCTCATCGGCTTTCCGAAGGGGATGTTGATCAATTTCGTACTGAAGTACATCAAGAAGATGGTGCCGGCCTGGCAGCTGCCGCAGGCCGTCGGTTTGCGCGATGCGTTGAACAAGGGCGCAAATCACGACATGCCACGCGTTTCACCAAGCCATGAGGACGTGGCTTTCCTGCAGTACACCGGCGGCACCACCGGCGTGGCCAAGGGTGCCATGCTCACACACGGCAACCTGGTCGCCAACATGCTCCAGGCCGGCGCCTGGATCGGTGATCGCATCAAACGCGGCGAGGAAATCATCATCACCGCCTTGCCGCTCTACCACATCTTCTCGCTGACGGCCAATTGCTTCGTGTTCATGCGCATGGGCGGCCTGAACTGGCTGATCACCAACCCACGCGACATGCCCGGCTTCATCAAGGAATGGCGCGCGTCCAACGCCACCGCCATCACCGGCGTGAACACGCTGTTCAATGGCCTGCTGAATACCGACGGCTTCTCCGATCTGGACTTCTCTCGCCTGAAGCTGTCGCTGGGCGGCGGCATGGCCGTGCAACGTGCCGTGGCCGAGCGCTGGAAGAAGGTGACCGGCTGCACCCTGGCCGAAGCCTACGGCTTGACCGAAACATCGCCGGCAGCATCCATCAACCCGTTGGACCTGCCCGAATACAACGGCTCGATCGGTCTCCCCATCCCGTCTACCGACATGGCCATCTGGTCCGAAGATGGCGAGCCACTCCCGGCCGGCGAGATCGGCGAGCTGATGGTCAAGGGCCCACAGGTCATGAAGGGCTACTGGAACCGGCCGGATGACACGGCTGCCGTGCTCGAGGACAGTGGCTGGTTGCACACTGGCGACATCGCTCGCATGGACGAGAACGGCTACTTCTACATCGTCGACCGCAAGAAGGACATGATTCTGGTATCCGGCTTCAACGTGTATCCC
>CAZOXZ010000176.1:0-4882 GCA_964583865.1 uncultured Rhodanobacteraceae bacterium | reverse complement strand
GTCATGTCCAGCACATGGCGAATCTCGTTGGCACCCATGGAGACGTGATCCTCGGCGTTGGCGCTGGTCGGGATGGAATAAACACTGGCCGGGTGTGCTCGCGTGGCCAGGTCATTGACCAGGGCTGCGGCCGTGTACTGCACGATCATGTAACCGGATTCGGTAGCATCCTCGTTGCCGGTCAGGAAGGCCGGCAAGCCGTCGTTGTTGGCCGGGTCCACCAGCTTGTTCAGACGTCTTTCCGAGATTGATGCCAGCACCGGGATGGCTGCTTTCACATAGCTCATCACCAACGCCAGCGGCATGCCGTGAAAATGCCCCGCGGAGACGACCTGTTCTTCGATGACCCGGGCCTCGTGATTGTCCGGGAATAGCAACGGGTTGTCGGTCACGGCATTGAGCTCGACGTCGATGACGCGGCAGGCCTGGTCCACGGCATCGCGCACGGCGCCGTGAACCTGCGGCATGCAGCGCAGGCAGTAGGCATCCTGCGGCTGGTGCTTCTTGCCGCCGCGGAATGGCAGGAAGCGCTCGTAGAAAGTCTCCCGGCCATGGCGATCCCGGGGCCGCACCCAACTCCAGCCGATATCGAAGCGCAAGGCACGCGCACGATCGCTGTGCCATGCGTCAGCCGTCCAGGGCTGGAACCGCGGCACCAGATGGTAGGGAATGTCCACCAACGAGGACTCCTGCAGCAGTTGTCGCAGGTGCCCGGCTGCCGCCACCTGGCCAGGATGCGGGCGCAAGGCGTGCACATCTTCACGCAGCGCACCGCTGCGCCCGGCGAAGGCATCCAGGCTCATGGCGCCAGCCAGATCGGCCGTGTCCAGGAGCTCCCGCATGCGATCCAGTGCTAGCACCGCCGTCGCCAGCATTTGCGTCGTGCCATTGTTCAGCGCCAGACCTTCCTTGAAGGACAAATCCACCGGTGCCAGCCCGGCCCTTGCCAGTGCCGCCGCGCCGTCCATGCGTTCGCCGTCAACGAACGCCTCGCCGCCGCCCAGCAGCACGATGGCCAGGTGTGACAGCGGCGCCAGGTCACCGCTGGCACCCACCGATCCCTTGCACGGGATCACGGGAATCACTCCATGATTGAGGAGATCGACCAGTGCTTTCAAGGTCGCCACGCGGATGCCCGAGTGCCCACGCATCAGGGTATTGATGCGGATCACCAGCATCGCACGGACCACCGCTTCCGGGAATGGCTCGCCAACGCACACGGCGTGCGTCAGGATGAGGTTGCGCTGCAACTCTTCCATCAGACTGCCGCCGCCATGGTCATCGGGATTGTCTCCCGGCAACTCGTCACGCAACCGATGCGCACCCAGCAGGCGGTCGGCATTGCTGCCGAAGCCCGTGGTGACACCATAAATCGGCTCGCCACATTGCACCTTGTCAGCCAGGAACCGTGCGGCACGCGCCACGCGCTCCAGGCCTTCGGCTGCCAGCTCGACGCCGGCACCACGCGATACCGCCACGACCTCGCTGCGCGTCAAACTGCGCCCGTCCAGGCATACAACCGCCTGCCCTTGCTTACTCATCGCCATTCTCCGGTACGGACACCAGTGCATCACGCAAGCTCGCCACGATGGCATCGCGCGGGACCTCGAACTGCCTGTTTGCGGGCAAGTCCTTGACGGTGACCACCCCGCGGCCCAGCTCCTCCTCGCCCTGAACCAGCACGAAGCGCGCAGCAATGCGGTCTGCATGTTTGAACTGCTTGCCCAGCTTGCCGCCGGCCAACGCAACTTCGGTTGCGATCCCTGCCCGGCGCAAATCATTGGCCAGCGCCAGCGAATCCTCCGGATGCTCGCTGTCCATGACCGTTACCAGCGCATCGACCGTGCCGCGCGCGGCAACATCAATGAGGCCGGCCTCGCGCAGCTGCCAGAACAGGCGCGTGGCACCAATCGAGATGCCCACGCCCGGCAGGCGCGCCTTGGTGTACTGGCTGGCCAGGTTGTCGTAGCGCCCTCCGGAGCAGATCGAGCCCACCTCGGGATGCGCATCCAGAGTGGTCTCATAGACCATGCCGGTGTAGTAATCCAGGCCGCGCGCGATCGACAGGTTCAGAGCGAAGGCCGATTCCGGCACACCGAAAGCCGCCACGGTGCGCAACACCTGCTTGAGTTCGGCGCGTCCTGTCTCGAACGTCTCGCCTCCGGGCGCCAGGCCATCCAGCTTGTCCAGCGCATCCTGCAGCGAGCTGGAGCGCAGCTGCACGAATGTCAGGATGCGATCAGCCACATCCGCGGCCAGTCCGAAGCCCTCGCCGGTCAAGGTGGCGCGGACCTTGTCCGCACCGCGTTTGTCGAGTTTGTCGACCTCACGCAGCACCAGGGTTTGTGCCTCGTCATCGGCAATGCCGAGATCCTCGAAAAAGCCGCGCAGCAACTGGCGATGGTTCATCTGGATGGTGAACGGGCCGATGGCCAGTGCCTCGAACACGGCATGGATCACGGCCGGAATCTCGGCGTCGTAGCGCAACGGCAAACGGTCACGGGCGATGACATCGATGTCGCACTGGTAGAACTCACGAAAACGCCCGCGCTGGGCGCGCTCGCCACGGTAGACGCGCTGGATCTGGTAGCGCCGGAACGGAAACGCCAGCTCGCGTTCGTGCTGGGCCACGTAACGCGCCAACGGCACAGTCAAGTCGAAACGCAGCGCCTGGTCCGGCCGTTCGCCTTTTTCCAACGCACCGGTGCTCTGCACGAAGTACACCTGCCGCTCGGTCTCGCCACCGCTCTTGGTCAGCAGCACATCCGCGAACTCGATGGCCGGCGTCTCGATGGGCAGGAAGCCGAAGGTCTCGAAATTGCGCCGGATCGTGTCCAGCATGCGCTGGAAAGCCACCTGTTCGAGCGGCAACAGTTCAAGCGTACCGGGGATGGTACGGGTCAGGGACGATGCCATGGAACCTCCTGGAAGTACCGGATCAATCGTCTAGTTTAACCTGCCTCATGCCATCGGGCCGTCCCACGGCCTCGCCTGCACCCCAATGGCACGCAGGGTTGTCATCGGCGTGAACTTTCACGCATCCACCCATTGCCAAGTCCGCCGTCCGCCGCTATCATGCACGGCCTGCAACGGGGTGTAGCTCAGCCTGGTAGAGCGCTACCTTCGGGAGGTAGAAGTCGTAGGTTCAAATCCTGTCACCCCGACCAGATTCCATGAAAGCGAAACGCCACCGCGGTTTTCCACGGTGGCGTTTTTTGTTGTTCATACGAAAAGAAATGGATGGTTAATCAACAACCTGCCCTTCTCTGAACACCCATGGGATGGCCGAGCTCAATCCAGCGAAATGGCGCTGCGGGTGTTGCTGCGACGGCGTTGGTCACGCACGTTGTACTTGTTGAGGCAGGACCGCGTGCGATCGACCATGACGCAGGCAAGGTAGTCGGTCGCCTCGATCAATGCGGCCCGGATTGCCTTGCCTGCCGGCGTATTGGATTCATGCGCCAGTGTGCCGCCGAAGCCGCCGCGGTACACGCCGATATCGACGCCGCCACCCGAGCTGTGGCCTTCCACGGTGCGGGTGTAGGCGATGACTCCGGTCTGCGAATCAACAACCTGGAGGTCAATGGCGATGTAGGCCTCGGTACGTTTCCCACCGAGCCGGATGCCTTTGAAGCTGAAACCACCGCCGGTTTTCGAGGTGTGTTCGCTGTAGGACGTGACCGTGCCTTCGACTAGGTATTCAGCACCGATGAGATCACCCGTGGCCGGACCTGACCCTTCCCGCATGCGGCCGGATGCGGCCAGATCCTGCTCGCGCAGGGTGGCGCCGAGATGCTTGCGATCAAGCATGCGGAAGGCGCCGGTGGCCGCCATCTCGTTGCTGAGCATGTTGGACAGTTCACGCCCGACATCACTGCTGCGCCACCAGCCTGCGTTGGTGTCGTTGCGGAATTCAACGACGGCGACCGCGGGCCGGGTGTCATGGCCTCCGCGCTGGTCCGCGCTGGCAACCGGCGCGTACGTGGCCAGAATCACGGCAACAAGAATGGCAAAGCCGACGAAGCAAGATTTCATATGACAACCTCCAGAAAATTGGGACGTGGGCGAACGGCCACCTTTCTCCACACAGCACGCCGCCTTCAGTAACATATACGGAATTACTCGCAAAAGGCGGACATGAAATGTCGATCAGGATTCTTCACAACCCTCGTTGCAGCAAATCCCGCGGCACCCTGGAGCTGCTCACCCAACGTGGACTGGATGTCACCATCATCGACTACCAGAGCCAGCCGCCCAGTCTTGCCGAACTCGACGACATCGCCCGCAAGCTCGGCGTGGAACCCCGCCAGATGATGCGCCACGACGAAGCAGCGTACAAGGACGGGAATCTGGACAACCCGGCGCTGAGCCGCGAGCAGCTGCTCCAAGCCATGGTGGACCACCCCATCCTCATTCAGCGACCCATCGTGCTCGCCAACGGCAAGGCGGCCATCGGTCGCCCGCCCGAGGCCGTGCTGGACATCCTGTAAGGCACACGCCAGGCAACACAACGCGAGCCCTTCGCGTCAGGGCGCCAGGCTGAAATCATCGGCATCCTTCCACACCGGGAATGTCTCGCGCTGGTCCAGCAACGGCTTGGGATCAAGCACCAGCGTTTCCACCCGCTGGCTGGCTTCGAGATCGACCAGGGCCTCGCCGCGGGCATCAAACACGGCGCTGTCACCCACATACAGAATCTCGTTGCCATCCGCGCCAGTCCGGTTGACGCCGGCGCAATAGGCCGTGTTCTCGATGGCGCGCGCCGCCAGCAAGGTACGCCAGGCCTGGCGTCGAGCCGCCGGCCAGTTGGCCACGTACAGCAGCAAGTCGTAGTCCATGCCACCTGGTGCATCCGCCACCGGCCGATTGCGTGACCAGACGG
>CAZOXZ010000175.1:0-4953 GCA_964583865.1 uncultured Rhodanobacteraceae bacterium | reverse complement strand
TGGCGGCGGTTCACAGATCGCGAACGGCTGGCCAGACCGGCGGCCCTTGGCAGGACGCCTTGTCCCGTGGATTTCGCCCAGCGCGGATCGTTTGTGCACGGTCGCGAGCAGGCTCGCTCCTACAGGTCCTGTGACCGACTTGCCGTGCCCGTGTAGGAGCCTGCCTGCAGGCGACCGAGACCGAGCCGCCCTGGCGGCGGTTCACAGATCGCGAACGGCTGGCCATGGATGGCCAGACCGGCGGCCCTTGGCAGGACGCCTTGTCCCGTGGGTTTCGTCCCATACGGGTCGTTTGAGCTCGGTCGCGAGCAGGCTCGCCCCTGCAGGTGTCGCGGATGGGTGACACCGCCGCAGATTCCCGATTCCCGATTCCCGATTCCATCGCGCGAAAAAGGGCTTGCCGACCGGTACTGATTGCTTTGCCGTGGCGCTTCTGTTGTGATGGCGGCATGGTCAGGGTGCTCTCTCGCATGATGCTGTTGCCATTGCTGGCGGTGCTGGCGATGGTTGCCTGTCCGTCTGTCGCGACGGCAGCGCCCGAGGCGGAGCGCACGGTTGTCCGGCTGGTCGTGGATGGTCCCATCAGCCCGGCCAGTGCCGCCTACATCGAGCGCGGCATTGCACATGCCAACGAGGTCTCGGCCGAGGCCGTGGTGTTGCAGCTGGACACGCCCGGCGGGCTGGCCTCGTCGATGCGCGACATCATCAAGGTGATTCTGGCCTCCAGGGTGCCGGTGGTGGGCTATGTCGCGCCGGCAGGTGCGCGTGCGGCCAGCGCCGGGACCTACATCCTCTACGCCTGTCACGTGGCCGCCATGGCGCCGACGACCCATCTCGGCGCGGCCACGCCGGTGGCGCTGCTGGGCAAGCCGTCCGCGCCTCCGGCCGACGATTCGGGCGAGCAGCCTGCCCCCGGCGCCGAAAGGCAGAAGGTGATCAATGATGCGGTGGCCTACATCCGTTCGCTGGCAGACAAGCGCGGTCGCAATGCGGACTGGGCGGAGCAGGCGGTACGCGAGGCGGACACGCTGGAAGCCACCGCAGCACTGGACCAGCAGGTCATCGACCTGATCGCGCCGGACACCAACGCATTGCTCGAGGCCATTGACGGACGCAAGCTGACTGTCGCCGGGCATGAGCTGGTACTGCACACCGCCGGCGCGACCGTCCAGACGCGTGGCCCGGACTGGCGCAGCCGGTTCCTGGGCGTGATTGCCAATCCGTCAGTTGCCTACCTGTTGCTGTTGATCGGCATGTTCGGCCTCCTGCTGGAGGGTTATCATCCGGGCGCCATCGTGCCGGGCGTGGTGGGTGCCATCTGCTTGTTGCTGGCGTTGTATGCTTTCCAGCTGCTGCCGGTCAATTTTGCCGGCCTGGCATTGATGCTGCTGGGCATGGCCTTGATGGTGGCCGAGATGTTCGTGCCGTCGTTCGGTACGCTCGGCATGGGTGGCGTGGTGTCTTTCGTGGTCGGATCGGTGGTGTTGATGGATACCGATATTCCGGGTTACGGCTTGCCATTGCCGTTGGTGGCTGCCATCGCGCTGGTGGCGGCCCTGGCGGTGCTCGGCATTGGCTGGATGGCCCTGCGCTCGCTGCGCCGGCCCCAGGTCAGCGGAGCCGAGGAAATGGTCGGTCTGGATGGAACCGTCCTTGTTGACTTCGACGCCGCCGGCCATGGTCGCGTGCTGGTCCACGGCGAGAGCTGGCAGGCTCGCGCCGACCATGCCCTGTCTCAGGGCGATGCGGTGCGCGTGGTGGCCATGCAAGGTCTGGTTCTGGAGGTGGTTGCGCTTGCAGCCACCGATATTGATGCTTTGGGAGAACGCTGATGCCCGTGTTTGCCGGTGTAATCATCGCGGCAGTAGCGCTGCTGCTTTTCAGTTCCATCCGCGTGTTGCGGGAATACGAGCGTGGCGTGGTGTTCCTGTTCGGCCGCTTTCAGGAGGTCAAGGGGCCGGGCATCATCATCGTCATCCCGGTGCTGCAGCAGATGGTGAAGGTCGACATGCGCGTCATCGTCATGGACGTGCCGCCGCAGGACGTGATCTCGCGCGACAACGTCTCGGTGAAGGTCAACGCGGTGATCTACTACCGCGTCATGGACGCCGAGAAGGCCGTCATCCAGGTCGAGAACGTCAAGGAGGCCACCAGCCAGCTGGCGCAGACGACATTGCGTTCGGTCCTGGGCCAGCATGAGCTGGACGAGATGCTGGCCGAGCGCGAGAAACTCAACAGCGACATCCAGGCGATCCTCGACCAGCACACTGATGCCTGGGGCATCAAGGTCTCGCACGTGGAGATCAAGCAGGTGGACCTCGACGACGGCATGATCCGGGCCATCGCCAAGCAGGCCGAGGCCGAGCGCCAGCGCCGCGCCAAGATCATCAACGCGGAGGGCGAACTGCAGGCTTCAGAGAAGCTCATGGAGGCGGCCCGTACGCTGAACCAGGAACCGACCTCGGTGCAGCTGCGTTATCTGCAGACCATGGTGGAAGTGGCCAGCGACAAGAGCCACACCATCCTGTTCCCGCTGCCGCTGGACCTCATCGAGCCCTTGCTGGACAAACTGCGGGGATCGCGTCAGTGAGGGGCATCAGGGAATCAGCAGCGCCAGGGCGAATACGCCCAGCATGGTGAACGACAACGCCAGCTTGGCCAGCGTGCCGAACAGCAGGCCCATCCAGCTGGCGAAACCGACGTGCGTGGAGCGCGTCATGTCCTTGCCGGACAGCAACTCGCCGGCCACCGCACCCAGGAACGGGCCCAGCAGCAGACCCGGCAGGCCGAAGAACAGGCCGACAATGGTGCCGATGACCGTGCCCCACAATGCCATGGCGCTGGCGCCGACCCGTTTGGCGCCGAGCAACCCGGCCACGAAGTCCAGGACCATGGCGATGGCGGCCAACACGCCGAGCAGGACCACCGTCCACACGCTGATGGACTGGAAATCGCCAACCCAGGCGGCCAGCAGCATGCCGCCGAACACGATCGGCACGCCCGGCAGAACGGGCAGGATGGTGCCAGCCAGGCCGATGACAATCAGCAGCCCGGCGACGATGTAGAGAATGATTTCAAGCGTCATCGGCGCAGCATACCGGGAATCGGGCCTGTCGGTAAGCAGGCGAGCGAAGCGATGTTGACGCGACGTCGGCACGCACTTTGCATAAAATACCCTGATGCAGAAGACAACGACATCGCCGTGGCAACTGTGCGTGGCGCCGATGATGGACTGGACGGATCGTTACTGTCGCCAGTTTCATCGCCTGCTGGCGCCGCATGCGCGCCTGTACACCGAGATGGTGACGGCGGCGGCCGTGATTCACGGGGATCGCGAGCACCTGCTCGGCTTCGATGCCGAACAGCACCCGCTGGCCTTGCAGCTGGGTGGCAGTGAGCCGACGGAGCTGGCCGCGGCCGCCCGTGTTGCCGAAGATTTCGGTTATGACGAGGTGAACCTCAATGTCGGTTGCCCATCTGATCGGGTGCAATCAGGCCGTTTCGGCGCCTGCCTGATGCTGGAGCCGGGCCTCGTGGCCGATTGTGTGGCCGCCATGCGCTCGGCGGTGTCGATTCCGGTGACGGTGAAATGCCGCCTTGGCGTGGATGAGCAGGATGAGTACGAAGCGCTCGAAGCCATGGTGCAGGCGCTTTTGCCGACTGGCCTGGAGGTGCTCATCGTGCACGCGCGCAAGGCCTGGCTGCAGGGGCTGTCGCCCAAGGAAAACCGCAACGTGCCGCCGCTCAATCACGAGCGTGTGTACCGCTTGAAACGTGATTATCCGCAGTTGACCATCATCCTCAACGGCGGCATTGACACGACTGCTGCCGTGGCATCGCACCTGGCCCATGTCGACGGCATCATGCTGGGGCGTGCGGCTTACCGCCAGCCCTGGATCCTGGCCGAGCTGGAAGCGGCGCTGCAGGGCACCGCCTTGCCCGCGCGCGAAGACATCTTGTCGGCATTGCGTCCCTGGGCCGAACGCAATCTGGCAGCGGGAATGCCATTGCAACGCATCACGCGGCACATGCTTGGCCTGTACCATGGCCGGCACGGCGGCCGTGCTTTTCGCCGGTATCTGGCCGAAAACGCGCATCTGCCCGGCGCCGGCTGGCAGGTTGTGCAACAGGCCGCGGCAACAACGGTGCCAGCGGCGACCGTCGCCGGTTCAGGCCGGGTTGCCCGCTTGGCCGAATGCTCGGTTACCATGTAGCCATGCAGATATTCACAGTCGCAAGTCTGGTGCTTGCAATCGGCCTGGCCGCTGCGCCACAGGCCGATGATCCAATGACCATCAACCAGGCCGTGCACAAGGTCCAGCAGAAGACTGGAGGCCGTGTGCTCTCGGCCGAGCGCGTGCGTGGCAGCCATGGTCACACGTACCGTATCAAGACGTTGATGAAGAACGGCAGGGTCCGGGTGATCGAGGTAGATCCGGATCCGCGCAAGAAGTTGCGCAACCTGCCGCCCGAAGAATCCACCGAGGAGGTTACCCATGCGCATCCTGCTGGTTGAGGACGAGGCGCCACTGCGTGAAACGCTGGCCGCACGTCTGAAGCGCGACGGCTTTGCCGTGGATACTGCCAATGATGGCGAAGAAGGCTTGTACCTGGGACGTGAGGTCCCGTTTGACCTGGGCATCATCGACCTGGGTCTGCCCAAATTGTCGGGCATGGACCTGGTGCGCACCTTGCGCGACGAAGGCTACAGTTATCCGCTGCTGATCCTGACGGCGCGGTCGAGCTGGCAGGACAAGGTGGAAGGCCTGAAATCCGGCGCGGACGATTACCTCGTCAAGCCGTTTCATGTCGAGGAGCTGCTGGCGCGCATCAACGCGCTGGTGCGTCGTGCCAGCGGCTGGTCGCGTCCGGTACTGAAATGTGGCGTCATTCACCTGGATACCAGCGCGCAGACAGTCAGCGTGGAAGGCAAGCAGGTGGATCTCACCAGCT
>CAZOXZ010000174.1:0-4977 GCA_964583865.1 uncultured Rhodanobacteraceae bacterium | reverse complement strand
CCTTCGGCGGTTCAAATTCGTTCCAGACGAATTTGTGGGCAAGCAAAGAAAATGAACGCCCCGCTGGCAAGCGCACGATAAACAGGAATCGGGAATCGGGACTGGAGCGCCGGCATTGGAGCGCCGGCATTGGACCGCCGGCATCTTGCCGGCATCTTCAACAAGGCGAGCAGGATGCTCGCGGTCCCGGGTTCCGATTCCCTGCTCCCTGCTCCCTGCTCCCTGCTCCCTACTCCCTGCTCTCCGCACTCAGCTTTTGCATTCGTGCCAGGGCCAGCAGCAAGGTGAACAGAAGGATCGCAGCCACGCCGTTGTGGGCGGTGGCCACGGGCAGCGGCAGACCGTACCAGACGTTGGAAATACCAAGGCCGACCTGGGCCAGCAGGGCAAGGGCGATGAGGGCGCCATGGCGTGGCAGGCCGGCACGGATGATGCGCCAGGCCAGCCAGCCCAGGTACAGCAGCACGACGATGGCACCGATGCGATGGGTCATCTGGATGGCGGTGCGCGCGGGCATGTCCAGCACGCCGCCCTCGTAATCCACGCCGATGCCGCGCCAAAGCACGAAGGCATCGTGGAAGTTCATCTGCGCTGGCCACCACTGGCCGAGGCAACCGGGAAACGCGGGGCTGCCGAAGCCGCAAGCCGTGGCCGCGTAGTTGGAGGAGGTCCAGCCGCCGAGGGCGATCTGGCAGGCCAGCACGACGATCCCCAGCCCCACAAACCACCGCAGCCGCGGGTCACGACCAGCCGTATCACCGACGCCGTTGAGGCGCAGCGCCACGTAGGCCAGCAATCCGAACATCAGCATGCCGCCCAGCAGATGACCCATGACGACGATGGGTTTCAGCAGCCAGGTGACCGTCCACATGCCCAACACGGCCTGGAAGACGATCACCGCGAAGGCCAGGATGGCCAGGCGCCAAGGCGGGGCACGCTGGCTGGCAATGGCGGCGCCCAGCGGCAAGCCCATGGCCACGGCAGCCAACGCGAAGGACAGCCAGCCCAGCCCCAGAATCCAGGCCAGTGTTCCCGACAAGGCGGCCAACGCAGCGACAGCCACGGCTGCCAACTGCCAGCGCCGTCGCCAACTGGCGGCCAGAGCCAACGCGAGCACCATCACGCCCAGAGTGCCGGCAAGAAAGCGGTGTACCTGCTCGCGCCAGGCCTTGTGCGTCTCCACCGGACGATGCGGAAAGGCGGCGTCGGCCTGGGCGACTTCACCCGATTCCACCGGCCAGGTGACCTGCCCGTAACAGGTGGGCCAGTCCGGGCAGGACAGGCCGGCATTGGACAGGCGTACGAAGGCGCCGAACATCACCACGCCCAGAGCAAAGATCGCGGCCAGTGTTGCCAGCCAGCGCCAGAACCGAGGCGCACTCATCAATGCATCACCTTTTGCAGGTCATCCAGCAGGCCTTCCGGGTCAAAGCCGCCGGGGTACCAGCTCAGCGCCGTGCCGTTGGATTCCACCAGCAAGGCAGCGACCGTATCCGGCGCCGTGGCACGGAAGCTGGCCAGCCGGCCGTCGACATCACGCCCCAGAGTCCAGTCCTTCTCGATGCGCTGCTCGGGCGCCGACTCGGGCAGATGTCCGACGTACAGCAGGCGCACGCGGTTCATTCTCTGGTTCAGGCGGATGCGGGCATTGCGCATCAGCGCCAGGGTCTTCAGGCATTGCGCGGCGCACTGCGGGCCGGGCAAGGCCACCAGGGTCATCTGCGGTTGATCGGGATTGCGCCAGGCCCAGACATCGCCGTTGGCCAGACGAATCGCCACATGTTCTTCGATGAGGTTGCGCTGCGGCGTGATCGGCTCGCCATACGCGTCCGTGCCAGGGGCCCAGCCGGTCATGCCCAGCAGGACAGCAGCAACGGCCGGCAGGAGAAAGACACCAAACAGCAACAGCAGCTGGATGCGTCGTTTGCGGCGGGAAGAATCAGTCGGGGCCGTGGTCGGGCTCATTGCGGGTTCGCCTGCGGTGCATGACAAGGAAGATGACGACAGCGGCCAGCGCCAGGCTGAACCACTGGAAAGCATAAGCACGATGGCGTGCCGGTGGCATGGTAGCCGGTGTCCAGCTGCGAACATAGGCACTGGCCGGATCGGCATCCAGCAACAAGATTCGCGGATACAGCGGTTCGTTGAGGTCGTGCGAGACCTGTGCCATGTCGAGATAGGTCGTGAGTTTGGGCCACTCCGACTGTCGCTCAAGCGCATTTCCGCCCAGCTCCAGGCCCTTGCCGGGCGGCGGCGCATAAAGACCGGCCAACGACACCAGCCCCGTTTCCAGCGGCGGCAATTTTGGCAACTCTCGCCAACCGTTCTCACGCGGCAGGAAACCCAGGCCCACCAGCAGAGTTCGCGTATGCCAGGCCTTGCACGGCTGCGGCTGGATGCACACATGCATCGGCACGTACACGTTGACGCCGGGGCGGCCATGGTTGTCGCGGTTGTCGAGGATGTAGCGCCGATCACCCTCAAGGCGGCCGCGCACCATGACATGGGGATAGCCAGTCAACTGTTCCGCATCAACACCGGCGACCTCGGCAAAAGGCCGGGCGGGTTGCGCCACGGCATGGGAGAAGCGGTCCAGCAGGCGGTCCTTTTGTTGCGCCCGGTCGAGTTGCCAGATGCCAAGGCGCACGAACAGCAAGACGCCGGCAATGGTCAGCAGGACGGCCCACCACGACGGTTTGCGCAAACCCGGCATCAACCCCTAACTCCGACCACCGTTATACTGTCTCGATTGTCTGCCGCCGGAGCGTTCACATGCACACCGCCTACAAGGTGCTCCTTGTCATCGTGCTGTTTGCGACGATTTTCGAGCTGTTCCACGCCCTGTATTTCATGATACGCGACCGCGGCGAGAGCACGCGTACCGTCTGGGCACTGACGCGCCGCATCAGCCTGTCGATCCTGTTGATCGGCATGGTCGTGCTTGGCCTCTGGATGGGCTGGGTGACGCCGCACGGCATCGCCTACTGAGGCCGGTATGGACCCGGCCTGCAGCAAGCACGTTGTTACAGGATGTAGACGAACAGGAACAGACACACCCAGACCACATCCACAAAGTGCCAGTACCACGCCGTTGCCTCGAAGCCGAAATGGTCGTTGGCGCTGAAGTGACCCTTGGCACAGCGTAACCAGATGATCGCCAGCATGATCGATCCCAGGGTGACGTGTGCGCCGTGGAAGCCGGTCAGCATGAAGAAGGTCGTGCCGTAAATCCCCGAGCCCAGAGTCAGGTTGTAGTGCACGTACGCCTCGTAGTACTCGTACACCTGGCAGCCGAGGAAGATCCAGCCCAGCAGCACGGTGAGCCCGAGGAATACCAGCAGGCGGGAGCGTTGCCCGGCCTTCAGGGCATGGTGTGCGATGGTGATGGTCACGCCCGAGGACAACAGCAGGAGGGTGTTCAGCAGCGGAATGCCCCAGGGCGACATGACGGAGAAGTCACCGCCGATGTTCTCCGGCCCGTTGGTGGGCCAGGCCGCAGTGAAGTCCTGCCACAGGAAGTGGTGCGACCAGATGCCGTCACCGGCGCCACCCAGCCACGGAATGGTGAGCACGCGTGTATAAAACAGGGCGGCGAAGAACGCGCCGAAGAACATCACTTCGGAGAAGATGAACCAGGTCATGCCCTGGCGGAAGGAGCGGTCCACCTGCCGGTTGTAGGCTCCTGAAACCGACTCGCTGATGACGCTCTTGAACCAGCCGAAAAACATCACGACCACCAGGAGCATTCCCAGCGCAAAGACGATCTTTCCGAAACCGAGCTGTCCGTTGATCCAGTGCGCAAAGCCGAAGGTCAGGGTGAACAAGCTCACCACCGAGACGATCGGCCAGACGCTGCCATGAGGGACGTAGTAGATGTCTCGTTCTGCCATGTTCATCGATTCCTGTTGCTTTTGCCCATGCCGCCGGTGCGTGGCCGGCGGTCAGCCAAATGCCCTGTCAGTCGCTTGCTGCATGACGCGTCACGCCAGAGCTGCCTGTACGTACATCCAGATGTAGATTGCCAACGCCGTTGCCGAACACAAGGCCACGATCCAGCGGGTGCGGTTGCGTCGTTTCCGGTCCCCTTCGTCCATCCGAACTCCCTCGATGTCGTCGCCGCACAGGTCGACGGCAGGCTGTGCCGGCATGCTCATCAATGATCCCTGGACGGCGAATGCACCAGCATGCTGTCGTCAATGACCGGTGGCACGGTGAAACTGTGGTGTGGTGCCGGCGAGGCCAGGGTCCATTCCAGCCCGTGCGCGCCATCCCAGACCTGGCTGGTGGCCTTCTTGCGCGACTTGAACACGCAATGGATGATCATGGCCACGAACAGCAGCTGGCTGGCACCGAACACGAACCCGCCGATGGAGCTGATCATGTTGAAGTCCGCGAAGGCGACGTTGTAATCCGGAATGCGGCGCGGCATGCCGGCCAGGCCCAGAAAATGCTGCGGGAAGAACAACACGTTGACCGAGATCACGCTGAGCCAGAAGTGCGTCTTGCCCAGTTTTTCGTTGTACATGTGGCCGCTCCATTTCGGCAGCCAGTAGTACACCGCGCCCATGATGGCGAAGGCGGCACCGGTGACCAGCACGTAGTGGAAGTGCGCCACCACGAAATAGGTGTCGTGGTACTGGAAGTCAGCCGGTACGGCGGCCGTCATCACACCGGAGAAGCCGCCGATGGTGAACAGCACGACGAAGGCGATGGCAAACAGCATGGGCGTCTCGAAAGTCATCGAGCCACCCCACATGGTGGTCACCCAGTTGAAGATCTTCACGCCGGTTGGAACGGCAATCAGCATGGTGGCGTACATGAAGAACAGCTCGCCGCCCAGCGGCATGCCGACGGTGAACATGTGATGCGCCCACACCAGGAATGACAGGAAGGCGATGCAGGCCAGCGCATACACCATGGCGTTGTAGCCGAACAGCGGCTTGCGGCTGAAGGTCGGCACGATCTCCGAGACGATGC
>CAZOXZ010000173.1:0-5003 GCA_964583865.1 uncultured Rhodanobacteraceae bacterium | reverse complement strand
AGATGCCGGGCACGAAGCCGTCGGAAATGCCCTCGATGTCGTGCATGGCGATCTCACCGCACAGGATGGTGCAGGACTCGTCCGGTTCCATGGCGAACAGGCGCACGTCGGGGTTCACCTCGCGGAAGGCCTGACCGACACCGATCAGCGTGCCGCCGGTGCCCACGCCCAGCACCAACGCATCGGGCACGCTGCCTTCGGGCATTTGCGCCAGAATCTCTGGCCCGAGAATGACGCGATTCTCCTCGACGTTGTATTCCGAGTCGAACTGACTGGGGCAGAAGAAACCGGGCTGCTGGCCCAGCTCCCGCGCGCGCTCCAGCGCCTGATTCACATGAAAATTGCCGCAGAACAGCACCTCGGCGCCAAAAGCCCGCGAAATGGCCACGCGCTCGTTGGAAAGCCCCTCGGGCATCACCACCAGCATGCGGTAGCCCTTGGCCGCGGCCACCATCGACAGGGCGTTGCCGGTGTTGCCGCTGGTGGCCTCGACGATGGTGTCACCAGGCTTCAGCAAGCCTTCCTCTTCGGCCTTCTCGATCATGTACTTGGCGATGCGCGCCTTGATCGAGCCGGACGGGTTCATGAACTCGGCCTTGGCATAAATACCGTCGATTTGCAGCAACGGCGTATTGCCGATGGCATCCAGGATCGAGGCGGACAGGCCGGCATGCACGGCAGCACTCATTGCTCACCCTCCCCGGCATGGTCTCGCATCACGTCCAATGCCAGATTCGAATGCGCGAACGCACCGCCGGAGCGCATCTCGGCCGCCACCCAGATGGCCTCCATGATCTCGGCCTCGCTGGCGCCGTCCTTCAGCGCGCCTTCGGTGTGGCCCTTGATGCAGTACGGGCATTGCGTCACATGTGCCACCGCCACGGCAATCAGCTGCTTGGTCTTGCGGTCCAGCGCGCCGTCGGCGAAAGCCTGCCGGCTGAACGCTTGCCAGGCTTTCAAGGTCTCCGGCGCCAGTTCACGTCGCTTGCGGGACAATTCGCGGTCCGGTCCGGGAAACATCTCATCACTCATGGTTGTGCTCCTGTGAATCCCTGCGGGAAAGCGTTGATTGTCACACTTTTTGGAACCGTCGACGCTGACCTGCCTCAAGACAAATGGTACCGTGACGCGCATGAATTCACTGCCATCCCCGACAACAGGGCGCTTGCTCGCCCTTTTCCTGCCTGTTCTACTGGCTGCCGGATGCGCCGCCCAGCCGACCCGCATTCCGCCCGTCACCGGCGCAACGGCTCCCGCCGCAAATGCCCAGGCTGCCAACCCTGCGGCTCCCGCCGCCGAGCTGCACGCGACAGCGACAACGGCTGCAGAACGGGCGTCGCCGACCCACGCCGAATCCGTTTCCCTGGATGATGCCACGACTCCCGGCGGTGCAAGTACAAGCCACGCCACGACGATCCGGCCTGACCAGCCGACAGACGGCGGCCACGATACGCTGGCACAGCGCATCGACAGCTTCATCGGCCAGTCGCGGTTCCGCCACGCAACCTGGGGTATCAAGGTGGTGGATGCGGCTACCGGCCGTATCCGCTACGCCCACAACGCGGACAAGTTGTTCATTCCGGCCTCCAATGCCAAGCTTTACACCGCTGCGCTGGCACTGCACGAACTGGGACCCAACAGGCGATTCACCACCACTTTGCTGGCCCGCGCACGCGGACACCTCGGCGGCGTACTCAAGGGCGACCTCATCCTGCGCGGCGGTGGCGATCCCTCGCTTGGCGACACCGCCGTGGCACCGCAGACAGGCAACTGGGCCGATGTGTTGGCACAAGCGGTGGCCAACATGGGGATCGAACGCGTGCAAGGTGACCTGGTCGCCGACGTCACGCGCTTCCACGGCGCGACTTACGGCACCGGCTGGGAAGCCAACGACCTGCTGGCGCGCTACGCCGCGCCCGTGTCGCCGTTGGTGGTCGACGGCAACACCATGGGAATCCGTGTGTTCCGCGACGGCACGCGCTGCTGCCGTGTCAACGTCGTGCCGGAAGTCCTGCGTGATGATGTCATCAATGTCACCGGCAAACACGGTTCCGACCCGGCCGCACCGCTGGTCGTGATGCGCCGCCCCGGCGATCCGAGCATTCGTGTCGGCGGTACGCTCAAGCCCGGCCGTGATTCACGCTACTTCTCCCAGGCCGTCAGCCAGCCAGCACGCCTGGCATTACTGATCCTGCGCCGGGCACTGGCGAACCACGGTGTCAGCGTGACCGGGCAATTGCGCATCCGCCGCTGGCCGGCCGCCGCGCCAGGACAACAGGGCCGCACCATCGTGCTGGCCACCATCAGCTCGCCGCCGTTGTACCAGCTGGTCCACCACCTGCTGAAGCATTCGGACAATCTGTACGCCCAGACCCTGTTGCTGCAGGTCGGTGTCGAAGCCCAGGCCGCCGGGGCCTGCGCCGATCGCTCATATCCGCCGGTCACCACCGAGGGCTGGGGCCTTTGCGCCCTGCGTGCCATGCTGCGCGTTGCCGGCATTCCGCGCAGCGAAGCCACGTTCACGGAAGGCAGCGGCCTGTCGCGGCACGACCTGGTCACGCCCGATGCCAACACCCGCCTGCTGCGCTGGGCGCGGCAGCAGGCCTTCGCGCCGGATTTCATCGATGCCCTGCCCATCGCCGGCCAGCCCGGCACCCTGCACTGGCGCCTGCGCCACCTGCCACCAGGCACCAGCCTGCGCGCCAAGACCGGCAGCCTGACGCACGTTTATGCCCTGTCCGGCTACGTCACTGATGTGCACGGGGAGGAGCTGATGTTTTCGATCATGTTGAACCGCTATCAACGCCCACGCGACGCCATGGGAAAACGCCTCAAGCCGTCACCCAACGACGACCTGGACGCCGTCGCACGCATGATTGTCGGAACGCAATAACCGGAGACCGGGACCCGGCGGCTCATCCGGTTTCGCGGCAATGGCTGCGAGATGGACGATTCGCGCCCGGTCGCCGGCAGGCGCGCGTGCACACCGAACCCATGAGCATCAGCGTAGCCATGCCACGGCTCCAGCATTCGGCAATATTCGGGCACGTGGACTCGGCGCACTACGCTGCCGCGCCTGATACAAGTCCAGCGTGTCCAGGTGCAAGTGCTGCCCATTGGACAGCCGCGACGTCACCTTCTGCCGAGCATGTCCGAGTTGCTCGGGCTCTCCTTCGAGGAACTGCTGGGCGAGCAAGCATTGCGCGCCGGCAAGCCCGGCCCGACACCGAGGTTACAAAGACAGATCGAGCGCACCGGCAGCTTGCCCCGTTCCAGGCAGCGCATGCTGATCGACATGCTCGATGCCGCCATCAGCAGCACCCAAGCCGCCTGACGAGAACCGCCATGACGACCGTACAAATCACACTTCCAGACGATGTCGCGTTGCAGGCGCAAGCGGCTGGCTTGTTGGTGCCTGAAACCCTGACCGCAATGCTGCGCGAGCGACTACGGCGCCAGAATGCAGGCGAACGCCTGCAAGAGCTGTTGGCGCAAATGCCGCGCGATGACCTCACCCCGAGATCGAGCAGGAAATCGTCGCCGAAGTCCGTGCCTATCGGACCGAGCAACGCCAACAGGTAGGGCGTTGAGCGCAGGGGCAAGCGCGCCGCGCTGGGTGCTCGATACCAACGTCGTTGTTGCCGGGATGCTGTGGAACGGGCCGCCGCGCCGGCTGCTCGAATGTGCAGGCAACAGACGCGTCGTCCTGATCAGCAGCGCTGTAATGCTGGACGAACTCGCGCATACGCTCGGCTACCCCAAGTTCGCGCAGCGCATCGAGCAAGCCCAAACAACGCCTGCAACCTTGCTGGCACGCTATGCAGCATCGGTGTCAATCGTCCGCCCCGGCATGACGCCGCGCGTGGTGCCGGATGACCGCGACGCTGATCACGTCATCGCCTGCGCCGTCGCCGCCCGCGCCGATGCCATCGTGTCCGGCGATCGCCATCTGCTCGAACTTGAGCAACACCATGGCATCCCCATCCTCACCGCAGCCCAGGCGCTCGCGCGGAGTGGGTGAGGCAAGTTCCGTATCACTCCGCCAGCTGTCCTATGAAGTTGCGCGCTCGCAATGCCGACAATTCATAACCGAGCTCCGGGTTTGCCAACTGGAAAATGATTTCTTGTAATGAAGCGAAGAAAGGCTGCTCAATCCCAATATCATCACGTCCTTCGATGGTTTCCGCCCAAATGCGAACATCTGACGCGGAACACCGACCAGCTAGGTACTCGGAGAGGATCGAGGCAACGTGATCCCGCCGTAACGTGACTAGTTCCTTGTCACTATCCCACCCGAACTGTGCAAGGTCGTGGATGATCTTGTTAATCGGGCGCGAGACAACCAGTAGCTCATTCAATATCGCTGCTCGCCCACTCATTGGATCGTGCCCCCATTGATCTTGTCCTTGATATGGACAATCTTGTCAGCTGGGTCGTATGTTGTCTTCGTATACTGAATGGTCTTGCCCGAAGCATCAATTTGCTTCTCGTAAACCGCCCGTGAACCCGGCACACGCCCCGGTACCTCACCTTGGAAGGCCTTGCCGCCGTTAGGAAGGTCACGGATTGAGACATTTTCAGTGGCCTTTGGAAGCTTCTTGACGAATCGAGAAAGATTCGCAACTTGCTCGGTAGTAAGTGCCTTCTTGGCAACTACAGCCGCGTCGGTTAGTTTGCCAACAATCCGCCCAGGTGGGACAACAGCAGCAATCGCAGCCACAGCACCAATTTTGTCGCCAGGGCTTACATTTGACCACCCTTTGTCGGCAACCTGGCTCAGTGGCTCGGCGCCTGTCATCGACCACGCCGCGTGCAGCACCGCGTAGCCTGCACAGCTCACAACGCCGCATCCTTGCGCCGCCGAGTCGATCATTTGGCCTACGCCCTGGCGCCCGTTGGGGTCCGTAAACCGCACAGGGTTGTCATTGGCGTAAGCATAGCGGTTCAAGCCCACCGGGCTCAAGGGATTGAGCGGTGCGGGGTCGGGGCTGAGGAAGCGTTTG
>CAZOXZ010000172.1:0-5010 GCA_964583865.1 uncultured Rhodanobacteraceae bacterium | reverse complement strand
AATCGGGAATCGGGAATCGGGAATCGGGAATCGGGAATCGGGAATCGGGAATCGGTGCCGGATCCGCGCTGCGCGTTTGATCCGGCCTACACCGGGGCTTGCACCGCAGGCCTGCTCAAGGAGCGCAGCGACGGAGCAGGCAATTGTGGCGGGAATCGGGAGCCGGTAACCGGGGGCCGTGGGCGCGTCCGGGTTCGCGGCAATGACTGTGGGCTGCCGGTGCGTGTGCATCGGCACCCACGGGACAGGGCATCCATGCGACCACACTGCGGCTTGTATGCCATCGCGCCGTTTCGGTTATACTGCGCCCGCTCCGCGTAACGCGAATGATTCCCATTTCCGGATTCGTGGATTTTCTGTTCCGATGTGAAGGATGGATGATGAAACGGTTGTTGACGAGTTGTATCGCGCTGGCGCTGGCTGGCTCAAACTTGGCGTCGTTGCCGGCCTGGGCGCAAGAACCCGCCGGCGAGCAGGGCCGGACGCAGGCCGGGGAAAAGGACGGCAAGCACGACAAGACGACGGTGGCGTTGGCGCCGGTGATCGTCGAGGGCACGCGCGTGTTCGGCATGCCGCCGTCGGAGCAGACCGGTGGTTACACCGTCGATGCGGCGACCGTGGGCAGCCGCACGTCCACCTTGCTGCGCGGCATTCCGCAATCGATCACGGTCATCACGCGCCAGCGCATCGAAGACCAGAACCTCGACACCCTGGACGAGATGGCTAAGCACACGCCCGGCATGCGGGTGCTGACCAACGACATCGGTCGGTCCTCGATCTATGCGCGCGGCTACGAGTACAGCCAGTTCAATCTGGATGGCCTGCCGGCGCCCATGGCCAGCATCAACGGCACCTTGCCATCGTTGGCAGCCGTCGACCGGGTGGAGCTGATGCGTGGGCCATCCGGTCTGCTGAACAGCACCAGCGAGCTGGGCGGTATCGTCAACCTGGTGTTGAAGCGGCCGACAAGTGAGCCACACGTCAACCTGCTTGGCCAGTACGGCAGCTTCTCCCAGTATCGCCTGATGGGTGATGTCGCCGGGCCGCTGACGGCCGGCGGCAAACTGCGCGGGCGCCTTGTTGTCGCCCACGATCACACCGACGGCTTCACGGACTTTGGTGGCAACACCGGCAAGACCTTTTACGGCGCGCTGGACGCCGATCTCGGAGCACACACCACCGGCTTTCTGGCGCTGCTGCACCAGGATCGCGACATCACCGTCAGCAACGGTCTGCCAACGGCAGCCGATGGCAGCTTGCTGGATATTGATCGCGGTACCTTTGCCGGGGCGCGCTGGAACAGCTTCGAAGGCCGCAGCAGCGATGTCATCGGTGAACTCAGGCATGATTTTTCCGCTCTCTCCCAGGGGCGCCTGGGCGTGCGCTATTCGGATCGCGACGCCGGTTGCAATTATCTGTTCGGTGGCGGGCCGCTGGCGGATGACGGGACCGTAGCGGTCGTGGGCCTTGGGTGCGACGTGGGCCAGACATCACTGTCCATGGACGGCAGCTACAGCATGGTGTTTGATCTGGCCGGAAATCCGGGCGAGTTCGTGGTCGGCGTCGATCACAAGCGTTTTGCCACTGACGCCACCCGTGCCCGCTACAACCCGCATGTCAGTGTGCCCTTGCCGGACTTCGCCGACTTGCCGTTCGTGGACATTCTTGCCAGTCCCGACGCACGAAGCCAGGCCATGGAAACCACGCTGAAGGAAACCGGTGCCTACGCCAAGGCCACCGTGCGACCGTGGCAGAACCTGGCCGTGATTGCCGGCGCACGTCTCAGTCGCTATCGAATCGAGCAGAGCAACAAGGCCAACGGCCAACTCGACTCGGGCGAGGAGTCCGGCAAGGTAACGCCCTACCTGGGCCTGATCCTCGACCTCGGCCTGGATCACTCGCTGTACGCCAGTTACTCGAAAGTCTTCACGCCGCAGACCGAAGCGGACAAGGACGGCAACCTGATCCAGCCGCGCACCGGCACGCAGTATGAAGTCGGCCTCAAGGGCAGCTATTTCCAGGGCGCGATCAATGCCCGTGCCAGCGCCTTCCGCCTGTACGACCGCCATCACGCGGCCTCGGTGCCGGGCCAGCATTATGCCGCAGAGCTTGATTCGCGCCGTGTCCAGGGTGCCGAGATTGAAGTCAATGGTGCCGTGACGGCCAACCTGGACCTGGTGGCCGGTTACACCTGGCTGGATACCGAAGTCGACGCGGGCAGCATGCACCGCGGCGATCCGGCGGCCATTTACCTGCTGATGCCGGAGAACAGTTTCAAGTTGTGGGCCAAGTACAGCTTCGCCAACAACGTCCTGGAGGGCCTGAGCCTGGCCGGTGGCCTTACCACCAGCAGTGGATTCCGCTCCTCCCAGGGCATCCGCGCGCCGGAGTATCAGGTGGTCGACGTGATGGCATCGTGGACATTCAGCGACCGTTGTTCGGTACAGCTGAATGTCACCAACCTGCTGGACGAGAAATATTACAGCCGCGTGGGCAGCACCGGTACGTTCAATTTCTACGGTCCCCCGCGGGGCGCCGTGTTGTCGCTGCGCTACGCCTTCTGAAGATCAGGAAGACCTTGCCGGGCCCTGCCTGAATCGCTGGCAGGCTCCTTAGCAAGGGTTCAGCGATACTTTGGTGCAATAGCCCTGCATCCATACATGGCCCCTCCCGGGTCCGTCACATGTCTTCAGGTCGAAAAGTCCATCAGTCGCTGGTCATTGTCGGCGCGTTGTGCGTTTTTGCCGGCACTGTCGCAGCGCAGACCACCGCCATTCCGCCGGCGCCGGATTACGGTGCGGCAGGTGCTGGCGGCATGGCGCCGAGCGCCGGAAGCACGCATTTTGCCTGGGCCGATGTATTGCGCGTCGATCCCGTCTACGAGTCCGTTTCGGTTGCGCGACCGCAGCGCCAGTGCCGTGATGTCCGCGTGACCGGGCAAACCCGGGGCAATGGCGCCGCCGGTGCGGTCATCGGTGCCATTGTGGGCGGTGTGCTCGGCAACACCGTGGGCAAGGGTGACGGACGTCAGGCCGCCACGGTCGTGGGTGCCGTGGCCGGCGGTGCCATCGGTCATGGCGTGGCCACGGGCAACGACGCCACCCACTCGGAAGTCCAGACTCGGTGCCACACGGTGCCGCAGGTCAGCCGGGAGCGACGGATCAGCGGTTATGACGTCGAGTATCGTTACCAGGGCGATATCTACATGTCGCGCATGGCCTACGATCCGGGCGAGCGCCTGCGCGTGCGTGTCAGCGTGACGCCCGTCAACTGATCCGGGGTCTTCGGCGTCAGAAACTCATGAAGTAACCGCCGTTGACCGGCAGGTTGGCGCCGGTGATGTAGCCGGCGTCATCCGCGGCAAGGAAGGCCACGGCGCGAGCAATGTCCGCCGGTTCGCCGAGGCGTCCCACCGGCACCTGGGCCACGATCTGCTGGCGAATCTTTTCCGGCACGGCCATCACCAGAGCCGTGTTGCAGTAGCCGGGCGACACCGTATTGACGGTCACACCCTTGCGTGCCACTTCGCGTGCCAGCGCCATGGTGAAACCGTGCATGCCGGCCTTGGCCGCCGAATAGTTGGTCTGGCCGAACTGGCCCGTCTGGCCGTTGACCGAACTGATGTTGACGATGCGGCCGAAACCACGCTGGCACATGCCCTCGACGACCGGCCGGCACATGTTGAACAGGCTGTCCATGTTCACCCGCATCAGCTCCTGCCACTGCGCGGCGTCCATCTTGCGGAAGCTGGCGTCGCGCGTGATGCCGGCCGCATTCACCAGGATGTCGACGCTGTCATGACTGTTCTCGACTGCGGACACCAGCGCCTGGCAGCTTTCCGTGCTGGAAACGTCCACGGGCATGAATTGCACCCGCTCGCCGAAATCGCGCATCTCTTCGCCGAACGCTTCGATGCGGTCTTCGCGGCTGGCCAGATCGGCGGCGATGACATGGTGCCCGGCCTTGGCCAGCTGGCGACACATGGCGCTGCCGAGGCCGCCGATGCCGCCCGTGATGATTGCAGTACGTGAGGTCATAAACGGTCCTTGCAAAACAGTGAAGGCAAAGGCCACCCGACCGCTCGCGGCGGATGGCCGTCGTGAGTCAGGAAAGCTGGATCCGGATCAGGATGTTTTCTTGCGTGAATCCGCCTTGTCGGTGGATGCCGGCCGGTTGCCGGACGCGGCATCCATGAAATCCCGTTGGAAGTTCTGCCACAGATCCATGTTGCGCGCATTCACTTCCTTGAACATCGCCCACGGGCCCTGGCCCATGAGGTTGTCCATCTGGCTGCGGAGCTTGTGCTGCTGTTCCAGGAAGGCCTCCATGCTGTGTTCCAGGTACGGCCCCATGAAACCCTGCATCGAATCGCCGTAGAACCGGATGATCCCGCTCAGAAGACGGGTCGACAGGATCGGCTGCCCGTGCTCCTCGTGTTCGGCGATGATCTGCAACAGCACCTGCCGCGTCAGGTCCTTGCCCGACTTGGCATCGTGGACCTCAAACGGTTCTCCAGCGACGACCAGCTGCCGCACGTCTTCCAGCGTGATGTAACTGGAAATGCCCGTGTCGTACAACCTGCGGTTGGGATACTTCTTGATGATGCGCGCTTCGTCTGTCATGTGCGAGAACATAGCAGAATCGACGGGGAATGGGTGAGCCGGACCGACCTGCCAGTGGCAGGTCGCAGCCGGCGAACGGCTGGCCATGGATGGCCAGACCGGCGGCCCTTGGCATGGATGCCTTGTCCCGTGGGTCTCGTTCCACGCGGGTCGTTTGTGCCCGGTCGCGCACAAGTGCGCTCCTACAGGGGGAGCGAGACCGAACCGCCCTATCGGCGACTCGCAGCTCGCGAGCGGCTGGCCATGGATGGCCAGACCGGCGGCCCTTGGCAGGATGCCTTGTCCCGTGGGTTTCGTCCAATGCGGGTCGTTTGTACCCGGTCGCGCACAGGTGCGCTCCTACAGGGGGAGCGAGACCGAACCGCCCTATCGGCGGTTCGCAGCTCGC
>CAZOXZ010000171.1:0-5123 GCA_964583865.1 uncultured Rhodanobacteraceae bacterium | reverse complement strand
TCCCGATTCCCGATTCCCTATTCCCCATTGCCGGCCTCAGAACAACAAATTGACACCGACGATGCCGACCACGAGGAACAGGATGGTCAGCGGCAGGCCGGCGCGCACGAAGTCCTTCACGCGGTAGCTGCCCGGTCCAGCGACGATCAGCAGGACGGGGCTGGCGCTTGGAATGAGGAAGGTGTTGGAGGCGGATATGGCGACCAGCATGGCGTACAGGGCCGGGTTGCCACCCGAGGCCAGGGCGATGTTGATGCCCATCGGCACCATCATCACCGTGGCGCCGACGTTGGACATGACTTGCGAGCACATCAACGTGATGATGGCGATCATGGCCTGCAGGAACCACTGCGGCATGTCGCCGAGGTAGATCAGCATTTCCTGGGCCAGCCAGGCGGCCGTGCCGGTGGCGCCCATGGACCAGCCCAGCGGGATCAGGCAAGCGGTGATGAATACGGTTTTCCAGTTGATCGAGGTGTAGGCTTCGTCCATGGTCAGCACGCCGGAGAGCAGCATGCCGACCGCGCCCAGCATCAGCGACACGGCGATGCTGATCTCGGTGAACAGGGCCAGGGCGAAGGCGAGGGCAAAGAAGGCCATGGCATGCCCCACCTTGCCGGGACGTTGCTCGACCTTGGGCATGGCCGTGACGACGACGAAATCGTGGCTTTCCTCGGCCACCGCCAGACTGCGCCAGCTGGAATGCATGACGATGGTGTCACCGGCGCGCAGCTCGACCTGGCGCACGTCTTCGCGAAAAACTTCGTCGCCGCGATGCACGGCCAGCACCGACAAACCCTGGCGTCTGCGCAGATGCAGATCGCCCACGGTCTGCTTGACCATGCGCGAGCTGGGCGGAATGACGGCTTCGGAAATGCCGGCGCGCCCCGGATCGAACAGGTCCGCAAGCTGGCGGACGCGCGGCGCGACCTGACATTCCTGTTTGCGTGCGAAATCGTGCACCACGTCGCGCGTGCCCAGTACGCCCAGCACCGTGCCGACCCAGATCATCTCGCTGGCTGGCGGCGCCATGCGTGCATCGCTGCCGTTCTTCATGGCCAGGATCAGCGGTGCTCCGGTCAGCTGCTCGGCCTCGCCGATGCTCATGCCGACCATCGGGCTTTCGGAGGTGACCACCAGCTCGGCCGGGTCGCCTTCGATGCCGTAAACCTGGGCAAAATAGCTTTCTGTCCGGCCCGGGGTGACGTTCTTGCTCTCCTCGCTGGCCGGCAGCAGGAATCGACCCACCAGCGCAAAGTAGGCGATCCCGGTGATGAGCAGGGCGATGCCGATCGGGGTGACGGCGAACAGATCGAAGGCCTCCACGGTCTGCGCGCCCGGAGGCAGGTTGCGGTTGGCGTTGGCGACCAAGTCGTTCAACAGGATCATGGGCGAATTGGACACCAGCGTCATGTTGGTGCCGGCCAGGATGGCGAAGCCCATGGGCAGCAGCAAGCGCTTCAAGGGCACGCCGGTGCGGGCGCTGACGCGACTGACGACGGGCACGAACAGGGCGGCCAGGGCCTGGCTCTGGATCAGCGAGGACAACGCGCCGACGGTGGTGTTCACGGCGATGGCCAGGCGTGATTCCACGCCGCCGGCGACTTTCAGGATCAGCCCGGCGGCCCTGGACAGCACGCCGGTGCGATCCAGGCCGGCCCCCATGATCATGATGGCCATCAGCGAGATGACGGCGTTGCCGGCGAAGCCGTTGAACAGACGTTCCACCGGCATCAGGCCGGTGACGCCGATGACCACCACCACCAGCAGGGCGATGATGTCCGAACGCACCCATTCCAGCACCAGCATGACCATGGTGAATGCCACCAACCCGAGCACCAGGATCATGTCGGGCGTCAGGCTGAGTTGGGTGGCATCGTGCATGGGGTTGTCAGCGGTGGTTGGGGATCATGGTCGGGTGATGGTGTGGTCCGTGGAAACCGTGCCGGCCGGCGGTCCGGTGTAGTCGTACAGCAAGTCTCGCACGTCGTGCCCAAGGCGTTTGCCGCGTCGCTCGAAGTGCGTTTCGATGCGCCACGGCGGGCAGGGGCTCGACTGGCCACGGCCGGCACGGTTGCACCATCCCGGTGCCTGTTCCATCACTTCCAGCATGTGCTCGGCATAGGGCATCCAGTCGGTGGCCAGGTGCAGCAGGGCACCCACGCGCATGCGGCTGGCGAGGAGGTCAATGAAGGCCGGCTGGATCAGGCGGCGTTTGTGGTGGCGTTTCTTCGGCCACGGATCAGGGAACCAGATGCGAACTTCGTCCAGCGATGCCGGTGGCAGCTCGTGCTGCAGCACTTCCACGGCGTCGTGCTGGAAAATCCGCACATTGCCCGTGTCCTGCGCTGCCAGCGCGTTCATCAGGCGGCCGACCCCGGGCGGATGCACCTCGATGCCGATGAAGTCACGGTCCGGCTCATGTTCGGCTGCCCAGGCCAGCGCTCCGCCGTTGCCGAAGCCGATTTCCAGCACGCGCGGGGCGTGACGACCGAACTCGGCATCCAGATCCCGCGGTCGGCCGTGGTATTCCAGACCAAAACGTGGCCAGTGTTCGTCGAAGGCGCGTTGTTGCGCCGGTGTGGTGCGTCCGGCACGCAGCACGTAGCTGCGGATGGCGCGTCCACGTGCCGAGCCATCGTTGGGGGCCGTGGTGCCAGTTGCGGTCTTCATGGCCGGCCTTGCCATGCGGACACGACCGGGCCCGCCTGGCCGGGCAGGCCGCCGGAGTCGTCGAACCAGTGCAACAGCAACACGTCTCACCCCTTCGTTGTCGATCTTGCGCTTATCCTAACCCGCATCATTGTCCAGCACGAGCAGCGCGGCGTTCTGGATGCTCCGGTGACGCTGGATTCACGGCCTCAGGGGGCGTCGCGGCACGCCGGATGTCGCGTCCGGTCGCGCGCACGGCAGATCGTCAATCGTCAATGCTGCGGGCCGGCCGGCCACGTGGGCCGTTTCCGTGTTGTTGCGCGGCCCGTTTCACGGTGCGGGTCTCCTGTTGTGCCGGTTGCGCCTGTCGCGACGGTGGTGGCCGGGATGCGGCTGGGCGGGCCTGGCGTGAGAACCCCCCGGAACTGCGCCGCATGGGTGGATGGGCGCGCGGTGCAGCCTGTGGTTGCGGGCGTGCTTCGGGCGCTTGCCGTGGCATCTGCCGCTGTATGGGTTGGGGTCGGACAGCTGGCTGTTCACGCCTTGTCGGTTCGTTCCTGGCTGGAAGCGGCCGCGGCCGGGCTTCCGGTTCGGGTCGTTGCATGCGGCGTGCCGGGGCGGGTTGCGGTACCACTTCGGCGGACGGAGACATCGTGCCGCGCGGGTGGGTCGGCGCGGCGGGCCGCACGGGAGCCCGCGCAGGGCGATGCGAGCGCGATGATGCGATGGGATTCCTCGCGGCCGGTTTGTCGATGACGGCCTGCCTGCGCGGCCGCTCGACCGACGCAGCTGGTCGCTGCCTTGCGGTGCGTGTCACCGGCGTGCGGTCGGAGGTCGCCGAACGGCGCAATGGCGTATGCGTCAACACCGGGCGCTGAAAGGCCTGGTGTTGTGGCCGTGCGCGCGGCATGGCATCAACACGTGCGGCCCTGTCCGGCTGGAGCCGGGGACTGGTCGTGAACTCGGCCTTTTGCAGCACGGCGGCGCGCAGGTCGGCTGCCGAATGACGGATCAGGCGCGACTGACGGAAGTCACCACGGGTTGCTGCGGTCATGGCGCGGGCGTTGTGGCGGTAGGCATAGTCGTCATAGTGCCCGCGACGATGATCATGATAGTGACGCCAGTGCGCGCGCATGCCGTGGCGGTGGAAGAAGCGGCCGCTGCCGAGGTTGATGTTGATGAAGTAATTTTCCGTTACCGCATACGGTGGGCGATACACATCGCGCGGGCCCAGCGGGAACCATACGACCGGCATGCTGCCGCCGATGCGGATGGAGACGTTGCCGAGAAAGGCGACCAGCGCGGGCGCATACACGGCGCGGTGCATGCGCGGGCCGGGGACCCAACCCCAGCGGCCAGAGACCATGGCCCAGCGGCCGTAGTGGAAGGGTGCAAAGCCCCACGGGGCGTTGTCGATCCAGGTCCAGCCCCAGGGATCGATCCAGGCCCAGCGACCGTGGCGGTACGGCGCCCAGTCGACCGAGACGCCGGAAGGAAACCAGATGTGGCCATAGGTGGCGCTGGTTTGCCAGGTGCCGTAGTAGTCCAGGTCCGTGTAGCCGATCACCGTGCGCGAGACATAGCGGTTTGGCTCGGCATGGCGGCGGCGCGAGTCCAGTTCGTTGCAGAAGCGGTCGAACGCATTGCGTGCCGGAATCGCACCCGGACGCAGGTCGGCAACGTCGTGGCCGACCACGTGATAACTGCGCCCGCGGTTGACCTGCCGGCTCTGGCCGTAGGCATCCCATACCGTGCCTGCACCGGAAAAGACCGTGATGATGGCGCCAATGCCATCGGGATCCACGTCGATACGGTATTCCCCGACACGGTCGGCCACGAAGGCAAAACCGGGCATGTCGATCTCGAAGATGTCATCCATGTCCATGCGACGCACGGCCAGGTTGACGGTGCCCTGGGTCAGGCTGATCTGCACGCGTTCGCGCTCAAGCGCGAGCAAGCTGACGGCGCTGTCCTCGCCGATGCGCAGGTCGGCGCCCGTCATTTCCACCACGCTGCGGCTGCCCTCGCCGGTGTACAGCCGGTCGCCGCTGCGCAGCGGCCAGTTGAGGCGTGCGTTGCTCCAGCCTTCCTGGCCGGCCAGTGCCACGGAAACCTGGTTGCCCTCGAGCAGGGACAGACGGGCCACGCGGGAGGGCAGTTCGTCTGCGTATGCTTGTGCCGGGCCCGCGAACACCAGCAGGCACAGCAGGCCGGCCATGGCCACGACAGGGACGAGAATCGTGGTTTTCATCTTCGACTCCTTGAATGCGGTTGCACTATTGCAAACAACGACTCCATTCAACAATTCCGGCCATGAACTGCTGCTGGCCGGGATTTTGCGAGGGCCAGGTTGCTGTCAACGCCCGTGGCAATGAAACGTTGCGCCCAGGGCCGGCCGCTGGCTATCATGAAGACGGTCGCGGGTGTAGCTCAATGGTAGAGCAGAAGCTTCCCAAGCTTACGACGAGGGT
>CAZOXZ010000170.1:0-5166 GCA_964583865.1 uncultured Rhodanobacteraceae bacterium | reverse complement strand
CCATGTTCGCGACACCATGCGGAACGCTCCGCCTCGTTCATCAACGCCGTGTCGATCACGGCGGCCAACTTGGCCTTGTTGTCCCAACCATCCGGCTGGCCACTCTTCTTTGGCACGATACAACCTTGATCCCGAAATTGTCGTTTCCACGCGTACAGGCTCGGGGCCGACACCCCGGTTTCACGATGCAAACTGGCCACACTCTCGTTGTGCGGCGGCATCATCCTGCGCACCATCTTCTCTTTGAACTCACTACTGTAACGGGTCATGCTCTCTCTCCTGTTGCCCCCAAGGGGTAAATTCAAGAGAGCGGACATCTATCGTGACACAGGGGGAGGGCTTCGCGAGAACAGCTTTCAAGTGTTTGTGGACGACACGCTGGTGGCGGCAGAAACCGGGCGATAGGCGTGCCTGACGGCGGGTTGCTCGGGAATTGTGTACCCTCGGGTTATCGCTTCTGTGCTTGACAACTGGGACGATACGCGTGATGGGTACCGCGCCCAGGCGACACAATCAGGAGAAACATGTCGTGGATGATCGCATTTATGAACCAGCCAAGGCCTTGGAGCGCCGGGACCGGACAACCGGACAGAAAGATCACGTGACCGGTGCCTGGGCCATGCCGGGAAAGCTCCTCCTTCTCGCAACCCTGATACCACTGGCCTGCACGAAAACACATCTCAAGACATGGTTGGCAGCGGTCATCCTGCTGTTCTTGTGTGGAACTGCGTCGGCCGAACAGAAGTACAACCCGCACAGCGGCCAATGGGTCACCACGGACCCGGCCGCCCAATTGCAGTACAACCCGCACACCCGGAAATGGGTGTATGCCTTGCCCGAAGCATCGCCTCGATACAACGCGCACGAACAGACGTGGGAGCTGGCGCCGCGAGATTATCGTCCGCGCTACAACCCGCACAGTGGCCGTTGGGAGACGGCGGCGCCGGATGCGGAGCTACACTACAACCCGCACGATGGCAGCTGGCAGTATGTGCGACCGGATGTCTCGCCGGAATACAACCCGCACACGCACAAATGGGAGTATCCGCGCTGAATGTGGGCCCTCGTGGCACCACCGGACGCCGCACGCGAACGACACCCTGTCCGGCCCGGCCAACGCGATCTTGCCGGCACGTGAATCCGACACAGTAGGCCAAGAGAATGTAGCGCGGCGAGAATCCGCAAGCGCCGCGACTGAACGGCTTGGAAACGCACTGTGAGCGCTGATTTGGAAGAAATGCACCAACAGAACCGGGTTTCAACAGCGTTCTGGTCAGCGCTGTTCGGTCTTGTGAATTGCTCAGGTGAATAACATGAAACGATGGTTGGTCGTTGCGCTCGTGGGTATTGCATGCCTGTGGCTTGGTTATACGGCGGTGCTCCTGGGTAGCTGGGCTCCGGGCTTTTTGCCTTCGGCGTTTTCTGCCTTGCGACCGCCACAATCCATGGCGGAGTTCGGCGACGCACTCGGTGCGGTCGGCAGCCTGATTTCCGCCGTCGCGCTGATTCTCGGTCTCGGTGCCGTCATCATCCAGGCGCGGCAGAACAGCGATTCCAACAAGATCAGTGCGCTGACAACGCGCCAGCAGTTTCTGTTGGCCGAGTGCGCGCGGCTGGAGGAAGATATCCAGCGCATGAAGCGCCGCGCGAACTTCGAGCACGCGCTGTTCGACGGCATGGTGCAGAAGAAGAGCCGGTATCTGAACGAGGCCAGAGAGATCGATGCGAAGATACGGGCACTGATCGAAGAGCTTTGATCAAGCCGCCATTCTCGTGCGAGAGCCACGACCGGCGTCGGCGCAACGTCGATGCAGAAGGCTTTTGCCGGCGCGACACACAAGCATGCTGCGAGAGCGCATTGCGCAAGAAGCTGGGGTAAAATCGCCGGAATGATGACCTCCCCTCCAGTGACATGCCGGTAGCCGCGCCACCCAGCTTCGAGGTTCGACGCGTGGAGCCGGGGCGCCGCTGGCGTCGGCGTCTCCTGTGGTCAATGCTCTTGTTGCTGGCTTTTGCGGGTGGCCTGGCCGCCGGCATCTGGTGGATGCAGCGCACGCAGCCGCCGGTGGCGCCCGTGGTGCAACTGGCGCCGGCGGAGTCCGCCTCGGTGCAAAAGCGGCAGGCGCAGAAGATCGCCACCCTGGCCCGCGCCGTCCAGGTGTCGGAGGTGGCGGCACACGACTTGCGTGACACGCTGGCGGCCAAGGAAAAGGAGATCAGTTCACTGCGTGCCGACCTGGCATTCTATGCCCGCCTGGTCGATCGTGGGGCACAGGATCAGGCGCTGACGGTGCACGAAGTGAAGTTTGCGCCGGTGGCCGGTTCACACGCCTGGAACGTGACGATCACACTGATCCGCAGTGCCCGCAGTGGCGACCGCAATCAGGGCCAGGTGACGCTGGCTGTCGAAGGCATCTACCATGGCAAGCTCAAGGTACTGCCCTGGAACGCTATCGCATCCGGCGAGAACGCGTCCGGGCTGAATTACGCTTTCCGGTATTTTCAACAGTTGCAGGCCACGGTCATGTTGCCCGAAGGGTTTTCACCGAACCGGGTACACGTGCAAGTTGATCCGACCAAGGGCCCGACTATCGAACAAAACCTGACCTGGTCCGAGGTCCTCAGCCCCCTGGAGACAAACGATGTTCAGCAGCAAGAAGACAGCCACCAACCTGGCAAAGACGACAATTCTGGCACAGGGCGTGACAATCCACGGTGATGTGAGCTTCGAAGGCAGCCTGCACCTGGAGGGCTGCATCCAGGGCCTGGTCACGGCGGAGGCCGGAAGCAAGGCCCTGTTCACCGTGGCGCCGGGCGGGACCGTGCAAGGCAAGGTACGGGTACCGGTAGCAGTCGTCGACGGCACCGTGGAGGGTGACATTCATTGTAGCGAGCGCCTGGAGCTGACGGCTGGCGCACGCATTGTTGGCGACGTGTACTACAAGTTGCTGCAAATGGCCGCCGGCGCCCGGGTCGAGGGGCGCATGGTGCATGAGTCAGGTGATCCGGCCCGGCTGGAACACCTCGTGGAAACCGACGGCGCAGAACCTGACGAGGCGGACGCGCAAGCCGAAACAGTCACGAGCTGATGCTGCCAGCGGCACCACGGCATGCCCGTGCCGTGGTCGCCAGTCGACGGATTGCGGGCTACAATCAGGGCATGAACAAGCGTATCGATCCTTCCGCGCCTCATGCTGGCGGGCGCGCCCCCATCCAGGTCAGCGATGCGGCGAACGCACGCATCCGCGCCCTGGCGAGCGAGAGCAATGACCCCGGCCTGAAACTGCGCCTGGCGGTCAGCGGTGGCGGCTGTTCGGGCTTCCAGTATGACTTCAGCCTGGATCACGAGGCCGCCAACGATGACTTGGTGTTGGAACACGACGGCGCCACACTACTTGTCGACAAGCTGTCGCTGGAGTTCCTGACCGGCGCCGAGGTCGACTTTACCGAGGATCTCAGCGGCTCGCGTTTCGTGGTGAACAATCTCCCTGCCAGCCGGACCTGCAGTTGCGGCGCATCGTTTGCGGCATGAGTGCCTCGCGGCACCGGGCCGATGACTTGCGGCCATGAGCTCGGCAGCACGTGCGCGACGCAACGCGTTTGCCGCCGGCACGCTGGACCGTGCCGCTGAATTCCGCCAGGACGAACGCTGGCTCGAAGCCATGCGGCAAAAACCCGAATGCCGCTTTGTGCTGGTCGATGCCGGTGGGTGCCTGTTGGCAACGGCAGACGGTTCGGCGCCGCAGCTCCTGACGCTGGCGCAAGCCGAAGCGCACCCGGCGGGCAGCGAGGCCGGCTTTCTGGGCTTGGCCGGGGAGCAACCGATCTTCAGCCTGCGTCTTGAATCACACGGTGAAGACGTGACCGAGGCGGCCTCGTCGGCACAATGGCTGGACCTGCGCCAGGTCGCCGAGCGTTTTTCGGCAGCCATGGCAAGCCTGTGTGCCTATGCCTGCGGGCTGGCCCACTGGCAGGCGCGGACGCGGTTTTGTGCCACATGCGGCGCGACGCTTGAGCGCAAGGATGGCGGCCATCGTGCGCAATGCCCGGCTTGCCACGCGCAGTTCTTTCCGAGGCTCGACCCGGCCATCATCGTCATTGTCGAGCACGACGGCGCCTGCTTGCTGGGCCGCCAGGCACGCTGGCCGGAAGGGCGTTTTTCTACCCTGGCCGGGTTCGTGGAGGTCGGCGAGACGCTGGCCGATGCGGTGCGGCGTGAGGTGTACGAGGAAGCCGGTATCGAGGTCACGGACTGCGACTATTACGCCTCCCAGCCCTGGCCGTTCCCCAGCTCCCTGATGCTGGGCTTTACCGCCAAAGCGGCTGGACGCGAACTGACGCTGCGTGATGGCGAGCTGGCGCAGGCGCGCTGGTTCACACCCGAAGAAATCGTGGCCGGCTGCCGCGACGGTTGGTTGACGCTGTCTTCGCCGCACTCCATTTCCTGGCACCTGCTGGATCGCTGGATGCGCCAGTGTGGCGGCATCAGCCTGCGCGACATCGCCGACTGAACAACAAAAAGGCCGGACGGTTGCCCGCCCGGCCCTTGATCACGAACGGGTGATGTTTCAGGCTTCGGCCTTGGCTTCCCTGGTCTTGGCTTTCTTCCCCTCGGTTTTCTTGCCGGCATCAGCCTTCTCGGCCTTTGCCTTGACCGGCTTGCCGTTGGCATCCAGCACGGTGACCTTGCCGAGCCCGAGGTCACGCACGCCCCGGCCAACCTTGTCGAGATCGCCGACGATGACCCAGGTGAAGCTTTCCGGATGAATGACTTCCCTGGCCGCAGCTTGCGCGTCCTTCAGGGTTACGGCTTCGGTGCGATCCTTGATGGTCTGGACGTAGTTGTCCGGGCGATCGTACTTGACGATGCCGCGCATGGCGCTCAAGACCGCCGAGGTCGTTTCATAGGCACCGGGCAGGCTGCGGATGTCATTGACCTTGATCTTCTCGACTTCGGCCTTGGTCAACGGCTCATCACCGATGATCCCCTTGGCTTCCTTGAGGATTTCCTTGACGGACGGCGCGGTCTTGTCGGTCTGCACCGGGGCGTACATGCCCAGCATGCGCTGGCCGATGGCGTTGGGTGCAAAACTGCGGGCGCCGTAGGCCCAATGCTTGTCCTCGCGCAGGTTCATGTTCAACCGCGAGGTGAAGGTGCCGCCGAAA
>CAZOXZ010000169.1:0-5203 GCA_964583865.1 uncultured Rhodanobacteraceae bacterium | reverse complement strand
CACCCACGACTTCAACATGGGCGCGATGGAAAACAAGGGCCTGAACATCTTCAACGCCAAGTACCTGCTCATCGACCCGGCCAGCAGCACCGACGAGGATTATCGCCACGTCGAGGCCGTCATCGGCCATGAGTACTTCCACAACTGGTCCGGCAACCGCGTCACCTGCCGCGACTGGTTCGAGCTGTCGTTGAAGGAAGGCTTCACGGTGTTCCGCGAGCAGAGTTTCGCCGGCGACATGACCTCGAAACTGGTACAACGCATCGACGACGTGACCCGCCTGAAGCAAGTGCAGTTTGCCGAGGATGGCGGCCCGTTGGCGCATTCGGTGCGCCCGGACAGCTACAGCGAGATCAACAATTTCTACACGGCCACGATCTACGAGAAAGGCGCCGAACTGGTCCGCATGATGGCCACGCGCCTGGGCCCGGAACGCTTCCGCCGTGGCACGGACCTGTACTTTGACCGCCACGACGGCCAGGCCGTCACCATCGATGACTTCGTGGCCGCACTGGGCGACGCCAACGACCTGGACCTGACGCCGTATCTGGCCTGGTACGCGCAAGCCGGGACGCCACAAGTGCACGTGGCCACAGCATACGACGCCGAGGCGCGGACGCTGACGCTGGATGTCCGCCAAGCCACGGCGCCCACGCCCGGCCAACCTGACAAGCAGCCCTTGCCCATTCCCATTGCCACCTTGCTGCTGGACGAGGGCGGTCAGCCCGTCACGGCGCGGTTGCAGGACGAGAAAAGCGGCAACGATGAGTCACGTTTCCTGGTGCTGACCGAGGCACGCCAGCAATTCGTGTTCCACGATGTGGCCACGCGTCCGGTGGTATCCCTGCTGCGCGGTTTCTCCGCGCCCGTGGCACTGGAAACCGAACAGTCCAACACGGATCTGGCGGTGTTGATGCGCCACGAGCCGGACGACTACAACCGCTGGCAGGCCGGGGCACAGCTGGCCGAACGTGCGTTCATGGAGCGCATCAACGGCGCGACTGGCGACGCCGACCACCACTGGCAAGCCGCGCTGGCAAGCCTCGTGGCCGACGACGACAGCGACGCCTCGCTGCTGGGCTGCCTGCTGCGACCGGCGAGCGAGATAGAGCTGAGCGAGAAGGTCATGCCGCTGGACCCGGCAGCCGTACACGCGGCCCGCGAAGCCATGCTGAACGGCCTTGCCAGCTGCATCGGTGGTGAAGTTCTGGCGCAGCGCTACCAGAAGCTGGCCGCTGCCGAGGATGGTGCCACAACACCAGCGGCACGTGCCGCGCGGCGACTGAAGAATGCCGTGCTGGAGTTGCTTTGTCGCACGGGAGCCGACATCAGCGCCACGCTGGCCATGCAGCAGTATGACCACGCACACTGCATGACCGACCGCCTGGGTGCACTGGCCAACCTGCAGCGCCATGCACCGGCCTGGGCCGACGATGCTCTGGGACGCTTCCGCAGGGCGTTTGACGGTGACCTGCTCGCCCTGGACAAGTGGTTCAGCCTGCAAGCCACAGTCCCCGGCGAGGCCACCCTGGAGCGGATCACGGCGTTGCTTGACGACCCGGCCTTCAGCCTGCGCAACCCCAACAAGGTGCAGGCACTCATCGGCGCATTCAGCCGTGCCAACCCGACCGGTTTTCATCGCACCGACGGCGGCGGGGTCCAGTTACTCGCCCGTCTGCTGGTCGACATCGACACCTTGAACCCGCAGCTGGCCGCGCGTCTGGCCAACGGTTTCAATGGCTGGAGCCGGCTGGAACCGGTGCGCCGTGAATACGCCGAGGCGGCCCTGCGCGAACTCGTGGCGCGTGCTGACAACTCGCGCGGTCTGGCGGAAATGATCCAGCGCCTGCTGCAAGCGGCCACGCAACGGACTGCCGCCGCATGAGCCATCCTTCACGCGCACCAACGCATGGCCAGGACGCCGGTTGACAAGCCCGAGTCCGGGCCACCGTTCAGGCTTTATGGTGCATTAACGGGCTGCGGCTATGCTGGTGGCATGTCACGTCATCAGGACAAGTCCATGATCCGTTGCCTTTGCGTGCTTGTTGCTGCCCTTGCCCTGGGTGGATGCGCCACCACTACCTACTACTACGAGGACCTCGGCGGCGCGGATTATTACTACGGCGACTCGTACTATGACAGCGCCGGCTACGCCGGTGGCAGCTACTACATCGGACCGGTCGCGGTGGTGGGATCCAGTTGCTCGTACTACACCTGGTATGGCGCCACCAGCTGTTATGCCCCTGCCTGGGCGTGGGCCAGCCCGTACAGCGTGGGTGGCTGGGCCGGCTGGGGCTGGCCGGGCGTTTCGCTGGGCTGGCACGGCAATTACTGGTACGGCTCGCTTTCCTTCGGCTTCGGCACGCATGGCATCTGGGGCTATCCCGGCTTCTACAATCCCTGGTTCGGCCCGTGGTGGCCATACAGCTGGACGTACCCATCCTATCCAGCCGACCCGAAACCAGTGCGCAATCGGCGTGACCTGTACGCCTCCCGCGTCGCCCAGGCCAGCTGGCGCAGCGGCGCGGCAGCCGGCGCAGCAGCGGGAATCGCCGGGACCAACCGTTTCCGCCCCGGCGCCAGACAGCCTCACGGCAACCGGCCCGCGGCCGCGAGAAACGGCACCATGCCACGCGGTCGACCGGACCGCGGCGGCATTCCGGCCGACTGGGTGCCACCACGACGCGCAGACGCGGCACGACCGAGTACGCGGCCGTCACGTTCGATCCAACCCATACGCCGCCAGTCACGCACCGAGCCCCGGCCCCACCGGATCGAGCGCCCATCTGCCGGCATGAAGTCAAGTGCGCGGACGCAGCCCGTAGTGGAACCGCATGTGCGCCCGGTACGCCGGCAAGCCTCGCCCGCACCACGCATGCCGCGCAACCGGAGACCGGTCCGCTCACAACGCCCCAGCGTGACGCAGCCCAGACCACGATCCACGCCGGCGCCACGGCATCGTCCGTCCCCGGCGAGATCCCGTCCGGCCACGAGCCCAAGACGCGCCGCACCAGCGCGTTCAGCGCCGGTACGCAGCGCGCCAGTGCGGTCATCCAGCAACAGCAAACGCCGTCGTCTGAAAACGTCTTCGGAGGATTGAGCTTCTTGCCCGGATGGAACAAGGAGCGCCGGCGTCTCGCCGGCATGGCCGCTTCAGCGGCCTGGGTGATTTGATGCGAGCAGGACGCTCGCGGTCCGGTGCGCCAGCGTCCTGCCCGGATGGAATGTGGAGCGCCGGCGTCTCGCCGGCATGGCCGCTTCAGCGGCCTGGGTGGTTTGATGCGAGCAGGATGCTCGCGGTCCGGTGTGCGGGCGTCCTGCCCGGATGGAACGCGAAGCGCTGGCTGCCTCACGTGTTCGCATCGTCACGAACGAAGCGAAGACCATCCACAGGGAACGGCCGCCGCTGATCGGCGCACTGCGCCTCAGCAGTGCAGCCGCGCCAGGGCCCGGTCCATCTGCGCCAGTCGTTGGCGCAATTCGGGTTCGTTTGCGGCCGGAATGGTTCCTGCCTGCAATTTTTCCAGCTGCAACTCCACGGACGCGCGCTCGATCATGAGGTCATGGCAGGCAAACAGCGGATTGATTTCCAGCGGCTGAAGCTGGTTCGGGTCAATGGCAACGTTCTTGTTCACGACGGTCTCGCTTTCATGGGTACCTGTTTGCCCGTGACACTGCATGAAGCGTGCCAACAGGCCTGCGCGCCGCTCTCCAAAGCCGCGGAACTGAACGGCGACGGAACGCGACGGACGATCCACGTCCATTCCTGTCGCATGCAGTCAGTTGATTGGCCGATTTGTGACGAAGTACGCACATCGAATTGCAGGTTCGGGTAAACTTGAGGCAAGTGCAGCGGTTTGGTCAACTGCATTGCCATCTCTGGCGTCCGGCGCCGTCTCCTCCATGGAATACCCCCTGTTCTTTGGGGACCGTCGGACGCCAGTTCTCCTTCTACGGAGACGATGAATAAAAACGGCCCCACGTGGGGGCCGGGTGCTTCCTCCGATGGTCCAACGCCGGCCCCTGAATTCCGGCTTGAGCATGCTCGCGATGCCAGCACCATCTGGAGTGCACCTCAGTCATGCATGAAGCGTGCCAAACATGGCCGTTTACGCGGCCGACTGCGAATTCCAGATCCGCAATGCGATAATGGCAGTGACGCGTCCCGCGGTACCATGCCGCTTCAGGCACGAAGGAGCAGGCACCATGAGCCAATTGTCTTTTGACGTCATCGTGGTCGGTGGCGGGCACGCCGGGACCGAGGCTGCGCTTGCGGCCGCGCGCGTCGGCGCACGCACATTGCTGCTGACACAGAACATCGAGACCATTGGGCAGATGAGCTGCAACCCGGCCATCGGGGGCATTGGCAAGGGGCATTTGACACGCGAGATCGATGCGCTCGGCGGCGCGATGGCCCGCGCGGCCGACCGGGCCGGGATTCATTGGCGACGCCTGAACGCATCCAAGGGACCGGCCGTGCGGGCAACGCGCTGTCAGGCCGATCGTGCCTTGTACAAGGCCGCCATTCGCGAAATCGTCGAACACCAACCGGGATTGTCCATCTTCCAACAGAGCGTGGACGAGCTGATTCTCGATGGCTCCACCGTCCGTGGCGTGGTCACGGCGATGGGTTTGCGCTTCCGTGCCCCGCGGGTCGTGCTGGCCACCGGCACATTCCTCAACGGCCTGATTCACGTGGGCGAGCGCCAGTTCGGCGGTGGACGTGCCGGCGATGCGCCGACAACGACCCTGGCGCGGCAACTGCGTGGCCTGCCGCTGGCGGAAGACCGCCTGAAGACCGGCACCCCGCCACGGATCGACGGCCGCAGTATCGACTACAGCGCCCTGGCGAAGCAGGAAGGCGATGACAACGTTCCCGCCTTCTCCTTTCTCGGCGATCGCAGCGAGCGCCCGCGTCAGGTGGCTTGCTGGATCACCCACACCAACAGCCGAACACACGCGGTGATCCGGGCAGGCCTGGACCGGTCGCCGCTGTTCAGCGGGCAGATCGAAGGTACCGGGCCACGCTATTGCCCGTCCATCGAGGACAAGGTGGTGCGTTTTGCGGAGCGTGAAGCTCACCAGATCTTCATCGAGCCGGAGGGCCTCGGAACCACCGAGGTCTATCCCAACGGGATCTCCACCTCGTTGCCCTTCGAATTGCAGCTGGAGCTGGTGCATTCCATCGCCGGCTTCGAGCATG
>CAZOXZ010000168.1:0-5225 GCA_964583865.1 uncultured Rhodanobacteraceae bacterium | reverse complement strand
CCAGGCCGCGCGCTTCCATGTACTTGAAGAACTGCGCCTGGTAGATGGCCTGGATGGGGCCCAGACCCATCGAGACCGTCGGCACCTTCCAGTAATCGGGCATCAGCCATGGGTGCGGATAGGACGGCAGCGCCTCGCCCAGGGGATAACTGGCCTCACGGCGCAGGTTGTCCATCTGCGATTCGCTGATGCGACCTTCCAGGAAGGAACGCGCATACAGGCCCGGGCTGGAATGGCCCTGGTAGAAGATGAGGTCGCCGGGATGATCCCCGGAGGCACCGCGCCAGAAATGGTTGAAACCGACGTCGTACAAGGTGGCGGACGAGGCAAAACTGGCGATATGCCCGCCAAGCTTGCCGGGGCGGCGGTTGCAGCGCACCACCTGGGCCATGGCATTCCAGCGGATGATGGAGCGGATACGCCACTCCATGGCCGCGTCACCCGGGCTCCTGGCTTCCTGGTGGGCCGGGATGGTGTTGACGTAGGCCGTGGTCGGCTTGAAGGGCAGGTGGCCGCCGGCACGACGTGTCTCGTCCACCATGCGGTCGAGCAGGTAATGCGCCCGCTCGGTGCCATCGCTGCGAATGACCGCATCGATGGATTCGAGCCATTCGCGGCTCTCCTCGGGATCGATATCCTGGTCGAGAATGTCTTGAATGATGTCCACGGCTGTCTCCGGTACTGACGCACAGAATCCGCAGGCTTCAGGCCTGCGCGCGACGCAAGAATGCGAACGGCCAGTTTAACGCCGATCACGCGGGTCACCAAGCCTTCGGATGCGCATGGCAGCGCGTGCACGGGAGAACTTCCACACGGCACCCGTGGACCACGCCGGCTGGCGCGAAGCGGCTATCCGGGCCGGTCAGTCCGTGGCATGCATGGCGCGAATCTGCGCCTCGGCACTGGCAATGGCGCTCATGTTGACGACCCGCCGCACCGAGGCTTGCGGCGTGAGGATGTGCGCCGGTTTGTTCATGCCCATCAGGATCGGCCCAAGCACGACCCCGGCGGAGATCGAGCGCACCAGGTTGAAGGCGATGTTGGCCGCGTCGAGGTTCGGGAACACGAATACGTTGGCTTTGCCGCGCAGCCGTGAATTCGGGAACAGGCGGTCGCGCAGAATTTCGTCCAGAGCCACATCGCCCTGCATTTCACCCTCGACCTGCAACCTCGGCGCGCGCTCACGCAGCAGCGCCAGGGCATCGCGCATCACCCGGCCGGAGGCCGAATCGCGGCTGCCGAAGTTGGAGCTGGACAGCAATGCGATGCGTGGTTTGATGCCGAACAGGCTGAGCCTGACGGCGGCCTGCAATGTGGCGTCGGCAATTTCTTCCGGCCCCGGTGTCTCCTGGACGTACGGGTCGATGAAGAAGAAGGTGCCGGCGGTACAGGCCACGCCGGTCATGGCCGAGGGTTGCCCGACATCCGCTTCCATGCCGATGATGTCGCGAACGTAGCCGAGTTTGTTTTCGAAGCGGCCGACGATGCCACAGATCATGGCGTCGGCCTCTTCGCGCTGGACCATCAGGGCCGCGATCACCGTCGCCCGCGAGCGCACGATGGACTTGGCCAGTGCCGGTGTGACGCCGCGACGCTGCATGATCTCGTGGTACTGCTGCCAGTAGGCGTCGAAGCGCGGGTCGGAGTGGATGTTGACCAGTTCGAAGTCCCGCCCGGCTTCGAGGCGCAGGCCGGCGCGTTCGATGCGACGCTTGATGACATCCGGCCGGCCGATGAGGATGGGGCGTGCCAGGCGTTCGTCCACCACGGTCTGCACGGCACGCAGCACCGTGTCCTCTTCACCCTCGGCGTACACCACGCGGCGCGGGTCCTGCTTGGCGCGGGCAAATACCGGCTTCATCAACAGGCCGGTGCGGAACACGAATTGCCACAGCTTCTGGGCGTAGGCTTCGAAGTCCTCGATGGGCCGGGTGGCCACGCCCGACTCCATGGCCGCGCGGGCCACGGCCGGCGCAACAAATACCAGCAGGCGCGGATCGAAAGGCTGCGGGATGAGGTAGTCGGGGCCGAAGTGCGGCACCTCGCCGCCGTAGGCGCGCACGCTGACGTCACTGGCTTCGCGCCGAGCCAGCTCGGCGATGGCCTCGACGCAGGCGATCTTCATGGCTTCGTTGATGCCGGTGGCCCCCACGTCCAGCGCGCCGCGGAAAATGTACGGGAAGCACAATACGTTGTTGACCTGGTTCGGATAGTCCGAGCGACCAGTGGCGATGATGCAATCCGGGCGTGCCTGACGGGCCTCCTCGGGCGTGATCTCCGGCGTCGGGTTGGCCAGGGCAAAAATCAGTGGTCGGTCGGCCATGCTGGCGACCATTTCCGGCTTCAGTACGCCGCCGGCGGATACACCCAGGAACACGTCTGCACCGTCCACGATGTCGCCCAAGCTGCGCGCGTGCGTGTCGCGCGCATAGCGCTGGCCATTCTCGCCCAGGTCATTGCGTCCGGCATGCAATACGCCGCCCTTGTCACTGACCAGGATATTCTCGGGTCTGACGCCCAGGCTGACCATCATGTCCAGGCAGGCAATGCCCGCGGCACCGGCGCCCGACGCAGCCACCTTGACCTCCTCGATCTTCTTGCCGATTACCTCCAGCGCATTGACCAACGCCGCGCCGACGATGATGGCCGTGCCATGCTGGTCGTCGTGGAACACGGGGATGTTCATGCGTTTGCGCAATTCGCGCTCGACGACGAAGCATTCCGGCGCCTTGATGTCCTCCAGATTGATGCCGCCGAAGGTCGGCTCCAGCGAGGCGATGATATCGATGAGCTTGTCCGGGTCGGACTCGTCGATCTCGATGTCGAACACGTCGATGCCGGCGAACTTCTTGAACAGCACACTCTTGCCTTCCATGACAGGCTTGCCGGCCAATGGCCCGATGTTGCCCAGGCCCAGCACGGCCGAGCCGTTGGAGATGACGCCGACCAGGTTGCCACGCGCGGTGAGGCTGGCGGCCTCCACCGGATCTTCGACGATGGCCTCGCAGGCGGCTGCGACGCCCGGTGAATACGCCAGCGCCAGCTCGCGCTGGTTCAGCAGCGAGGTGGTCTGGGTGACCTTGATCTTGCCGGGTTGCGGGTAACGGTGGTAGTCGAGTGCGGCCTGGCGCAACTCTTCGGGAATGCTGGACATGTGCTGGGGTCCGAATGTGGTGCTGGTAGGGGTGAAAGAATGCTGGCGGGGATGGTAGCACCGTCCGCCGTGAGTCACCGGGCCGTTGTTGCTCTCAGCGAGCGCGAGGATCGTGTTTCGGGCGCCCCTGACGCCGGCGCTCGCGGGCTTCGCGCATGGCGGTTTGCCGGTCCTTTTCCGTGGCCAGTTTGTGGAAACTGTGCAGGCGGTCGGCATCAAGGTCTCCGGCGGCGATGGCCGCCTGCACGGCACAGCCAGGTTCGCTGTCGTGGCGGCAATCGTTGAAGCGGCATTGGCGTGCCAGCGCCTCGATGTCGCTGAAGGCATCCAGGCCCTCGCTGCCGGTGAGCTTCAGTTCGCGCATGCCGGGTGTGTCGATGAGACAGGCGCCGCCGGGAAGCTGCAGCAGTGCGCGGTGCACCGTGGTGTGCCGGCCACGGCTGTCACGGCGGCGCACCGCAGCGGTGGCCATTTTCTCGCGGCCCAGCAGGCTGTTGCTCAGCGTGGACTTGCCGGCACCGGACGAGCCCACCAGCACTACGCTGCTTCCGGGTGCCAGCCACGGCGCCAGCGTCTGGCTGACCGCTTCGTCGGTGGTGTCGATCGCCAGTACCGGGACATCATCCGGTAGTCGGTCGGACAGCGCAGCCGCACGGTCCTCGGCATCGGCCACCAGGTCGGCTTTGGTCAGCAGCACCACCGGCTGGATACCGGCGGCGGTGATCAGGGTGAGATAACGCTCGATGCGCTTGGCGTTGTAGTCACCGTCCAGGCCCGTCAGCACCATCACCGTGTCGATGTTGCTGGCGATGATCTGGCGCTTGTAGCGCTCGCCCGCGGCCGCGCGGCGCAACAGGCTGCGGCGCGGCAGGATGTCGGTGATCTCGGCCAGATCGCCGGGCCTGAAATACACGAAATCGCCCACTGCGGGCCGTTTGTCCGGCTCCAGGCCGGGGCGCAGAAATGGCATTCCCGGCTGCGCCGGTCGCACGGACTGGCCATCGTGAATCTCGTAGCCGGCACGATGTTGCGCTACCACGCGCGCCAATGGACGCCCCGGCTTGTCGCCACGCCAGCCGATGGCCTGCAGTGCCGCCGGGTCCTGCCGTTCAGCCATGTGCTGCAGGCAGGTGGTGCGGCGGGCACGGGAGGAAGCAGGCTAGGATCATGGTATTGGCTTGCGGTTCGTCATGGCTTGTCCTTGGGCGCAATGATACCGTGAATACCCATGAATGCAGTCATTTCAGGGCCCGCGATGCGCTACCTGGCACTGGGCGATTCCTACACCGTGGGCGAGGGCGTTGCACCGGCAGAGAGCTGGCCGTTTGCACTGGCGCGCAAGTTGCGTGACCAGGGCCGGCCGCTGGCGGCCCCGGACGTGGTGGCCGTGACCGGCTGGACCACGGACGAACTCCAGGCCGGGCTCGCCGGGCGCGAGCTGGCGCCACCGTATGCGCTGGTGAGCCTCATGATCGGCGTCAACAACCAGTACCGCGGTCGCGAGCTGGCCGAGTACCGTGGGCAGTTCGATGAACTGTTGCGCTTTGCCGTGGCCATGGCCGGAAATCAGCCCTTGCGCGTGCTGGTGGTGTCCATCCCGGATTGGGGCGTGACGCCAACCGGTGCGGCCGATCCGCGCAGCCGCGAGGTCATCGCCGCGGCCATCGATGCCTTCAACGCGGCGGCGCGGGAAATCACCGAAGCCGCGGGTTGCCGGTTCGTCGACATCACGCCGCTGTCACGTGCCTGCGGAGATGCGCCCGGCATGCTGGTGGCTGACGGTTTGCATCCGTCGGCAGCACAGTATCGCCGCTGGCTGCCGGTGATCGCGGAGGCGGCACGCGAATGTCTTGCTACGTCCTGAACCATCGGTGGTGTTCGGGTGGTTACCGTGTCGGCTCCGGCTGCGCCGGTGCCGATCTGGGCCAGGACGGGAATTCCGCATTGCCGTAGGTCGGGATCACGCGCAGCGTGAACCCGACAGGTCACCGTGCGTCACATCGTCGGCTCCGGCTGCGCCGGCGCCGACCAACGTAGCTTCCCGGGGTGGATACTGCGGCAGGCGCCAGTC
>CAZOXZ010000167.1:0-5259 GCA_964583865.1 uncultured Rhodanobacteraceae bacterium | reverse complement strand
GCATCCGGGCGCTGATTCATGTCCTTGATGCCGCCCAGCGAACGCTCCAGCTTCTCGCGTTCACGGCGCAGGGCCAGCACTTCGTGCTTGACCAGCTTGTCGAAGCTGCCGTCGGTTTCCATGGCTTCCAGCTCTTTCAGCCGGGCCACGGATTTTTTCACCGTGCGGAAGTTGGTCAACATGCCGCCAAGCCAGCGGGCCGACACGTACGGCATGCCGCAGCGGGCGGCTTCTTCGGCGATCGACTCGCGCGCGGCCCGCTTGGTGCCGACAAACAGCACCGTGCCGCGGCGCTGGGCGACACCGGAAAGAAAGTTCATGGCCTCGGTGAACAACGGCATCGTGTTCTCGAGGTTGATGATGTGGATCTTGCCACGGGCACCGAAAATGTACGGCGCCATCTTGGGGTTCCAGTAGCGGGTCTGGTGTCCGAAATGGACGCCGGCTTCCAGCATCTGGCGCATGGTCACGTTGGGCATTGTGTTGTCTCCTGGGGTTGGGCCTCCACGTATCCCCGCACCCGACCCGGCAGCTGCCTGCAATTGTGGTGGCAGCCTGCGCGAGCACCCCGGATGTGGTGTCGATACGTGTGTGAGATGTTTGGGTGTGCAGCGCCATGGGCGCTACAATGACCCACTTGCACAGCGTTGCAACCGTTGCTTGTGGTCACTCCACTGCGTCAAGCCGGACAATTTTACCCGTTGGTACGGTGGCGAGCAAGCATTTTCCGGTTTTTCTGTTCCATCAAATCGAGGTCTCGACTCGCATGCCCGTAGTCCCGAAAACGCCCGAAGAAATCGAAAAGATGCGCGTCGCCGGCCGGCTGGCGGCCGAGGTATTGGCCGTGCTCAAGGAGCACGTCAAGCCCGGCGTGACCACCGAGGAGCTGGATCAGGTGGCCTACAACCACATCGTCAACGTACAAAAGGCCATCCCTGCCAACGTCGGCTACCATGGCTTTCCGAAGACCTTGTGTACCTCGGTCAACCACGTCATCTGCCACGGGATTCCAAGTGCCGGCAAGGTGCTCAAGGATGGCGACATTCTGAACATGGATGTCACGGTCATCAAGGACGGCTGGCATGGCGACACCAGCCGCATGTATTACGTCGGCCAGCCGACGGTGCTGGGCAAACGCCTGACCGAGACCACCTACGAGGCGATGATGGCCGGCATCGAGGCCGTGCGCCCGGGCGCCACGCTGGGCGACATCGGTCACGCCATCCAGACGCTGGCCGAGAAAGCCGGTTTCAGCGTCGTGCGCGAGTATTGCGGCCACGGCATCGGCACCATTTATCACGATGCGCCGCAGGTGTTGCATTACGGCAAGCCGGGTACCGGCATGCGTCTGGAAGAAGGCATGACCTTCACCGTCGAGCCCATGATCAACGCCGGCAAGCGCGGCACGCGCCAGTTGCCGGACGGCTGGACGGTCGTCACCCGGGATCATTCCCTGTCGGCGCAGTGGGAGCACACGCTGGTGGTGACCTCCGATGGTTACGAGATCCTCACGCCTTGGCCGGATGCTGACTGAGCCCGAGTCGTTCGCACCGCTTCCGGACCTGCCGGAAGCCATGCCGCGGGCCGGCATCACGGTCGCGGCGCGTGCATCCTTGCGGCAACTTCTGGCCGATGCGGACCGCCAGCTGCAACGCGGCCTCGAGGACGGCGTGCCCATCGGCGAGTTGCTGGTCTGGCGTGCCCGATTGGTGGACAGGCTGGTGTGCCATCTGGCGCGCGCCTTCACGGGCCAGGCCGTTGCGGATGACAGCGGTAGTCTGGCGCTTTTCGCGGTCGGCGGCTATGGCCGAGGCGTACTCTTTCCGCATTCGGATATCGATCTGCTGGTGCTCTGTGATGCATCCCCGCAAGGCGTGTTGGCGCGCGGTCTGGAGCAGTTCTTTACCTGTTTGTGGGACATCGGTCTGAAGCCGGGCCAGGCCGTGCGTACGCTTGGCGAGTGCCGCCGCATCGCCAGCGACGAGGTCACCGTCTACACCAGTTTGCTGGATGCACGCCTGTTGTGCGGTGTCAGGCACCTGGCCACCGGCCTGCAGGCCCTGATGGCTGATCCCGACCTGTGGCCACCGCTGGATTTTCTGGCGGCCAAGCGTGAGGAGCAGGCCGCGCGCCATGCGCGTTTCGACGACACCGCGCACAACCTGGAGCCGGACATCAAGGAAGGGCCGGGCGGTCTGCGCACGCTGGACCTGTTGCGTTGGCTGGGGCGGCGTGTGCTTGGGACCCACGGCCTGCGTGGTCTGGCCGATGAAGGCCTCATCGATCCTTCCGAGCTGGAACAGTTGCAGCAGGCCGAACAGACCTTGCAGCGCTATCGCTATGTGTTGCACAGGCAGGCTGGACGGGCCGAGGACCGTCTGTTGTTCGATTATCAGCGTGATCTGGCATCGGCGTTGGGATTTCGTGACCATGAGCCACATCAGGCAGCCTTCGAGCCGCGCGACCCCGGCGAGGCCGAGCCGCTGCTGGGTGTGGAGCAGTTCATGCAAGGCTATTATCGCGCTGCGACCGTCATCGAGCGCAGCGGCGTCCAGCTTACCGAGCGTCTCGATGAAATCCTGGAGCCGGATGTGGTGCCGATCCCGATGGGCATGGATTTCGAGCGCCATGGCCGACGTCTGGCTTGCCGGGATGCGGTCTTGTTCCTGCGCCAGCCGGAGGCATTGGTACGGGCCTTCGTGGTGCGACTCGATCACCCCGACATCATCGGTTTCACCGCCGATACCATGCGTGCCATCCAGCATGCGCTGGCGCGTCAGCGCGACAGCCTGGCCGGCAATGCCGAGGCCCTGCAGCACTTTCTGGATATTCTGCGCCGTGGCGCACCGGCGGCCGACGCCTTGTGGAGCATGAACCGGCACGGCGTGCTGGCCGCGTTGCTGCCACCGTTTGCCCGCATCGTCGGACGCATGCAGTACGACCTTTATCACGCCTGGACGGTGGACGAACACACGATGCGCGTGTTGCGTAACGTGGCCTGGTTTGCCGACCCTGGCGCGCGCCGCGAGTTTCCCGTCGCCTGCCAGTTGTTTGCCGGCCTGGACAAGCCGGAATTGCTGCTGCTGGGTGCCTTGTTCCACGATATTGCCAAGGGGCGCGGCGGCGACCATTCCACCCTCGGCGAGGAGGAAGCACGACGTTTTTGCCAGCGTTTGGGTCTGGACGAAGAAGACACGGAACTGGTGGCCTGGCTGGTACGTCACCATCTGTTGATGAGTGCCACCGCACAGCGGCGCGATATTGCCGACCCGGAGGTGGTGCATGAGTTTGCCGTTCAGGTCGGGGACTGGGAACGGCTGGACAACTTGTATCTGCTGACCATTGCCGACATCCGCGGCACCAGCCCCAAGCTCTGGAATGCCTGGAAGGATCGTCTGTTGGCCGATCTGTATGTTGCCGCCCGCTATGCCTTGCGCTCGGACCTTGCCTTGCCGTTGCGCACCGCGGCGCGTGTGCGTGCCTGCCGCGAGCGGGCCATGCGGTTGCTCGTGGCCGAGGGTTTCGGGATGCCGCAGGTCGAGCAGGCCTGGACCGATTTCCCTGATGCCAGTTTCCTGCACCACCGCGCCGAACAGATCGCCTGGCAGACGAGCGCGTTGCTGGGCTGCGACGGGGAGATTCCGCTGGTGGCCGTGCATCCGTTGTCGGTGCGTGGCACGACCGAGCTGTTTGTCTGTGCCGCGGACGACGAGGGCCTGTTCGCGGCTATCACGGCGGTCCTCGACCGGTTGCGCTTTTCCGTGGTGGAAGCGCGAGTTCTGGGCACGCGCCAGGAGCTTGCGCTCGACACCTTCCTGCTGCTGGACGGCATGACCATGAGGCCGGCCGAGCCGGATCGGGCGGCTGCTCTGGAGGCCGGGTTGCGCGAGGCCCTGGCCGATCTTTCCCGTTCGCGCCAGCCGGTCCAGCGTGGCCTGTCGCGGCAGTTGCGCCACTTCCAGATGGTGCCGCAGACCGAGTATGTCGATGATGTGGCCAGCGGGCACACGCAGCTGGCGCTGGTGTGCACCGACCGACCGGGCTTGCTGGCCAGCGTGGCGCAGGCGTTTGTCGAGGTCGGCATCAAGGTGCACGATGCCCGTGTGGCGACGTTCGGCGAGCGTGTCGAGGATTTCTTCCAGCTCACTGATGCCCATGGCAGGTTGCTGGATGCCGACTTGCGTGAACGCCTGACCCGGGCCATCGAGCAGCATGTGGACAGACCCGCCGAGCCCGGCTGGCAGGGCGGCAAACCGGCAAACAACGCTTGACAGTATCGTCCGGCTTGGTGACCCTTGGCGGTACTTGTCCAAACCAGTCGGGATGATCAACCATGACCAGCAATGAACCAGGCGCTCCGCCGCCCAGCCCCGAGTCACCGGCAACCCCGGCAGGCGGGCAACAGCCAGCCGCGCCGCCGCCGCAGCCGCCGACGCCACCACCTGCGCAGCCGGCCGCGGCAACAGGCGGCAGCAATGACGACCGCACCATTGCCATCCTGACGCACCTGTCCGGCATCGTGTTCAGCTTCATCGTCCCGCTGGTGATCTGGCTGGTGTACAAGGACCAGGCCGGCAAGAGTTATCTCGTCACCGAAGCCAAGGAGGCGCTGAACTTCCAGATTGCCGTATTGATCGGCTATATCGTGTGCACGGTGCTCATGGTGATCCTCATCGGCGCCCTGCTGATGCCGCTGGTGTGGCTGTTCAATATCGTCTTCTGCATCCTGGCCGCGGTGAAGGTCAGCAACGACGGCAGCTATCGCTATCCGTTGACATTGCGCCTGATCAACTGATCTGCTTGCAGCGGCCCGGAGTCCCCGGGCCGTTTGCCGCCGGTTGCCGAAAGTCATGTAGACTCATCGGCCTTTGAATGAATTGTGGGTGCTGCGATGACCACGCTTGAGCAACGCATCGAGGCCGGCTTCGAGCGACGTGACACGCTGAGCCCGACAAGCGACGACAACGCACTTCGCGCCGATGTCGCTGCCGCTCTCGGGGCGCTGGAAAGCGGCGTGCAACGCGTGGCCGAACCGGATGGGCAGGGCGGTTGGCGCGTCAACACTTGGCTGAAGAAGGCCGTACTGCTGTATTTTCGCCTGCACGGCAACGAAGTTGTCGACGGCGGGCCGGCGCAGGCTCTCGACAAGGTGCCACTGCGCTTTGCCGACGGCGACAAGCGGGAGCTGCAGAAACTGGGTGCCCGTGTGGTACCAGGCGCTCTGGTGCGTCGGGGCGCGTACATCGCCCCGGACGTGGT
>CAZOXZ010000166.1:0-5308 GCA_964583865.1 uncultured Rhodanobacteraceae bacterium | reverse complement strand
TCGGTGTATCGCACCTGCAAGGCCGTGGCGCGCGGCATGATGAAGGCGCGCAAGGGCCGCATCATCAATATTGCGTCGGTCATCGGCGCCATCGGCAATGCGGGGCAGGGTAACTACGCTGCAGCCAAGGCCGGCATGATGGCCTTTTCGCGTTCGCTGGCGCGTGAGTTGGGCTCGCGCGGCATCACCGTCAACTGCGTGGCGCCGGGTTTCATCGAGACGGCCATGACGCGGGATCTGCCGGAATCGGTGCAGCAGGACATGCAAAAGCAGATTCCGCTGGGGTGCTTCGGTGCGCCCGCAGACGTTGCCGCCGCGGTGGCCTTCCTGGCTTCCCCCGACGCCGCATGGATCACCGGCCAGACCCTGCACGTCAATGGCGGCATGTACATGGCCTGAAGGTGCCGCTGGCACAAACCCGTCGTCCGGCATGACGGCGGGACCCGTTTCAGAGTATCATTTCCCTTTTCTGGCCGGTGGCAGCTTGCGAGCAAGTCCACTACAATGCGCCAGCTTGATTCTCCCCCGGAGGTTTCACACCCATGAGCAGTATCGAAGAACGCGTCAAGAAAACCGTTGTCGAGCAACTTGGCGTCAAGGAAGACGAAGTCACCCCCAATGCATCCTTCGTGGATGACCTCGGTGCCGATTCGCTGGACACCGTGGAGCTGGTGATGGCGCTCGAGGAGGAATTCGAGTGCGAGATTCCGGACGAGGATGCCGAGAAGATCACGTCCGTGCAGCAGGCCATTGACTACGTCAAGGCGCACGTCAGCGAGTGATCCCGCACGGCTCCGGCCGTGCGCGGCATGGCCGGGACCGGCAAGACTGCGCCCTCGCGGCGCAGTTTTTGTTTCCACGGACAGATTTTGAAGCCACGGTCCGCCCGGCGGGCCGAACAGCGGACAGGTGAATGACATGAGCAAGCGACGTGTGGTCGTGACCGGGATGGGCATCCTCTCGCCGGTCGGCAATTCGCTGGACGAGGCCTGGGGCAATCTCCTTGCCGGTCGCAGCGGCATCGGCCCGATTACCCATTTCGACACCGAGGCTTTCCCGACCCGCATTTCGGGCGAGGTCCGCAATTTCGAGCCGACCGATTACATCCCGCCGAAGGATGTGAAGAAGATGGACCCGTTCATCCATTACGGCATTGCTGCCGGCATGGATGCCCTGCGGGATTCCGGCCTGGAAATCGACGAGCGCAATGCCGAGCGCATTGGCGTTGCCGTCGGTGCCGGCATCGGTGGCCTGACGACGATCGAGCGCACCACGGTTTCCTACCACGAGCGCGGGCCACGCAAGATTTCTCCGTTCTTCGTGCCCAGCTCCATCATCAACATGATCGCCGGCAACCTGTCGATCATGCTGGGCCTGAAAGGCCCCAACATCGCCTGCGTCACGGCCTGCACCACGGCGACGCACAACATCGGCATGGCCGCGCGCATGATCCAGCACGGTGACGCCGATGCCATGCTGGCCGGCGGTGCCGAATTCGCCAGCACCGGCACGGCCGTGGGCGGCTTTTGCGCTGCCCGTGCGCTGTCCACGCGCAACGACGAACCGGAAAAGGCCAGCCGGCCATGGGATCGCGACCGCGACGGCTTCGTGCTGTCCGATGGCGCCGGCCTGCTGGTGCTGGAGGAGTACGAAAGCGCCAAGGCCCGCAGTGCGCGCATCTACTGCGAGATCGGCGGCTTCGGCATGAGCGGCGACGCCTACCACATCACTGCACCCAGCAAGGGTGGCGAGGGGCCGGCGCGTTGCATGCAGCAGGCTCTGGCCGATGCCGGCCTGGCGCCGGACGCGATCCAGTACATCAATGCCCACGGCACCTCCACCCAGCAGGGTGATCTGGCCGAGGTGCTGGCCGCGAAGACGGTGTTCGGCGATCATGCCGAGAAGCTGATGATCAGCTCCACCAAGTCCATGACCGGCCACCTGCTGGGTGCGGCCGGTGGCGTGGAGGCCATCTTCACGGCGCTGGCGCTGCACCATGGCGTCATCCCGCCGACCATCAACCTGGACAACCCCGGCGAGGGCTGCGATCTCGATTTCGTGCCGCACACCGCACGTGAAGTCGCCATCGATCATGCCCTCAGCAATTCCTTCGGTTTCGGTGGCACCAACGGCACGCTGGTGCTGCAGCGCGTCGCCTGATCACGGCGTAGCGGCAGGGTGGTGCCGACGGCCGTGACAATCACGAACGCTTCCGGACACGTGGTCCATCGCTTTCCAGCCGTCGACCTGAGGCGATTGTGTGCACTGGATCCGGTGGCCTATCCGTGTTTGTTGGCGAGTACGGCGGTGGGTGGGCCTCGCGGGCGCTGGGACATCCTGCCGGCGTTCCCGCAGCAACGTCTGGAACGTCTTGCCGATGGCCGCGTGCTGCTCGACGGCAGGCCGGCAGGCGAGGGCGGTTTCCTGCATCAGCTGGATTGTTTGTGGCGGGCTGGCCGGCGTCCACGCGCAGACGATGGTTTGCCGTTTCACGGTGGCTGGGCCTTGTACCTGGGCTACGAGCTGGCGGTCGAGGCCGAGCCGTCGCTGGCATTGCCGCAAGGACCGCCACAGTTGCCGGTGGCAATGGCCTTGCGCTGCCCGGCGGCGGTGCTGCGCGACCACGCCCGCGATGAACTGGTGCTGGTGGCCGAGCCGGGCCACGAGAATTTGCTGAGTCGCATCAAGGACGATCTGGCGTGCCTCGCCGACGTGCCCACATGGCAGATGCCGACCGCCACCTGGCAGGAGGACCCGCCCGATCAATTCTTGCAGGCTGTACAGCGGGCCCGACACTACATCGCCGCCGGTGATGTGTTCCAGGTCAACCTGTCACGTGCCTGGCAGCTGCAGTGCCGGCAGCCGCTGGATCCCGTCGGCTTGTTCGGGTGCCTGGCCGAGGTCAATCCGGCGCCGTTTGCGGGCCTGTGGCAGCAACCGGGCTGGAGCATTGTCAGCGCCTCGCCGGAACGTCTGCTGGAAGTGCGCGGGAGCCAGGTGCAGACGCGACCCGTCGCCGGCACGCGCCCGCGCCTTGCGGGAAGCGATGACCTGGCCTGCGGCCGCGAGCTTCTGGCGCATCCCAAGGAACGCGCCGAGCACATCATGCTCATCGACCTGGAACGCAACGATCTGGGGCGCGTGTGCTGCACCGGTTCGGTTGAGGTCAACGAATTGATGGTGCTGGAGCATCATCCGCACGTGCACCACATCGTCTCCAACGTGCGCGGCCGGTTGCGGCCGGATATCCAGCCCGGCGAGGTGATCAAGTCCTGTTTTCCCGGTGGCACCATCACCGGTTGCCCCAAGGTTCGCTGCATGGAGATCATCGCTGAACTGGAAGGCTGTGCACGGGGTGGCTACACCGGCGCCATGGGTTATCTTGACGGCAACGGCGACATGGACCTGAACATTCTCATTCGTACCTTCGAATGCCATGACGGACAGCTGACATTGCGAGCCGGTGCCGGCATCGTGCACGATTCGGTGCCGCAGCTGGAACTGGAGGAAACCCGGGCCAAGGCCCATGGTCTGCTGCGGGTGATGCCATGAGCGTGGTACGCGTGCGTGTCAACGGTATCCCGGGTGGACAGGTTGATGCCCTGGATCGCGGCCTGTGCTACGGCGACGGCCTGTTCGAGACGATGTGCCGCGTTGCCGGGCGCTGGCCCCTGTGGTCGCGGCACATGGCGCGGCTGCGCGAGGGCTGCCGCCGGCTGCAGCTGTCCATGCCGGCCGAGGACTGGCTGGCAAGCGAATGCGAGGCCGCCAGCGAGGGGCTGGATAATGCCGTGTTGCGCCTGACTGTGACCCGTGGTTGCGGCCCGCGTGGCTACGCCGCACCAGCGGATCTGCCGGTGACTTGCATCGTGCTGGCGTCGCCGGCCCCGGCACTGCCTGCGGACTGGTACCATCAAGGCATTGCTGTACACGTGTGCAGCACGCGGCTGGCCCGGCAACCACGCCTGGCCGGCATCAAGCATCTCAACCGGCTGGAGCAGGTCTTGGCGCGCAGCGAATGGCATGATGACAATCTGGTGGAAGGCCTGGTACGGGATACCGCGGGCAACGTGGTGTGTGCCACCGCCACCAACCTGTTTGTCGTTGTCGACGGTGAGCTCATCACGCCGCCGGTGGATGCCTGCGGCGTGGCTGGCGTGGCCCGGGCCGAGGTGCTGGCTCGCTGTCCGGAGACCGTGGTGACAACGCTTCTGGCCGAGGATCTTCGCCGCGCCGATGAAGTTTTCCTCACCTCCAGCGTGCGTGGCGTGCTGCCGGTGCGCGCCATTCCCGCCTGGGAGTGCCGCTACGACGTCGGGTCCAGGTGCCGGCAATTGCAACAAGACTGGCGCGAAGCCGGCCTGACATGGAGACGGGCGGCATGAGGCGCATGCATGGTGACGCCTTGCTGCGCGGGCTGGTGTGGCTGGTCGTCCTGGTGTCACTGGCGGCGGCCGCGGCAGCCGGCCTGGCCTGGCAGGATTACCAGCGCTTTGCCGCCAGCCCCGTGGAGCTGCCGGCGCAGCAGGGCCGGGTGGTGGTGATTGCGCCGGGCAGCAGCTTTGCGGACATCGTGGCACGCATCGAGGGCGGTGATCTCGAGCGCAAGACCCTGTGGTACTGGCGTTTCATGGCCCACCGTCTGGGTGTGACTCGCAACCTGCATGCCGGCGAATACCTGCTTGAGCCGTCCATGCGTCCGCGGCAGGTGCTGCAATTGTTGGCATCCGGCAAGGTTCGGCAGCACCATTTCACCATCGTCGACGGTTGGACCTTCAGCGAACTGCGCCACGCCCTCGATGCCGACGAGGAACTGCGCCACCTGACGCGCGGCCTGGACGATGCCGAGCTGATGGAGAAGCTGGGCCTGCCCGGCAAGGACCCTGAAGGCCGCTTCCTGCCCGAAACCTATGCCTTTACCCGCGGTGACAGCGACCTCGACCTGTTGCGGCGGGCACACAAGGCCATGCAGCGGGTGCTGGCCAAGGCCTGGAAGGGACGGGCCAAGGGCCTGCCGCTGGAAACGCCGTACCAGGCCCTGATTCTGGCCTCCATCGTGGAAAAGGAGACCGCACAGCCCGAAGAACGCCCGCGCATAGCCGGGGTCTTCATCCGCCGATTGCAGATCGGCATGGCCTTGCAGACCGACCCGACCATCATTTACGGCCTGGGTGCCGATTTTGACGGCAACCTCACGCGCCGTGACCTCGAAACCGACACGCCCTGGAACACCTACCTGCACCCCGGCCTGCCGCCCACACCCATCGCCTTGCCCGACAAGCCGGCCATCGAGGCCGTGCTGCATCCA
>CAZOXZ010000165.1:0-5399 GCA_964583865.1 uncultured Rhodanobacteraceae bacterium | reverse complement strand
CCTGCAGCTTCACCGCCTTGGCGTGGTCACTGGTGTTGCGCAGCACCAGGTAGGTTTGCTGTCCCCCCACTGACGCCGAAATACGGGTAAACCAATACCTGGCCACTGCCACCGGGGTTCAGGCGCACCGCAAACGCCGACGTGGACAGCAACATGCCCAGAAGCAACAGCAGAACGCCGATTTTTTTCATTGTTCCGTCCCACGGGAGTGGGACCGGCACCCTACCGTGCCACTTCACGACGAAGCAAGGTGACCGTCGGAATCGGTTAAGCCTGACCAGAACCTCCGTATTGACGGCCCATGTCCGATACCACCATCGACCCACGGGACAAGGCATCCTGCCAAGGGCCGCCGGTCTGGCCATCCATGGCCAGCCGCTGGCAAGCGCGCGACAATCGGGAACCGGCTGGCGGCCATGTACAATCGCCTCGACAGGTGCAACACGTCGCAAGCACCTGTCCACGACACCGTTTCCACCAGACGCAGGGCACCACCATTCCCGCTTTTTCCTACCAGGCACTGAAGCCGGACGGCAAGAACGATCGCGGCGTGTTGCAAGCCGACACGGCCCGTGGGGCGCGGCAGATGTTGCGTGAACGCGGGCTGGTGCCGGTGGCAGTGGATGAGGTGGCAGGGCAAAGCGAAGCGACGCAGCGCTGGGGTCTGTCACGGCCAGCCCTGAACGGCAGCCGCCGGGCCTTGTTCCTGCGCGAGCTGGCAACGCTGTTGACCGCCGGTCTGCCGATCGACGAGGCCCTGGACACCATGGCCCGGCAAGGCAGCGAGCCACGCACGCGGACACTGGTGCTGTCGATGCGCTCGAAGGTGATGGAGGGCGCCAGCCTGGCCGATGCCATGGCCGGCCACGGCCGCAGTTTTCCGGAGCTGTATCAGGCCTCGGTGGCGGCCGGCGAACGCTCGGGCCGGCTGGACGAGATTCTCTCGCTGCTGGCGGATGAAGCCGAGGCACGTGATGCCACCCGCCAGAGCATCTGGGCCGCGCTGGCTTATCCACTGCTGTTGGCCATCGTTGCAACATTGATCGTCGCCGGGCTGCTGGTGTACGTGGTGCCGCAGATCACGGCGGTCTTCGTGCGCATGCACGAGACCCTGCCCTGGACCACACGCGCATTGCTGGCCACCAGCGATTTCCTGCGCGACTGGGGCCTCTGGGTGGGATTGGCATTGATCATCATCCTCGCGGGCTTGCGGATGCTGTTGCGCGGCCCCGCCTGGCAACGCCGGCGCGATGCCTTGCTGCTGCGCCTGCCGGGCATCGGCCCGTTGCTGCGCACCGCCGGCACGGCTCGCGCCACTGCCACGCTGGCACTTTTGACCGCCAGTGCCGTGCCGCTGCTGGATGCGTTGAAAATCAGCGCCCGTGTGGTGCCGAACCTGGCCATGCGCGAGGCCTTGCAAAACACTGCCAGCAAGGTTCGCGAAGGCGCGTCTCTGGCCCGCGCCCTGGACGCCACCGGCCAGTTCCCGCCGGTGGCCTTGCGACTGATTGCGGCCGGTGAGCGGGCCGGCTCGCTGGAAAAGATGCTGCGCGAGGCCGCGGCCTACTGCAATCGCCAGCTGGACCGCGTGATCAACGTGCTGACGGCTGTGTTGGGCCCGATCCTGATCCTGGTGGTCGGCGCCATGGTGTTGTTCATCGTGCTGGCCATTCTGCAGCCGGTGTTCAACATCAACCAGCTGGTGAGATGATTGTCTGGCCGGAACCCGGGACCCGGGATGCGGTATCCGACGCCGGCTCCCAGTCTTCACGCGCTTGCCAGCGGGGCGTTCATTGTCCCGTGGGTCTCAATGGCACGTGGATTGCTCGTGCTCGGTCGCGCGCAGGCGCGCTCCTACAGGTTCCTCGCACACGAAAACCATGTGCAGATGATTGCGTGAAGGCGACCGGGCGTCAATCGACGGCGATGCATCCATCACAGCGAACCCGGATGATCCGGCGGGTCCCGGGTCCCGGGTCCCGACGATTCCCTACTCCCTACTCCCTAATCCCTACTCCCAAATCCCTACTCCCTACTCCCTACTCCCTGCTCCCTGCTCCCGACAAGCTACAATCCGCGCATGATTCGATTCGACGGCGTCAGCAAACGCTACCCGCACGGCGAGCTGGCCTTGCAGGATGTCAGTTTTTCTCTGGAACCGGGTGAGATGGCATTCGTGACCGGGCATTCGGGAGCGGGCAAGAGCACGCTGCTGAAGTTGCTGATCATGGCCGAGCGCCCCAGCAACGGCACGGTGCTGTTCGACGGCATCAATCTCGGACGGCTGCCACGACGGCGCGTGCCGGCGTTGCGGCGGCGTATCGGCATGGTGTTCCAGGATCATCACCTGTTGCTGGACCGCAGCGTGGCCGACAACGTCGCCTTGCCGCTTGTCATCGCCGGCATGCCGCGCAACGAACGGCTGAAGCGTACGCGCGCGGCATTGCAGAAGGTGGGCCTGGGCGAATACGGTCACAAACAGCCACGGCATCTTTCCACCGGCCAGCAACAACGCGTCGGCATCGCCCGCGCCATCGTCGCGCGGCCGGACGTGCTGATCGCCGATGAGCCCACCGGCAACCTCGACCCGGAGCTGTCGCGCACCATCATGGAAATTTTCGTCGGCTTCAGCCAGATCGGCACCAGTGTGCTGATTGCAACGCATGACCTGATGCTGTTGAAGCAGTTGCGCCAGCGCACCATCGTGCTGGACCAGGGCCGGCTGATTGACGACATCCCGTCGACGGAGCTGGCATGAGCGACCGTCCATCCGCGATGTCGAAACAACACCATGGCCGCCTGGCACGCTGGTGGCGCCACTGGCGCTGGGCCCTGGCCGCCAGCATGGAGCGGCTGCTGGCACATCCGTTCGGTACGGCCATGACCATGCTGGTAATGGGCCTGGCCATGAGCCTGCCGCTGGCCCTGTGGCTGGTGCTGGGCAACGCGCAGCAGATACTGGGCTCGCTGGGTTCAGACCAGGTGATCAGCGTGTTCATGGAACCGCAGAGCCAGGCCACCAGCGCCGAGACTCTGGCCGACCAGCTGCGCCAACGCGACGAGGTGGCCACGGTGACACTGAAGAGCCCGGACGAGGGCATGGCCGAGCTGACACAACTGCACGGCTTCGGCGAAGCGGCCGCCAACCTGCCCTACAACCCGCTGCCCTGGGTGCTGCTGGTCAAACCATCCGGGCCAGCCAACGTGGCCCATACCCTGGCTCTGGCGGACAGCTTGCGCGATCTGCCACATGTGGACCAGGTCCAGGCCGGCGCACGCTGGCGCCAGCGCCTGCAGGCATTGGTGAACCTTGGCCAGCAGGCATTCCTGTTGCTGGCAGTCCTGTTGGTGGTGGCCATGTTGATGGTGGTCGGGCAGACCATCCGCCAGGATCTGGAAAGCCGCGCGGCAGAGATCGACGTGTTGCGCATGGCCGGCGCCGGACCGCGTTTCGTGCGCCGGCCCTACCTGCACGCCGGCGCGCTGTACGGCCTGGGCGCAGGCGTGGTTGCGGTACTATTGGTGGTGTTGATGGAGTGGTTGCTGGCCACTCCGGTGCAGGCCTTGCTGGCCAGCTATGGTGGCCACCTGTCACTCCGCGGCATGGACACCGCAATCCTGGTTTTGCTGCCCTTGTTGACCGCCATGCTGGGTTGGTGCGGCGCCCGAATCGTTACCGCAACGCAACAGCAGGCCGGCGACCGTTGACCAAACAACACTGGCGGGCAATCATGGGTGGCCAGAAAACCTGTTCAATACCTCACTACCACGAGCACGCAGTACCATGAGCGAAACATCCCTGATCCGCCACATCAGCAGTGACACGCCGCGGGTGATGATCGTCGATGGCTCCCGCGTGGTACGGCGTCTCATCCAGCGCTTGCTGGAGCAGGACCTGGAAAACGTCACGGTGATTTCCTGCGAGACCGGCGCCGAGGCCATGCAGGCTCTGGAAGAAGACGTGGTGGATTTCGTCAGCACCGCCTTGCGGTTGCCGGACATGGACGGCACCAAACTGGCACAACAGGTGCGCGAGCAGGCGCCGCAGGCCTATATTCCGGTGGTGGTCGTCTCCGGCGACGTCGACGAGCGGCTGCAGGCCCGTACTCTGGGCGATGACGTCACCGACTACTTCGACAAGTCGCTGGGTTTCGAGGCCCTGTCAAACTTCATCCGCGGCTACGTCCAGCCGGCAGATGAGCCTGGTGGCCGCGTGCTGTACGTCGAGGATAGCCGTGTGGTGGCATTGGCGACCTCGCGCATGATGAAAAAACACGACCTCGAGGTGCTGCACGCCACCAACGTCGAAGATGCCCAGGCCATTCTCGAAACCGCTCGCGTGCAGGGCCATATCGGAGCCGACGTGGTACTTACCGATGTCAGCCTGAAGGGCGAGCTCTCCGGCGGTGACCTGCTGCGCGAGATTCGCGAGGACTACGGCTACAGCAAGGGCCGCCTGCCGGTGCTGGTGATGACCGGCGACGAAAACCCCACCAACCAGGCATCGTTGCTGCGCAGTGGTGCCAACGACCTGGTCCTCAAGCCCATCGAGGAGCGCTTGCTGATCACCAAACTGCTGTTCCAGATGCGCGTCAGCCGCCATGTGCGCGCGCAGGACAAGCAGCCCACGCAAGCCTCGTGAGCCGCGACCGCCTGCACATGGAAGCGAGCTGGAAGGCCCTTGTCGGCGCCTGGTTCGACCGCAATGACATGCACGAACTGCGCCAGTTTCTGGGCAACGAAGCGCGTTCCGGGCAACAGGTATACCCGCCGGCAAGGGATATTTTCACCGCCTTTGATGCCACGCCCTTCGACCGGGTGAAAGTGGTCATCCTGGGCCAGGACCCCTACCACGGTCCCGGGCAGGCGCACGGCCTGGCCTTTTCCGTGCAACCCGGCGTGGCGGTGCCGCCGTCACTGATGAACATCAAGACCGAGATCCAGCGTGACCTCGGCCTCGACCTGCCACCGCACGGCTACCTGCAAGCATGGGCCGAGCGCGGCGTACTGCTGCTCAACAGCGTGCTCACGGTACGCGCGGGCCAGGCCGGCTCACACCGCGGCCGCGGCTGGGAAGGCTTCACCGATCACGTCGTCGACACCCTGAACCGCGAGCGCGAACACCTGGTGTTTTTGCTCTGGGGCGCCTACGCGCAGACCAAGGGCCGCCTGCTGGACACCGACCGCCACACCGTGCTGAAGGCGCCGCACCCGTCGCCGCTGTCCGCCCATCGCGGCTTCCACGGCTGCGGCCATTTCTCGCGTGCCAACGAAGCCTTGCAGCAACACGGCATCGAGCCCATCGACTGGAGCCTGCCGCAGGATCCACACCGGGAAGCTACGTAGGTCGGCGCCGGCGCAGCCGGAGCCGACGATGTGACGCACGGTGACCTGTCGGG
>CAZOXZ010000164.1:0-5402 GCA_964583865.1 uncultured Rhodanobacteraceae bacterium | reverse complement strand
CTGGCACAGCACAATCGCGCCGTGAACTGCCACCAGCGCGGGAGGTGCCGCTGATGCCAGGTCTGTTCATCACTCTGGAAGGCGGCGATGGCGCGGGCAAGAGCACCTTGCTGCAAGGTCTGTGCGCCTGGCTGCAGGATGAGCAAGGCATCGAGCCGGTGGTCACGCGCGAGCCCGGTGGCACGGCCCTGGGCGAGGGCGTGCGCCAACTGGTACTGGATCCGGCGGCCGGCGATGTCACGGCCGAAGCCGAGCTGTTGTTGTATTTTGCCGCCCGCGCGCAACTGGCGCACGAGGTCATCCGACCGGCGCTGGCGGCCGGACGCGCGGTAATCTGTGATCGTTTCGTCGATGCCAGCTTCGCCTACCAGGGCGGTGGACGAGGTCAGCCAGCCGAACGTATCGCCACGCTGGCGGAATGGACGGTTGGCGGGCTCAAGCCGGACCTGACCCTGCTGCTGGACATCCCGCCTGACGTGGGCCGGCAACGCATCGCCACACGCGGCGAGACCGACCGCATCGAGCGCGAGCAGGCGGCGTTCTTCGAGCGCGTGCGTGCCAGCTATCGCGCCCGGGCCGCGGCCGAGCCGCAGCGCTTCTGCGTGCTGGATGCCGCGCAACCGGCGGCCGAGGTGAGGGCGGTCGCCTGTGCCGCCGTGGCCGCTGTGATCGAGCGGGTGGCGTCATGAACATGCCGTGGCTGGAAGCCATCCACGCCAGCCTGCGGCGACGCCTGGCGGCCGATGCCTTGCCGCATGCCATTCTCATGGCCGGTGCCCGCGGCCTCGGCAAGCGCGCTCTGGCAGACCGCATCACGGCCGCGGTGTTGTGCCAGGCGCCGGTGGACGGCATGGCCTGCGCCCAGTGTCGTGCCTGCAGTCTGCATGCCGCCGGGACGCATCCGGATCTGCACCGCGTGGCTCTGGAACTGAACACCCAGGGCCGGCTGCGGCGCGAGATCCTGGTCGGACAGGTGCGGGAGTTGTCCCGGCAACTGGCCATGACCAGCCAGCTCGGCGGCCGTCAGTTGGCGGTCATCGACCCGGCCGATGCCATGAATCGGGAGGCCGCCAACGCGTTGCTGAAGACCCTGGAGGAGCCGACACCGGCCACGGTGTTGCTGCTCGTGGCCGACCATCCCTGGCGTCTGCCAGCGACCATCCGCAGCCGCTGCCAGACATTCACCGTGCCCCAGCCACCGCACGCCCAGGCATTGGCCTGGCTGCAGCAGGTCGGCGTGACCGCGGCCGACGAGGCCCTGGCTGCAGCCGGCGGCAATCCCGGGTTGGCGCGCAGCCTGGAAGCGGACGGCCTGTTGCCCTTGCGTGACGAAGTTGCGACGGATCTGGCGGAGCTGGCACGCGGTCAGGCCGATGTCGGCAGTGTCAGTGCGCGCTGGGACGATGAACATGCCGTACAACGCCTGCGCTTTGCCGCGCGAATTGTCGCCGATGAATTGCGCCAGCGTGCGGGCGCCGGGCAACGCGCCGTGGCGCCGTCACGTGACGCGATGTCCCTGCTGGACTGGTACCGCGCGGCCGTGCGTGCCGCCGAAGACCTGCGCGGGCCGCTGCGGCCGCGGCTGGTGTTGCATGAGCTGCTGGCACGGTGGGCGTGAATGAGCGTGCCGCCAGGAGCCTGGGCGGTAGGAACCATGTGAGCGAGGCACAGCCATTTTGAGAGTGATTGTTCGACCATTTGAGGCGAATACTGGCTGCTATTTAACGAAAATGGACGGGAAATCGGGCCAAAAGGGCGCAGCCGCAGCCGCTTGTGTTTCTGCCGCCCAGGCCTCCAGACTTGCACTGACGGTCGCCGACCGTGTGCTGGTGGTGGCACCGCACCCGGACGACGAGACCCTGGCCGCGGGCGGATTGCTGCAGCAGGCCGTCGAGGCTGGCGCAGCTGTGGCCATCGTGCTGTTGACGGCGGGTGACAACAATCCCTGGCCACAGCGTTGGCTGGAGGGGCGTTGGCGCATTGACGCGGCCGGACGCCAGCGTTGGGGACGCCGGCGTCTGGGCGAGATGCGTCGTGCCGTGGCCATGCTGGGTCTGGACGAAGGGGCGCTGTGGTTTGCCGGTTGGCCTGATCTCGGCCTCACAGAACGGATGCTGGCCGAGAGCGAGGCCATGGTCGGCATGCTCGCGGAGCGGCTGGCGCGGTTTGGTCCGACGCATGTCATCCTGCCGGCCCTCGAAGATCGCCACCCGGACCACGGTGCCGCCCATGTGCTCACCATGGCGGCCGCGCAGACGGCCGGAATCGAGCCGCAATGCCTCACCTACCTGGTACACGGCAGGGCGCCCGCCGCCACCGCCTTGTCACTGTCATTGAATCCTCGCGAGCTGACGACCAAGCGCGGCGCCCTCCTGGCCCACCACAGCCAAATGCAATTGCTGGGTCGGCGCCGCCTGGACGGCATGCCTGCCATCGAAGTTTTCTGGTCGTTGCCGCCTGCCCGCGCTTGCCACGAGGTTGCGCCACGTTGGTTGCTGCCGGGTTGGCGTCGCGGCTGTGAGCTCGTGCTGCACCAGAGCGGCCGTACCTGGCGCGAGCCCGTACCCGCTGAACTCGGCCAACACCTGGCATCGCGAGCTTCCGCGCACGGGCCGCTGTACGCCAAGTGCCGCTGGCGCGGGCCGTCACCCTGGATTTTCGACATCTGGGGCTGGCGGCATTTGGCGAACGCGCTTGACCGCAACCGGGCTTCCGGCTAGCTTGGCTGCCATCGGACCTTTTCCGGTCGCGACAACGGAGTACCAGCATGGCCAATCCCGGCATTGCTGCGGCAAAACAGGGCATTCTTTCGCTCAACCTGGCCGACCCGGCCGACTTGCACCGGCACTACATGCCGTTCGTTCAGGGCGGCGGCCTGTTCGTGCCCACACTGAAGAAGTACCAGCTTGGCGATGAGGTGTTCCTGCTGGTGAACCTGAAGGAAGGCAACGAGCGCCTGCCGGTACCGGGCAAGGTGTGCTGGGTGACGCCGGGCGGCTCGCAAGGTAGCCGCAAGACCGGCATCGGCATCGCCTTCAGCAAGTCCGGTGATGGCGAGACCGCCCGCACCAAACTGGAGTCCATCCTGGCCGCCTACGGCCACCTGGACGACCCGACGATGACGATGTGACGGTTGTCGGGAGCCGGGAATAGGGAGCCGGGAATCGGTGCCGGATCCGCGCTGCGCGCTTGGTCCGGCCTACGGCAATCCCGCTGCCCGCCGTAGGTCTGCTCAAGGAGCGTAGCGACGGAGCGGGCGTTTGTGGTGGGCCCGGAGGCCCACAGGACAAGGCGTCCTGCCAAGGGCCGCCGGTCTGGCCATCCGGAAAATCTGTAGGAGCGAGCCTGCTCGCGACTGGGCACAAACGACCCGCGTGACATTGAGGCCCACAGGACAAGGCATCCTGCCAAGGGCCGCCGGTCTGGCCAGCCGTTCGCGATCTGTGAACCGCCGCCAGGGCGGCTCGGTCTCGGTCGCCTGCAGGCAGGCCCCTACACGGGCACGGCAAGTCGGTCACAGAACCTGTAGGAGCGCACCTGTGCGCGACCGGGCACAAACGATCCGCGCTGGGCGAAATCCACGGGACAAGGCATCCTGCCAAGGGCCGCCGGTCTGGCCATCCATGGCCAGCCGTTCGCGAGCTGTGAACCGCCGCCAGGGCGGCTCGGTCTCGCTCACCCCGCCAGTAGTTCTTTCATGGTCTTGGCCAGTTCGCTTTCGTCCACCGGCTTGGTGACGTAGCCCTTGGCGCCCTGGCGGGTGCCCCAGACGCGGTCGGTTTCCTGGTTCTTGGTGGTCACCATGATGATGGGGATGTGTTTGGTGGCGTCGTCGCGCGAGATGGTGCGCGTGGCCTGGAAGCCGTTGAGGTTGGGCATCACCACGTCCATCAGGATCAGGTCCGGCAGTTCGGCCTTGGCCTTCTCCACGGCCGCCTTGCCGTCTTCCGCGGTCAGTGTTTCATGGCCCAGCTTCTCCACGATGCGTTTCAGGCCCGTCAGCTGGGATGGGGAGTCGTCAACAATGAGAATACGTGCCATGGATTGAATCCTTGAAGTGTGAATCGTTGTTGAATGCACCAGAGTGATGCAGGCATTGTATTGCTTGTGCCGGCTGTGTCCAGCGCCGTCCGGCGGCGCGTCAGTCGATACGGACCACCGTACGCGAGGGTGCCGTGCCTGCCAGCATGGCTTCGAAAACGGCGGGAAGTCCGTCAAGTGGGACCTCATGGTCGGCTATGCGGGCCAGGTGCCGTGGTCGCCAGTCATCGGCCAGATGTTGCCAGATGGCTTCGCGAATGGCCCGCGCCGTGCCAGCCGACGCGATGCCCAGAAGGCTGACACCACGGATGATGAATGGCATGACCGTGGTGGCGAGGTCGGTGCCGGCCACCAGGCCGCAACTGGCGATGTTGCCGTAGGGCTTGATGACGCGGGTCAGGCCGGCCAGCATTTCGCTGCCGACGTTGTCCACCGCGCCGGCCCAGCGGGCCGACTCCAGCGGACGCTGGCCCCAGTACAGCTCGTGGCGGGAAATGCACTGGCTGGCGCCCAGTTCGGTCAGGTAGTCGAACTTGTCTACCGAGCCGGTGATGGCGTGAACCTCGTAGCCTGCACGGCTGAAGATGTCGATGGCCAGCGAGCCGACACCGCCGGAAGCGCCGGTGACGACGATCGGCCCCATGTCCGGGCACTGGTCATTCTGCTGCATGCGGTAGAGGGCAAACGCGGCAGTGAAACCGGCGGTGCCGATGGCCATGGCGTCGCGCAGCTCGAGTCCCTGAGGCAGTTTGATGGCCCAGGCGGAGGGCAGACGGATCCTCTCGGCATAGCCGCCGTCGCGTGTTTCGGACAGGCCGGAGCCGGTGCATAGCACCGCGTCGCCTTCCTTGAACGCCGCATCCTCGCTGGCCAGTACGTGGCCGGCCACATCGATGCCGCCGTTCAGCGGGAAACGGCGCAAGATCTTGCCCTTGCCGGTACCGGCCAGCGCGTCCTTGAAGTTCACCGATGACCAGGCCGGGCGCAGCAGGATCTCGCCGGGCGAGAGGTCGGCCACGGCCATCTCTTCGATGCCGGCGCGGTGGCCATCGTCGTCGTCGTGGATGCGGAAGGCACGAAAAGCGGGTTTGTCGTTCATGGCGTGGGGCCGTGTCGGGCAGGTGGGACAGGTGTCCAGTGTAACGGTTCATGCGTTCCGGGTGCCGAGTCTGTAGAATACCGTTTTCCGGTGAGGCCAAAGTGCATGACCCCCTTGATTTTCGTGACCGGTGGCGTGGTGTCGTCGCTTGGCAAGGGCCTGGCTTCAGCGTCGCTGGCCGCGATTCTGGAGGCGCGCGGCTTGCGGGTGACGCTGATGAAGCTCGACCCGTACATCAACGTCGACCCGGGCACCATGAGCC
>CAZOXZ010000163.1:1761-5409 GCA_964583865.1 uncultured Rhodanobacteraceae bacterium | reverse complement strand
TATTTAACGAAAATGGGCGGGAAATCGGGCCAAAAGGGCGCAGCCGCAGCCGCTTTTGTTTCTGCCGGCCAGGCTCCTGGCGGACATCTTTCTTGACAAACACCGACCATGGCGACCCTTCACTTGTGAATCGCTGTGGACTGTCCAACGCATGGGGGACCTCAGCTGAGTGCGGGGCCTGCCAAGACCAGGGTGCGTGATCAAACAGGTACCCACCATTACGGAGGGAGAAATCGGACAGGTGTGGCCAAATAATTCAGTTACCATTAATGTTTGTTGTGTTAGGGCTAAATATCCGGGGTTGTATTCCATGGGTACGCACAAGGAGGAAGATCGATGAACAATGTTCGCTGTTCGCTGTTCGCTGGCGCGTTGCTGGTCCCGCTGCTGAGTCATGCCGACGGCTTGCCTGATCCGAATTTCGATCAAAGCCCGCCGAGTATATCAACGGAGTTTGTTCATTCCGACGAGGGGACGAACAGCAATCCTCTGACCATTACGCCGTGTATTTTCCCGGGCGGTGGCGGCGAATGTTCAGCGAACGCTCCTGATACCTTCTCACAGTCCAACTATTTTGCCAGCAACTTTTCAAATTGGGGCTGTACAGTTCCGTGGGGGCTGTGCCCGCCCCATTGGTTGTTGATCATGAACAACGAAGATGCGTTCGGCAAAGACGCGAACGGGAACCCGGTCAACCCGGGGCCTCCCGGAGCCTCCTTGTCACATGCGTGGCCGGGTTACGGCATCTTCGGTTTCGATGCGCTGTATGACAATCGGCCTGGGCAGGGGCGCTGGCGCGCGCACATGGTACTGAACGTATCATCCCAGTTCCCCAATCCCAGCAACGACAAGATTCCCTACATGGCATTTGGCGCATGGGCAGGGCGAAGCAATCCAGGGCCTGTAGGCTATATCAATCCTTCGAGTAACAACAGGAAGACGATCCTGCGATTCGGCGCCACGTTGTGGGACATGATAATGCCTGATGAGCGAACGAAGGACGGTAAGGTACAGGACGCAGGTGTTATGGCGGCTGTAGTGGCAATCGCTGATTGGGGAACACACGCGAAAGCTATCGAGATTCACCTTGGCCATCTCGGGGTCCTTTTCAATTACGGCAACCAGCAGATCGGCGCAAGGAACTGGAACTGGCCCATTGTGGAGAGTGTTTATTACCCAGGCGCCCGGTTTGTGTATGTGAATGCTGACAGTCTCGGTACGTTGTGTGGCATGACGGTTCCACGGATCTATGTGGGACAGACAATCCAGTATTCTATTGATCTGAATGCGCTTTTTCAGTGTGTCGATGGCTTGGTCGGGATAACGCCGGGCGGAGGGGTAGAACCAATGTTTTTGGAGCCATTGCCATCAACTGCCGACATACCCATTACTTCAGTGTCCTGGGCAGTTGAGGCTGCTGGCAAGGATGGTGGCACCTGGATTGACGTTCACAATATGCGCATGGGGCCAAGCGGCCCGGTTGTTGACCCGAACATCACGCCGATAAATTCTGCAACCGTGGCTGGTTCAGCAGAATTGATGGCGATTCAGGCACGAATCCGGGAGCTGTGTCGAAAGGCGGCGGGCTGTGTGGAGCGAGCGCAGGCAAGCCGAAATGCAAATTCAGCCTTGTATGACCCCGTCGCGCCGTCAGTTGTGCGCGATGCGGCATATGAGACACTTGGGATCACGGTGTACAAGGCAGCCAAGAAGAGCGACCTGTCCGGTCGATGATGCGGAGGCGATGAAGATGACGATGAAGATGCAATCCATGACACGATGGTTGATGGCGCTGGCGGGCTTGCTCCTGGCGGGCACGGTCGGGGCTGTGACGATGAGCGATGACGGCACCGGTCAGGTGCTGATTTATCCCTACTACAACGTCAGCCCCACCCGCCAGAGCACGCTGCAGATCCGCAACACCAGCGACGAGGCCAGGGCAGTGAAGCTGGTGGTACGCGAAGGGGTGCGCGGCGAGGCAGTGTTTGCGCTCAACGTGTATCTGGCGCCGTACGACAGCTGGGATGGTGTCTTGTTCACGCTCGGCGCAGGTCAGCCGCCCGGTCTGCTCAGTGGCGACGACTCCTGTACGGTGCCCGACCTGCACGCCGAGACCTTGCCGACACTGGCCGACGGCCGGCATTACCTGCCGCCCAACGCCCAGGGTGAGCTCGCCGACGATGCGGTACTGACCGAAGGCTATGCAGTAGCCATCGAGATGGGTGTGCTGCATGGCGACAGCGCTGCGGCACTTGAGCTGGACAGGCGCGACCCGGATTACCCCAACGTGCCACCCAAGGACTGCGCCTCACTGGTGGCGGCGTGGCAGGCGGGCGGTTACTGGGATGCGCAGCCCGACACCGACTTGTCGGCACCGACGGGCGGGCTGTCCGGTGCCGTGCAGTTGGTCGAAGTGCCAAATGCAAGCATTTTCCGGGTGCCCGCCGCGGCGCTGAAGCATTTTCGGGTTGCAGCGCTGCACGGCGCGCCGACCACAAGCCGGCCCGATCTCGGCGACGCCCTCAGTGATGCCGCCACCGGGCAGGCGACTGCGGTGGTGACGATCAACGGTGGGGATATCGTGCACTCGCGCTACCCGGCGGACCGGGCGATCGATGCAGTCACGGCCGTGTTGATGGCCGAGACGCTGGATGCACCCTTCGATTTTCGGCGCTCCATCGATGCCCACACGGCCTTTGTCGTGACCATGCCGACCAAGCGGTTTTACGTCACCGACCCCGAGCACGCCACGCTGCCGTTCGGGCGTCTGCACAGCGTTTCGGCACGCAACACCCTGTGCCCGTCGGTGATGGTGACTGGTTTTGGCGACACGGGCGTTTCCGGCAGCATCTATACCATCGGCTATATTCCCGAGAACCCGGCTGTTCCGGCGCCGAAAGCCTGTTATGCCACGTCGGTGTTTCAGCTTGACTCGGTCATGCGGCCCGGCTCGATCTTCGCCACGACTCTGCCGTGGTCCAAGCCCAGCGAAGATCACGTTGCGCGAGGGCGCGCGAGGTTCTTCATCAGCCCTTATGATCCGGCGTGCCTGACCAGTACTGAGGACCATTATTGCCCAGGCGGCATGGCCTGGGTCAAGGATCACATTCGCATCATGCGCCCCGATCTCGCCGGTCGGCAGTACTTCGGCTTGCCGGTGGTCGGTTTTGCGGCCACGCGCTACGTCAACGCCAGTGCCGGCGGCGCGGGTGTGCTGGGTACCTACAGCTTTGACTCGGACTTTCGTCGCGGTCGTCGCCGTGCCTGTGCCAAGGACGGTGTGGTGGGTGCCTGCCCCTGAATGTCGTTCGCGCAAACCCGTCGGAATACCGCCATGGGTGAGCCGGACCGGCCCGCCAGTGGCAGGCTGCAGCCGGCGACGAGGCGTGCGGGACCACGCCCGAACGCCGAAGGCGGCCTGCTGCTGGCGCGCGTCAACGTCAAGCGCGGCCTTGCGGGCGAGACGCCCGCGCACCCGGACCGGAGCATCTTGCTCGCCTTGCAAAAGCCCACGCCACCATGCGGGCGAGACGCCCGCGCACCTCAATCCATGCGGGGAGACGCCCGCGCACCAAGGACCGCGAGCATCTTGTTCGCCTTGCAAAAGCCCACGCCACCATGCGGGCGAGACGCCCGCGCACCTCAATC
>CAZOXZ010000163.1:0-1661 GCA_964583865.1 uncultured Rhodanobacteraceae bacterium | reverse complement strand
CATGCGGGGAGACGCCCGCGCACTTCAATCAATGACATCAAGGCCTTGGTGCCGGGTTGAGATGGCCACAGGCATCGCATGTGCGCGCGTCTTCGGAACCGTAGAAACGCTGGAATACGGGCGGGAAGTCGTGCTCGATGCTCTGCAGCGTGAAATATTCCTCGTACAGCAGGTGGTTGCATTTCTCGCAATACCACTGCAGGCCGTCCTTTTCGTGCGCCAGGCGTTTGCGCTCGATCACCAGGCCCACCGACCCGGGCATGCGTTGCGGTGAATGCGGCACGCGCGGCGGCAGGTAAAACACCTCACCGGCGCGGATGGGCAGGTCACGCAACTGGCCGTCGTCCTGCACCTTCAGCACCATTTCGCCTTCGAGTTGGTAGAAGAACTCCGGGCCTTCGTCGTAGTGGAAGTCGCTGCGGGTGTTGGGTCCGCCCACGATCATGACGATGAAATCGCCATCCTCGATGCACTTGTTGCCCACCGGCGGTTGCAGCATGTGGCGGTGCTCGTCGATCCAGGCTTTCAGGTTGAACGGTGGTGTCAGGCTCATGGTGGTTTCCCGGTTAGCGAATCCGTCCACTGTAACGCTCGGCGGGCAGGGTTTGCACTGATTCGGCACCGGCGGCATGCTGTGGGCCGTTTTGTTGCCTGGTTTGTGCCATGTCGTCCATTGAAAACTTGCGTGAGGCCTTGCTGGGCTTGCGCCGACAAGCTGTGGATTCGGCGCTGGTGAATGATTTTCTGGCGCTGGCCGCACGTGGGCCGGTGGCTTTTACCCGTCAGTCGCTGGATGCCCATTTCACGGCGTCGTGCTGGCTGGTGAGTGCGGACGATGAGCGCGTGCTGCTGACGCATCACCGCAAGCTGGGTCGCTGGCTGCAACTGGGTGGCCACGCCGATGGTGACACCGATCTCGCCCGGGCTGCCTTGCGCGAGGCCCGTGAGGAAAGCGGCTTGCCGGAACTGGCCGTGGAAGGCGGCATCTTCGATTTGGACAAGCACCGCATCCCGGCGCGCGGCGAGGAACCGGCCCATTGGCATTACGACGTGCGCTACGTGATTCGCTGCGGGCCGGATGAACGCTACCGTGTCAATGCCGAGTCGCTGGATCTGGCCTGGCGCCCGGTGGCTGCACTGGCCGATGATGCCAGCCTGGATGCCTCCATCCGGCGCATGGCGCGACGCTGGTTGGAAATGTCCGCGAACGGGTGACGCACCAAGGCAAAAGGCACTGGGTTCCGGGTTCTGTCGCGATAAAGCTGCGCCAGCCCCGGAACGACGGAGGTGGAACGTCGGATTGGCGCGGGCCGATCCGGGGCGTCGGGCCGTGCCGGTCGTCAGACTTCCAGTTCGGCGAGGTCGCCTTTTTCCTGTAGCCAGGCGCGGCGGTCGGCGGCGCGCTTGCGGCCCAACAGCATGTCCATCATCTTGTTCGTGGCTTCGGGGTTTTCCACCGTCAACTGCACCAGGCGGCGTGTATCCGGGTGGATGGTGGACTCGCGCAACTGGCTGGCGCTCATCTCACCCAGGCCCTTGAAGCGGGTGACATTGACCTTGCCACGCATCTTCTCGCGCTCGACCCGCTCCAGCAAGATGCGTTTTTCTTCCTCGTCCAGGCAGTAGAACACCTGCTTGCCGACATCGACGCGGAACAACGG
>CAZOXZ010000162.1:0-5507 GCA_964583865.1 uncultured Rhodanobacteraceae bacterium | reverse complement strand
AATCGACGAGATGATCGAGCTGATCAAGACCTCGGCATCGCCGGCCGAGGCGCGGTAGCGCATGTTGGCCAGGCGCTGGGAGCCGGGCATGGTGCGTGCCCTGCTTGAGGCAGCCGACAGCGCCGACACGCGTCCGGAAGACATGGATCCGCGCGACGGTCTGAAGGACGACGGTTACCAGTTGTCGGAGGCGCAAGCGCAGGAAATCCTTGCCATGCGCCTGCACCGTCTCACCGGCCTGGAGCAGGAAAAGCTCAGCGACGAATACCGCGACATCCTGGAAGCCATCCGTGGCCTGATCGCCATCCTCATGGACGCCGATCAGCTGCTTGACGTGATCCGTGAGGAGTTGGCGGCCATCAACGAGGAGTACGGCGACGACCGCCGCACCGAGATCCGCCATTCGCTGGACGATCTGGATGCGCTGGATCTCATCGCGCCCGAGGACATGGTGGTCACGCTGTCGCACACCGGCTATGTCAAGCGCCAGCCGGTGAGCATTTACCGGGCGCAGCGGCGTGGCGGCAAGGGGCGCTCGGCGTCGGCATTGAAGGACGAGGACGTCGTCGAGCAGATGTGGGTGGTCAACACGCATGACACCTTGCTCGTCTTTACCGGTACCGGGCGCGTGTACTGGTTGAAGGTTTACCAGATCCCCGAGGCCGGGCCGCATGCGCGTGGCAAGCCCATCGTGAACCTGTTGCCACTGGACGAGGACGAAGTCGTGCAGGCGGTCCTGCCGGTACGCGAGTACGACGACGATCAGTTCGTGTTCTTCGCCACGCGCCATGGCAAGGTGAAGAAGACGCCGCTGACGGAGTTTGCCTACCAGCTGCAACGCGGCAAGATCGCCATCGGGCTGGCCGACGACGATGCCCTGGTCAATGTCCGGCTCACCGATGGCGACAGCGATGTCATGCTGTTTGCGTCCAACGGAAAAGTGGTGCGTTTCCGCGAGAGTGCCGTGCGTTCCATGGGGCGCACCGCCGGCGGCGTGCGCGGCATCAAGCTGGCGGACAGCGCTGAAGTCGTGGCTGTGATCATCGCGCCCGAGGAGGCGGAGCAGGACATCGATATTCTCTTCGCGACCGAGCGTGGCTATGGCAAACGCACGCCACTGGCTGAGTTCCCCATCAAGGGACGCGGCATCCAGGGCGTGGTCGGCATCAAGTGTTCCGAGCGTAATGGCAGCCTCGCGGCCGCGCTGCGCGTGACCGAGGAAGACGAGGTGATGCTGATTTCCGACCAGGGCACGCTGGTGCGCACGCGCGTTGCGGAGATCTCGCAGCTTGGCCGCAATACGCAGGGCGTCACCCTGATGCGGGTGCCGGATGATGAAACGCTCATCACCGTTGTGCGTCTGGACGCCGATGAGGAAGGCAACGAGGACGATGCGCAGACCGGGACGGACACGTCGGACGATACGGGTGCCGCGCAAGCCGATTCCGGGGCGGAGGATGGTACGGCGGCAGCCGGTGATGACTGATCCGCGGCGTCCATTGACCGTCAAGACAGGGTCTTTTGCAGCAACGTGGTAACTCGCCGCAGAACCTGCAGGAGCGCGCCTGCGCGCGACTGGAGGGCCGGGAACCAGGAATTTTCGGTACCCGGTACCCGGAACCCGGTGCCCGTCGGTTGGTTCGGGTTCACGGCAAGGGCTGCGGCACCGGCAATTCATGCTCGGTCGCCGGCAGGCCGGCTCCTGCAGATGCGGGTCAAACCACCCGAAGAACCTGCAGGAGCGCGCCTGCGCGCGACCAGGGCACAGGGAGACGTGGGGTGGCCAGCGGGCTGGTCTGGATGCTTGATTTTGCTCCTGTCGGACCCATTTATTGGGCAGTGGTCGCAAGACCGTCCCCACAACGAGGAACCGGACAATGAGTAATATGCAACGCAACCCGTGGTCGACAGCGTCGGCCCTGCACAAGGACTTTCAGGACTTCGTCAACCGTTATTACGGTGACGAGGACTCCGACCAGTCCACCGTGGTGACCAGCCAGTGGGCGCCGCGTGTCGACATCCGCGAAGAAGAGAAGGGCTTTGTCATCCTGGCGGATATTCCGGGCGTTGATCCCAAGGATATCGAGGTCAACATGGACAAGGGCATTCTCACCATCCGCGGCGAACGTGGCGCGGGCGAGGATGCCGCTGATGACAAATACACCCGCCGCGAACGCGCCCACGGCGTGTTCTACCGTCGTTTCGCCCTGCCGGACAGCGCCGATCAGGACGGCGTCAAGGCCAAGGGCAAGCATGGTGTGCTGGAAATCGTCATCCCCAAAAAGCCCGAGAGCACGCCGCGCCGCATTACCATTGATGCGGACGCGTAACAGCGGCTGCCCGCGGCATGAAACCCGCAGTGGCCCTGTCGCTGCGGGTTTTGCTGTTTGTGAAGTCAGAATGAGCGCGTGTAACGGGAGCCGCTAATGGAATTCAAGGATTACTACGAGACCCTGGGTGTCGCCAAGGACGCCGCTGAGGCGGACATCAAGCGGGCCTACCGCAAGCTGGCCCGCAAGTATCACCCGGACCGCAACAAGGAGGCCGACGCCGAAGAAAAGTTCAAGGCCATTGGCGAGGCGTACGAAGTCCTCAAGGACAAGGAAAAGCGCGCCGCCTACGACCAGATTCAGGCCGGTGGCTACCGCGGTGGTGACCAGTTTCGTCCGCCGCCCGGCTGGGGCGATGGCGCGCAGTTCGATTTTGGCGATCTGCGTGGTGGCGATGGCGAGTTCAGCGACTTTTTCGAAACCCTGTTCGGACGTGCAGCACGACAGCAACGGGCACGCCCGCGCAGCCGTCGTGGCCAGGACTTGCGGGCCGAGATCGGCATTGATCTGGCCACGGCGTTCCATGGCGGCAAGACGCGCGTGTCCTTGCGTGACGAGGCTGGCCGCGAGCGTACTCTTGAAGTCAATATCCCGCCGGGTATCGAATCCGGCAAGGTCATCCGCTTGGGCGGGCAAGGCCACCCGGGCATGGGTGGTGGTCCCAATGGCGATTTGCTGCTGGAGGTCCAGGTGCGCGACCAGCCGCCCTATCACCTCGTCGGCCGCAACATCGAAAGCACCGTGCGCATCGCGCCGTGGGAGGCCGCCCAAGGTGCGAAGATCGATATTCCGACGTTGGGTGGCGTGGTGCAGATGCAAATCCCCGCCGGCTCGCAAAGTGGCCGCAAGCTGCGCCTGAAGGGACGTGGCCTGCCGGGCAAGCCGCCGGGCAACCAGCTGGTCACCCTGGAAATCGCCGTGCCCGAGCCAACCACGGACGAGCAGCGAGCAGCCTACGACAGCTTCAAGAGTGCATTCCCCGACTTTGCACCGCGCGACGCCTGAGCAGCAGGCATGCGATGCTGAGCTCAGACACCATCGCGGCAACGAACCCACAGTTCATGCCACGCCTTGCGCAGGTAGGCCCGGTCGTAAAATCGCGGCGTCAGCAACTGGCCGAAATCACGCCATGGCAGCGTTCGGCTGCGCTGGATGGGCGCGCGGCGGCGCCACATCAGGGGCATGCACTTCAGGGCATCGCGATAAAGCCGCCACAGCACCGTCCAGCGCCCGGCAAGGCCGTGCCGCAAGACGATGCCGCCATGCAGCAGCAGGATCAACGGTGACAACAGCAGCAACCACGACATCGGGAAGTCCTTGACGATGACCCAGATGGAATTGCGGATGCCATGGTAGAGCACGAAGTCGTTGAACGCGCCGCCCGAGCTGGCCTGGCCATGGTGCAATGCAGCACAGTGGTCGACATAGGCCACCCGGAAACCCAGCAGGCGCGCGCGCAGGGCCAGGTCCGTGTCTTCGGCGTAGCAGAAGAAATCCTCGTCAAAGATCATGCCGTGTTGATCCTGCAGTGATTGCAGCAGGTCGCGCGAGTAAATGGCCAGGCCGCCGGTTGGGCCGATCAGGCGGTCATCGGTTTCCATGCGGTTGGAGGCCAGCGCCGACAGGTACATGGCGATGCCCAGCGAATCGACCCGGTCAGGATCATCGGCGCGGTGCATGCGTGCGGCCACCATGCCGACATCCGGTGAATCTGTGACCGCCTGCCACATGGCTTCCAGCCCGCCATCACACAATACGGCGTCGTTGTTCAACAGCAGCACGTGACTGATGTCCGTGTCCGCAGGCAGGCGGTGGATGGCGATGTTGCAAGCTTCCGCGAAGCCCTTGTTGCGACCGTCGCGCAAGACCTCGACAGCGAGGTTGGCGAGCGTCGTGATGCCGCTGTCCAAAGCCTGCTGTTGTGCGGTGTCGGTGCTGTTGTCGACCACGATGACGCACCGACGCATCGCCACATCGACCCTTGCGATCGACTGCAGGCACTGCAGCGTCAACGCCGAGGTGTTGTAGTTGACGATCACCACGCCGAGGCTGGCGGGCGTGGGGGCAGGTTTCGACGGAGAATTCACCACGGCAGGACGTTCCCAGGGGCTTCGAACAGGGTGGATGCGGTGAGTTGACGGACGAAAAGCCCGTGCGTCGGGCCATTCATTGATCCAAGCCGTCCCGCGGGGTTGCCGCGGGACGTTGCGTCAGCTCGTCATCCTACCATTCGCCGGTCGGCCGCGATGTGACCTGGACCGCGCTGACCTCACTCACGCTCGGCCGCCACGTCTTCCGGGGTGACCGGCTTGCCCTTGTTCCCCCAGGATTGGCGCTCGTGGTTGACGATGTCGGCCACATCACGGTCACTGAGGGCGCTGCCGAATGGCGGCATGGCGGTGGCATAGGTGACGCCATCAACTTCTTTGCCGTGCAGGCCGTGCAGGATGGCGCGAATCTGGTCCTTGGGATCCGGGTTCAGCACCGAGGAGTTGCCTTTCAACGGCGGGAATGCGCCGGGCAGGCCCTCACCATTGGCCTGGTGGCAGGCAGCGCAGGTGCTCATGTACAACTCCTCGCCCCTGGCGGGATCGAATTCGTACGGTCCGGCTGGCTGGCTGGCCGGCATGGCATGGCCACCATGATCCATGGCAACGGTCGGGCTTGCCGGCGCGGCCGCACGAGTGATGTTCGGCTTGGGTGCATCGGCCGGATCGGCGTTGGGATCGCGTACCAGCAGGATGCCATGGGCGCCCTTGCTGGCGTGGGCCATGGAATGGTCGACGAAGGGATATTTGCCGGATTCCTCGACGACAAGATCCATGATGGCGCCTTCGCCGGGGCCGACCGTGTAAGTGGACACACCGTCGATGGCATCCATCGCATTGCCGCCGGGATAAACCTTGTCGAAGATGCCGCCGATGACATGGAAGGCGCTCCACAGGCTGGGGCCGGCGTTGACGAAGTAGAAGCGCACGCGGTCGCCCGGTTCGGCCGTCAATGGGTGGTCGTTGTACTGGTTGGCAACGCCGTTGAAGACCACCTCGTCAGGTTCGACATCCAGCATCTTGTCGTAGTCGCCAGCCATCAGGGTGCCGGAGACCTGGCGTGTGTACCACTCGCCCTGGACGATGACGTAGCTCTCGTCCACTTCGGGCAGGGGTTCCCTGGGCGAGA
>CAZOXZ010000161.1:0-5516 GCA_964583865.1 uncultured Rhodanobacteraceae bacterium | reverse complement strand
GCTGCGCCGCGCCGACTGGCAGGCCTACCTCGCCTGGGCCGTGGAATGCTTCCGCGTGGCCACCGCCGGCGTGGCCGACGCCACCCAGATCCACAGCCACATGTGCTATTCGGAGTTCAACGACATCATCGAGGCCGTGGCTGCCATGGATGCCGATGTCATCTCCATGGAAACCAGCCGCTCGCGCATGGAGCTGCTGGATGCTTTCGTGCAGTTCGATTATCCCAACGGCATTGGCCCGGGCGTGTACGACATCCACTCGCCACGCGTGCCGGAAGTGGGCGAGATCACGGCCCTGCTGGACAAGGCGCTGGAGGTGCTGGACCCCGAGCAGCTATGGGTCAACCCGGACTGCGGCCTGAAAACCCGCGCCTGGGAGGAAGTGAAGCCCGCGCTGGCCGCGTTGGTGGACGGTGCCCGACGCACGCGCGCGAAGCTCGGCGCAACAACGGCCTGACGGGGCGCTGCGGCGGCCAACGATCAGAATGCTTCTGGCCGGTGGCCGTCGCCTTGCTGCGCATGCGACCATGGTTCATCTGTCACCAATCAGGATGCGTCCATGGAAGAATTGCGAGAAGTCGAGTTTCGCCCACGTGACGAAGGTCTGCGCGACGATGTCGGCCGCCTGGCCACGCTGGTTGGCGAGATGCTGGCCGAGCAGGAAGGCGAAGCCTTCCTGGAGCGGGTCGAATCCTTGCGTCGTGCGGCCATCGTGCGGCGCGAGACCGACCAGCCCATGGACGCGCTGGCCGCCGAGCTGGCCGGATTGGTCGGCGATGATGCGCAGTGCCTGATTCGGGCCTTTTCCACCTATTTTCAGGTGGTGAACCTGGCCGAGCATGTGCACCGCATTCGCCGTCATCGTCAGTACCAGTGCCAGGATGCCGGGCCACAGCCCGACAGCCTGGTCGACGTGCTCGCGGCACTGGACAAGGCCGGTCTCGACGAGCCGGCGGTGGCAGCGGAGTTGGAACAGTTGAGCGTGGAGCCGGTGTTCACCGCCCATCCCACCGAGTCGGTGCGGCGCTCGCTGCTGGAGAAAGAGCAGGTCATGGCCGCTTGCCTGATTGCCGGCTTCGATGCCAGTCGGCCGGCAGTGGAGCGCCGCCGTGACAATGCACGCCTGCGCATGGCCCTCACGGCCGGCTGGCAGACCAGCGAAGCCAGTCGCACGCGGCCCGATGTGCAAGACGAGTTCGAGCATGTCGGCTTTTACGCGCTGGAGCCGATTTACCGCGTCCTGCCAGTGCTTTACGAAAACTTCGCCCAGGCCTGGCAATCGGTTTTTGGCAGCCATTGCGAGCTGCCACGCGTGTTGAGCTTTGGCTCCTGGGTCGGCGGCGACATGGACGGCAATCCCGCTGTCGGTGCCGATACCCTGGCCGGCGTGCTGGCCTGGCAGCGCGAACAGATTCTGCAACGCTACATCGGCGAGGCCGCGCACCTGGCCCGCCTGCTCAGCCAGACACGTCGTCGCGTCGATATTGCCGAAGCCGTGGACCAACGTTTCCGCGTCTACGCACGGCGTTTTCCGGAGGCTGCCGAGGCCATCCGGCCACGTCATCGCGACATGCCTTACCGTTGTCTGCTGAGTCTGATGGTGGCACGTCTGGAAGCCACGCGTGACGGTTATCGCGACGGCTACGACAACCCTGGCCAACTGGAAAAGGACATCCGCTGCCTGCTGGACAGCTTGCTGGCCCACCAGGGGCGGCACGCCGGGGCCTTTGCCGTGCGCCGTTTTCTGTGGCGTGTGCGCTGCTTCGGTTTCCACCTGATGCGCCTGGACGTGCGCCAGGATGCCCGCGTGCACGATGATGTGCTGGGCGTGCTGCTCGATGACGAACACTGGGCGGAACGGCCGGCGGACGAGCGCAGCGCCGTGGTGCAGCCCTTTGCCGCGGGCGAAAAGCAGCTGCCGATGGTCGACAATGCGGCCGCGCAGCGCTTGCAGGATGTGTTCGCCGTGCTGGCCGATGCCCGCGAGCGCTACGGTGCCCGCGCCACCGGCGTGTACATCATCTCCATGGCGCGCTCGGCGGCCGACGTGCTGGCGGTGCTGGCGCTGGCACGCCAGGGCGGCCTGCTGGCCGAGGGTGCCGTGCCGTTGGATATCGCGCCGCTGTTCGAGACGGTGGCCGACCTCGAACATGCCGGCGACAGCCTGCGTGCGCTGTTTGCCGATCCGGTGTACCAGGCGCATCTGGCGCAACGTGGCAACCGCCAGATGGTGATGCTGGGCTATTCGGACAGCAGCAAGGATGGCGGGATCGTCAGCTCGCGCTGGGTGTTGCAACAAGGCCAGCGCGAGATGGTTGCCGTGGCCCGCGAGTGCGGCATCGAGCTGGCCTTCTTCCATGGCCGCGGCGGTAGCGTCAGCCGTGGCGGCGGGCATCTCGTCAGTGCCCTGATGGCCTCGCCGGTGGGCAGCGTCAACGGCCAGCTGCGCATGACCGAGCAAGGCGAGGTCATCCATCGCAAGTACGGCATCCGCGCGCTGGCCCTGCGCAGCCTGGAACAGATGGTGGGCGCGACGCTGCGCGCCAGCCTGCGCCGGCCTGACGACGAGCCCGATCTGACGCAATGGCAGGCGATTGTGGCGGACATGGCTGTCCGCAGCCGCGAAGCCTACCGCGCCCTGGTTGGCAAGCCCGGCTTCGTGGACTGGTTCCGTCAGGCCACGCCGATTGACGTGATCGAACATCTGGCCATGAGCTCGCGGCCTGCCAGTCGCCGCGCCATGCAGGGCGTGGAGGATTTGCGCGCCATTCCCTGGGTGTTTTCCTGGACCCAGAGCCGCGCCATTCTCACCGGCTGGTACGGCCTCGGCACGGCCCTGCAGCAGGCCATCGACCAGCATGGCATCGAGCCCATGCGGGCCATGGCCCGCGACTGGCCGTTCTTCCGCACCCTGATCGCGGACGTGGAAATGGTACTGGCCAAGACCGACCTGCGCATCGCCCGGCGATTCTCGTTGCTCTCCGGCGCGCAGCACGAAGCCTTCTTTCCTATGCTCGAGGCGGAACACCGTGCCAGCGTGGATGGCATCTTGCGCTTGCGTGACAGCGATGAATTGCTGGCCGACGATCCGCGCCTGGCGCTGTCAATCCGCTTGCGCAATCCCTACATCGACCCGATGAGCCTGATGCAGGTGGACCTGCTGGCGCGCTGGCGTGCGGCGGGCAGCGACCCGGACCACGCCCTGTTTCCGGCCCTGGTGGCCAGCATCAACGGCGTGGCACGCGGCCTGCAAAATACCGGTTGAGAGCCTGTGGATTTTTCAAGCTCGAAGGTCGGTCCTGTGACCATGTCGAGCTGAGCGCACAACTCAATTCTTGTCATTCTGCACGGAGGGCGAAGCCCGTAGTCGCAGAATCTGTTCACTGGGGCACCATGATGGGGGTCCTGCGATTCCGCTCGCTACGCTCCCTCCACGCAGGATGACGGCTGGGTGCCGCGACTGGAAAAACTCCCACGACGGGAATTTTTCACAGATTCTGAGCCATCGCAAACCGGGTGCTCGCCGACGGTGCGTTATCCTCATGGCCGGTTCTCAAGGGGAAGTCTCATGCGTTTGCGTTCAATTCCGGTTCTTCTTGCAGGCCTCATCCTCGCACTGTTGCCCTTGCTGGCATGGGCGGCCGAGCCGCCAGCTGATAGCGCCACCGCCGCCGCGGCCGAGAAGCAACTGGTCGTCGGCGTCACCGATGCGCCGCCATTCGTCATTGATGCCGGGAATGGCGACTTCCAGGGGCTGGGCATCGAGTTGTGGCAGGAGGCCGCGGCCGATAATGGCTGGACCTACGAGTTGCGCAAGTTCGACCTGAAAGGGCTGTTGCAGGCGGTTGAACAAGGCAAGGTGGACGTGGGCATCGGTGCCATCACCACCACGGCCGCGCGCGAGAAAGTCATGGACTTCGGTCATCCGGTGACCAGCTCCGGCCTCGGCGTGGCCGTGCGGGACGAAGCCGCCTCCGGCTGGCTGGCTGTCATCCAGGCCATCCTGTCGCCGGCTTTCCTGAAGGTGATCATCACGTTGTCGATCCTGCTGCTGATCGTCGGCTTCGTGGTCTGGCTGTTCGAGCACAAGCGCAACCCCGAACAGTTCGGTGGCAGCAAGCCGCAGGGCATTTTCTCCGGCTTCTGGTGGGCCATGGTCACCATGACCACCGTGGGCTATGGCGATACCGCGCCGGCCACCGTCGGCGGGCGCATCGTTGGCATGGTGTGGATGCTGACCGCCTTGATTGTGGTGTCCTTCTTCACCGCCGCGATGACCAGTGCCTTGACCGTCGGCCAGTTGAGCCAGCGCATCAGCAATGCCGATGAGTTGGGCACCATGCGGCTTGCCAGCGTGCCGGACAGCACCAGTGCCGAATGGCTGAAACAGAAAGGCTGGCACTTCAGCCAGGCCGACAACCTGAAAGCGGCCCTGAGCGAGCTCGCTGCGGGCAAAGTCGATGCCGTGGTCTATGACAAGGCCTTGATGCAGTGGCTGGTGAAGCAGAACTTCGATGGGCGCCTGAACGTGCTGCCATTGATTCTGGAGCGCCAGGACTATGCCTTCGCCATGCCGCAGGGCAGCCCGCTGCGCCAGCAGATCAACACGGCCATTCTCAAGCGCATCAATGCACCGGACTGGAGCGAGCGCATGCAGGCCGCGTTCGAGTTGCCACAGCCGGCTTCGCCATGAACAAATCGCCTCGTGGTACTACGCTGCGCCACCGGTTGCATGTATCATGCGGGTCTTGTGTATCGTTTGATCCGAAAGCAAGGATATATTCCCGATGACAGCTCACCTCTTCACCTCCGAATCGGTTTCCGAAGGTCATCCCGACAAGGTGGCCGATGCCATTTCCGACGCCATGCTTGATGCCATCCTGGCGCAGGACAAGCGCGCCCGCGTGGCCTGCGAGACCATGGTGAAGACCGGCGTGGCCATTGTCGGTGGCGAGATCAGCACCGATGCCTGGGTGGATGTCGAGGACATTGCCCGCAAGGTCATTCTGGATATCGGCTATGACTCCAGCGATGTCGGCTTTGATGGCGCGACCTGCGCCGTGCTGAACCTCATCGGCAAACAGTCGCCGGACATCAACCGTGGCGTGGACCGCAAGAAGCCCGAAGACCAGGGTGCCGGCGACCAGGGCATGATGTTCGGTTACGCCTGCGACGAGACGCCCAGCCTGATGCCGGCGCCGATCTACTACGCCCACCGGCTCATGGAGCAGCAGGCGAAGGTACGCAAGCGCAAGAGCTCGCCCTTGCCGTGGCTGCGTCCGGATGCCAAGAGCCAGGTCACCCTGCGTTACGAGAACGGCAAGCCGGCGGGCATTGATGCGGTGGTGCTGTCCACGCAGCATGACCCGGGCATCAAGCGCAAGGACATCGTCGACGGCGTGCGGGAGCACATCCTGAAGCCCGTGCTGCCGAAAAAATGGCTGGACATCCTGCCCAAGTCGAACTTCCACATCAACCCGACGGGCCTGTTCGGCATCGGCGGCCCGTTGGGCGAC
>CAZOXZ010000160.1:0-5530 GCA_964583865.1 uncultured Rhodanobacteraceae bacterium | reverse complement strand
ACGCTCGTCGACCAGCCCCTGGAAGCGGTTGTGATGGGCGCCGGGCGCTGCATCGAGGCCTACGACCAGCTTCGGGTGATGTTCATGGGTGCCCACCGCTGACCCTGCGAAGCGGTGCTGCTCGTGGAGGCGTGACCGACGGTCGGGTGGACTCCGGGTGAACCCGAACCGACCGATCCTCGCTGTGATCACGTGTCGAATCACCGCGCGGCCTCGCTGACCTGGCTACTCTGACGACGACACGGACTGCGGTCCGTGCCGAGGGGATCTCAGGGAATCGAAAGGACCGGGCGCTTGGCGCTTCTCGAAGTCGACGAAGTTGGCGTCCGGTTCGGTGGTGTGGTCGCACTCGATGGACTGACCTTCACGGTGGACGCAGGCAACATCTGCGCCCTCATCGGTCCCAACGGCGCGGGCAAGACCACGGCATTGAAAGCGATCCTGGGCTTGACCACGTTCGATGGCGACCTCAGCGTCCTCGGCAAGAACCCCCGTCAGAACCGCGCCAGGCTGATGGAAGAAGTCTGTTTCATTGCCGATGTCGCCACCCTGCCCTGCTGGATCCGCACACGACAACTCCTGGATTTCGTGGAGAACGTTCACCCACGCTTCTCGCGCAAGAAATGCGAAGCATTCCTGGCCCACACCAAGATCAACCCGGCGCAGAAGATCAAGCAGATGTCCAAGGGCATGATCGTGCAATTGCATCTGGCCATCGTCATGGCCATCGACGCCCGGCTGTTGATTCTGGACGAGCCGACGTTGGGCCTGGACATCCTCTATCGCAAGCAGTTCTACCAGCGCCTGCTGGAGGATTACTTCGACGAAGAGAAGACCATTCTCATCACCACCCATCAAGTCGAGGAAGTGGAGCATATTCTCACCCACCTGATGTTCATGCGCGATGGCAAGGTCGTTCTCGATACGGCCATGGACAAGCTGGGCGAGCGTTACACCGAGGTCATGGTGAACCCGGACAAGGTCGATGCCGCGCGCGCGCTGGGTCCGCTGGACGAACATCACGTCTTCGGCAAATCCATCTTTGTATTCGACGGCGTCGAACGCACACGCCTGGAAGCACTAGGCGAAACCCGCCGGCCTTCCGTCAGTGACTTGTTTGTCGCCACCATGAAGGATACGTACGAATGAATACTTTCTACTGGCTCGTGAAACGCGAATACTGGGAGCACAGCCGACGCTTTTTCTGGGCGCCGATTGTGGCATCGGCCATCTTTCTGGCGATCAACCTGATGGCCATCATCACCGGCGAGTCCGCTGCCAGCCGCTTCGGAATCGCCGCCCAGATCAACGGTTCGGCACAGATCATCGAGCAGATCAGCGCCCATGGCCACACGATCGGTGCGATTCTCGACATCACCGTGTTGTCCGCAGCCATGATCGCCGGCGTGGTGCTGACATTCGTCGTGTTCTTCTACTGCCTTGGCTCGCTGTATGACGATCGCCGCGACCGCAGTGTGCTGTTCTGGAAATCCATGCCGGTTTCCGCATCCGAAACGGTCTTGTCCAAGTTTTTCAGTGCCGCAATCACGGCTCCCGTGATCGTCACCATCGTTGGTGTGATCACCGGTGTCGCCACCCTCTTGATGTTGCTAACGTGGGGCGCTGTTCACGGTCTGCCGATGTGGCCCATGCTGAAGGTCGCGCATCCGGTGAGGATCCTGGCCACCCTGATTGCCTTGATTCCGGTGAACATCGTTTGGGCCCTGCCAACGCTGGGATGGCTGATGATGGTTTCGGCCTGGGCACGCAGCAAACCGTTCCTGTGGGCGGTCGGCATTCCCGTCGGAGCCGGCGTCCTGCTCAGCTGGTTTCAGCTGACGCGCTCGCTCGACACGATCGGCGCGTGGTTCTGGGAACACATCGTCGCCCGCCTGTTGCTCGGCGTCATCCCCTTCGCCTGGCTGAGCGACGCTGCCGACAAGATCGACAACGAGAGCAACCCGAACGCCTTGCTGGACCTGTTCAGCCTGCAAACCGGCTGGGGCTACCTGCAGCAACCGGAAGCCTGGCTGGGCGCCATTGCCGGCATGGCCATGATCGCCGCCGCGATCTGGTTCCGCAGTCACCGCAATGAAGCCTGAACGCTTCGCAAGATCCGCCGGGTGCCGTCACGAGCACCCGGCGGTTTCCGCTCATCGCAGGACGGAACTCACTTGCCGCCGTGGATCCCGCCCTTGGTGAGCTGGTAGGGATCGAGCAGCTTCTCCAGCTCGTCGCGCGACAGGTCGGTTTCCTCGACGGCGACCTCCACGATCGGGCGGCCTTCCTTGTACGCCTTCTTGGCAATCGCCGAGCCCTTCTCGTAACCGATCACCGGGTTCAATGCCGTCACCAGACTGGGGTTGCGCGCCAGGGCCTCGTTGATGTGCGCCTTGTTGACCTTGAAACTGGCAATGGCCTCATCCGCCATCAGGCGCGAGATGTTGGCCAGGATACCGATGGACTGCAGCAGGTTGTACGCGATCATCGGCAGCATGACGTTGAGCTGGAAGTTGCCGGCCTGGCCGCCGACGGTGATGGCCGCGTCATTGCCGATCACCTGAGCCGAGACCATCGCGGCGGCCTCGGGAATCACCGGATTGATCTTGCCCGGCATGATGGACGATCCCGGTTGCAGCGCCTTCAGCTCGATCTCGCCCAGGCCCGCCTACGGCCCGGAATTCATCCTGCGCAGGTCGTTGGCGTTCTTCATCAGCGCCACCGCGAAGGTCTTCAGCTGGCCGGACAGCTCCACCGCCGCATCCTGCGAGGAAATGCCCTCGAAGTAATTGTCCGCGGAAGTGAACTTCACCTTGGTCATCTTTTTCAGCTCGGCGGCCACCGCCGGGCCGATCTTGGGGTCGGCATTGATGCCCGTGCCGACAGCACTGCCACCCAACGGCAAGGCGTGCATGCGCACCATGCTGTCCTCGATGCGGGCGACGGCCGAGCCGACCTGGGCCGACCAGCCGGACAGCTCCTGGCCGAAGGTGACGGGCATGGCATCCATCAAGTGCGTGCGCCCGGTCTTGGGTACGTCGGCCAGCTTCCTGGCCTTGCGGTCGATCACGCGTTGCAAGTGCTTCAATGCCGGCAGCAACTGCTCCTTCACCGCCAGCGAGGCACTGACATGGATCGCCGTCGGAATCACGTCGTTGGAACTTTGACCATAGTTGACGTGGTCATTGGGATGTATCGCCAAACGCTTGTTGCTGGCCAGGTGGGCAATGACCTCGTTGGCATTCATGTTCGAGCTGGTGCCCGAGCCGGTCTGAAAAATGTCGATGGGGAACTGCGCGTCATGCTCACCCGCCGCCACACTCTCGGCAGCCTTGCGGATAGCCTGGGCACGACCTTTGCTCAAATGCCCCAGTTTCAGGTTGGCCTCGGCGGCGGCCGCCTTGATCAGGCCCAGCGCACGGATGAACTCACGCGGCACCATCAGTCCGGAGACTGGAAAATTGTCGATGGCCCGCTGGGTTTGCGCGCCCCAAAGCGCGTCCGCGGGAACCTGCAACTCGCCCATGCTGTCGTGCTCGACTCGAAACTTGCTCATCGCTTGCGACCTTTTTGGTAAAACGAAAACGCGCATTGTATCGCGAGCCGGCCATTCCCTCCGCAGCCAGAGACAGGTACCTGCACCGTCGCTGCGCGGCATGCGGGCTGGAAGCCCGCGGTCCGCGTGGCGTCAGCTCAGGCGCAGGCGAAGGTGAAGGCCATGACAGCGGCGAGGTCGTCCGCATCCAGCATGGCCAGCAGCAGGCGTTCGATCCCGAGGGCGACGCCGGCGCAGTCGGGCAGCTGGTCGAGCACGGCCAGCAGGTTCTCGTCCAACGGCATCTCGGGTTTGCCGCGGGCGCGACGCACGGCGTTGTCGTGTTCGAAGCGTCGCCGCTGTTCGGCGGCATCGGCCAGTTCATGGTAGCCGTTGGCCAGCTCGTGGCGGCCGAGGAACAGCTCGAAGCGCTCCGCTACGGGCGGCTCGTCGTCGCGCACGCGCGCCAGCATGCACTGGCTGGCCGGGTAGTCGCAAATGGCGGTGATGCGGTCCGCTGGGAAGGTCGGCTCGATGCAATGGGTGACGAGAAGGTCCAGCCAGTCGTCGCGGCCCAGGCCGTCCGGCTCGATGCGGAACTCCGCCAGCGGCGCGCGCAGCTCGGTCTCCGTGGCCTTGAAGGGATCGAGTTGCAGCGTATCGATGAACAGTTGCCGGTAGGTCGTGCGATGCACAGGCGCCTCACGCCCGGCCAGCGCCAGCACCGCCTGCACCAGATCGACCGTCTCGTCCAGCAGCTGCAAATGATCGAAGCCTGTGCGGTACCACTCCAGCATGTCGAACTCGGGGTTGTGCCGCCGTCCGGCTTCGCCGTCGCGGAACACGCGACCCAGTTCGTGGCAGTCGCCGAAACCGGCCGCCAGCAAGCGCTTCAACGGATACTCGGGCGAGGTGCGCAGGTAACGCCGGCGTGCCCCGCCCCGCACCGGCCCGTGGAAGTCGGTGACGAAGCAGTCCAGGTTGGGCTGGCTGTTGCCGGCCTGCGACAGCACCGGCGTGTGCACCTCGGTGACCTCGCGCTGGTGCATGAACTCGCGGATCCGGCGATAAACCCGCGCCCGCAACCGCAACGCAGCGAACGTCTCCCGCTGGTCCATGCTCAGGCGAACGGATCCTGCAGCACGATGTTGGCATCGCGGTCAGGGCCGGTGGAGACCATGGCCAGCGGGCAGCCGGCCAGCTCCTCGAGCGCCCGCAGGTAGGCACGCGCTGCGGCCGGCAGTTGTTCCCATTCGGTCACGCCGTGGGTGGATTCCTGCCAGCCCGGGAACTCGAGGTACACCGGCGTGCATTCATCCCAACCGGCGGCATCCAGCGGCGCGTACTCGGTGCGTTTGCCACGGTATTCGTAGGCGATGCAGACCTTGAGCTTGTCCATGCCGTCCAGCACGTCCAGCTTGGTGATGCACAGGCCACTCATGCCGTTGATGGTGGTGGCGCGCTTCAATGCCACGATGTCCATCCAGCCGCAACGTCGCGGGCGACCAGTGCTGGCGCCGTATTCCTGACCACGGTCGCGCAGGCCCTGACCGACCTCGTCGTCCAGCTCGGTCGGGAACGGCCCGCCGCCCACGCGCGTGACGTAGGCCTTGGCGATGCCGAGCACGTAGTCGATGTAGTCCGCGCCGACGCCCGTGCCGGTCATCACCGCTCCGGTGGTGGTGTTGCTGGAGGTGACGTACGGATAGGTGCCGTGATCAATGTCCAGCAGCGTGCCCTGGGCACCCTCGAACAGCACGCGCTCGCCACGCTTGCGCAGGTCGTGCAGGATGCCGGCCACGTCGAACTTCATCGGGTCGATGTATTCGGCAAAGGCCAGCGCCTCATCCAGTGTCTGCTGATAGTCAACCGGCTCGGCCCCGAGATGACCGGTGAGCACGAAGTTGTGGTACTCCAGCACGGCACGCAGCTTGTCGGCCAGTTCGTCGGCATTACCCAGATCAGCGACTCGGATACCGCGGCGCGCGACCTTGT
>CAZOXZ010000159.1:0-5608 GCA_964583865.1 uncultured Rhodanobacteraceae bacterium | reverse complement strand
GCTGCGCGACGTGGCCCTGGGCGGCAAGCCGCACCGCTTCGGCTGCCTCGACAAACAAGTACCGGACGGCAACGAGCTCAACGCCTTCAAGGCCTGGGTGGACGGCCAGTTTGATGCCTCGGTCACCTGGGATGACATCGCCTGGCTGCGCCAACGCTGGCCCGGCCGACTGCTGCTGAAGGGCATCCTGGACGTGGACGATGCGCGCCAGGCCGTGGCGGTCGGCGCCGACGGCATCGTCGTGTCCAACCATGGCGGCCGCCAGCTTGATTCGGTGGTCGCCGGCATCACGCGCCTGCCCGAGGTCGCGGCCGCCGTGGGCGAGGACATAGAAGTGCTGGTCGATGGCGGCGTGCGCAGCGGCAGCGACATCTTCAAGGCCCTGGCGCTGGGCGCCGACGGCGTTCTCATCGGCCGGCCCTGGATCTGGGCCATGGCCGCACGCGGCCAGCGCGGCATCGAACGCCTGCTGGCCACGCTCGGCGACGAACTACGTCTGGCCATGACCTTGACCGGCGTCACCCGCGTGGGCGACATTGGCCCGCAACACCTGGAACCCGCATCGAGGCCCACGCCATGAGCAACGGCGCCACCGCCCTCATCAAGACCCTGGTCGACTCCGGCATCGAGGTCTGCTTCACCAACCCCGGCACCAGCGAAATGCACTTCGTCGCCGCGCTGGACAGCGAGCCGGCCATGCGCGCCGTGCTGGCGCTGTTCGAGGGCGTGGCTACGGGCGCGGCCGACGGCTACGCGCGCATGGCGGGCAAGCCCGCCGCCACCTTGCTGCACCTGGGCTGCGGTCTCGGCAACGGCCTGGCCAATCTGCACAACGCACGCAAAGGCAAGGTGCCGGTGGTGAACGTCGTCGGCGACCACGCCACCACGCACGTCCAGTACGACGCGCAATTGCAATCGGATATCGAAACCGTGGCGCGCAACGTCTCGCCCGGCTTCGTGCGCACTTCGCAAACCACGGCCGAGCTGCCCGGCGATGCCGCCGATGCCATCACCGCCGCCCGCAGCAAGCCCAACCAGGTGGCCACGCTGATCCTGCCCGCGGATGTCTCCTGGGGCCAGGGCGCCGAGGCCACGCAAGCCGAGCCGCCGCCGGCCGCACCGGTGGCCGACGAGACCGTGCTGGACGAGGTCGCCACGGCGCTCAAGGCCGGCAAGAAAACGGCCCTGCTGCTGGGCCGCCAAGCCACCTTGAAACCCGGCTTGATGGCAGCCACCAAACTGGCCGCGGCCAGTGGCGCCAAGCTCTTCGTCGAGACCTTTCCCACGCGCCTGACCCGAGGCGCCGGCCTGCCACCGGTGGAAAAAATCGCCTACCTGGCCGAGATGGCCACCTCGCAACTGGCGCCCTACCGCCATCTGGTGCTGGTGGACGCCAAGGCACCGGTGAGCTTTTTCGCCTACCCCGGCAAGCCGAGTTACCTGGTGCCGAAAAAGTGCGAAGTCCACACCCTGGCCTCGCCCGACATGGATGCCGTCGCCAGCCTCGAAGCGCTGGTGAAGCACATGGGCGCGAACGCTGCCGAACCGGCGTTGCAGCAGGCAGTGCGTCCACCGCGCCCGGAAGACGGTACGCTGACGGCGGAGAAAGTCTGCCAGGCCATCGGCCACCTTCTGCCCGACAACGCCATTCTCGTCGACGAATCCAACACCTCCGGCCTGATGCTGGGCGCCATGACCGCAGGCTGCCCGGCGCACGACCTGCTGGCACTCACCGGCGGCGCCATCGGCCAGGGCTTGCCGAATGCCGTCGGTGCGGCCATCGCCTGCCCCGACCGGCCCGTCATCGCCGTCATCGGCGACGGCACGGCCATGTACACCATCCAGGCCCTGTGGACCATGGCCCGCGAAGGCTTGAACGTCACCGCCATCATCTGCTCCAACGCCGCCTACTCGGTGCTGAACCTGGAACTCGACCGCGTCGGTGCCGAAGCCAGCGGCGTGGGCGACAAAGCCGCATCCCAGCTCGACCTTTCCCATCCACCCATCGACTTCGCCCGCCTGGGCGAAGGCATGGGTGTGCCCGGCACCACCTGCGAGAACAGCGACGCCTTCTGCGCGGCCCTGGAAAAGGCATTGGCCACCCCCGGCCCACAACTCATCGATGCCCGCATCCCCGAATCCCTGGACGCCCGCAAACGCAGAATGCTGCCGCTGGCCTTGCGCGCTCTGCCGAAACTGCCGCAGCCCGTGGCCCGTGCATTGAAACGCAAGATAGCGCCTTGAAGAGCGGGGAATCGGGAATAGGGAAACGGGAAACGTCGGTTGGTCCGGGTGCGCTGCAATAGCCACGTCGCGGGCCATTCACACCCAGTCGCCGGCAGCATCGTAGGTCGGGACCGGCGAAGCCGGACCCGACACCGGATATGGCGTGTCGGGTTCACGTCGCACGCGATCCCGACCTACGACTGGGTAACAGCAACACAAGCCGCCGCGACCGCCCCGGAGATGACGCGATTCCGGTCACCCCGGACGGAGCGAAGCGGAGATCCGGGGCCCAGCGCCTCTTGCCCGGAAAAATCGGCAGGGCCCGAACGGTGCTGGCTTCCGGAATCCAGCTTGCTTGTCCGTTTTGCCCCCCTGTCAAGGCAAGCGCGACCATTGTCGGGGCCGGACGTGCATGCCAAGATGAATTTTCTTCAGGCGACTGCTTGGGCAGTCGAACGCGGGGGTGGGCATGGCGAAGATCACCGGTGGCGAAGTGCTGGCGCGCATGTTGCAGCGCGAGGGTGTCGAAAAGGTTTTCGGTATCATCGACGGCACTTATTTCGGTTTTTACTCGGCTCTGCACCGGCTCGGCATCGAGATCGTCACTCCACGGCACGAAGCCAGCGCCGCGCACATGGCCGGGGCCTATGCCCGCCTGACCGGCAAGCTGGGCGTGTGCATGGCCAGCAACGGGCCGGGCGTGGCCAACTTGCTGCCCGGACTGGTGGTGGAACAGGGCGAGGGCAACCGCGTGCTGGCCATCACCAGTGCGCGCCGGCCGGGCATCATGTACCCCGAGCACAAGGGCGCCTACCAGTGTTTTGACCAGAGCGGCGTCATCGGACGCATCGCCAAATGGAGCGCGCCGGTGTCCGGCTTTGGCCGGCTGAAGGATCTCACGCACACCGCCCTGCGCCGGTGCTTCGACGGCCGTCCCGGCGTGGTGCATCTGGATGTGCCAGAGACCATCATGAACGGCAAGTTCGATGGCCCGGCCAGTTACCCGGAGCCGTCGCGTTACCGCACCATCACGCCCATTGCGCCGCGCGCGGACGAGGTGGAACGCGCGGCGGAGCTGCTGCTGGCGGCCGAGGCACCGATGATCCATGCCGGCAGCGGCGTGGTGCATGCCGACGCCTTCGACACGCTGGCACGGGTGGCGCGGCTGCTGCAGGCACCGGTCACCACCAGTTGGGCCGCGCGCGGCGTGTTACCCGAGGACTCGGCATTGGCCATTCCCATGCCGCATGTGAAGTTGAACCACAAAGTACGCAACGAATCAGACACCGTGTTGATCCTCGGCTCGCGCGTGGGCGAAACCGACTGGTGGGGCAGCCCGCCCTACTGGCGCGATCCGGCAAGCCAGAAAACCATCCAGGTGGAAGTCGACGCCGAATCGCTGGGCCTCAACAAGCCGGTAAACCTGGCGGTGCGCGCGGACGTCAGGTTGTTCCTGGAACAACTGGCCGAGATCCTGGACCAGCGACGCAACGAAATCGACCTGGAACCACGCAAGGCACGCAAGCAGGCGCTGGCCGAAGCCATGCGCAAGGACCGCAAGGGCTGGGACAGCGATCTCGCCGACATGCGCGTTCCCATGCACACGGCGCACGTGGCGGCGGCCTGCAACGAGGTATTTCCGGATGACAGCGTGCTGGTGGCCGACGGCGGCAATACCACTATCTGGGCCATGTTCTACCACCGCGCCATGGTACCCAACCGCATCCTGTCCACGTTTCATTTCGGCATGCTGGGTGCCGGCATGGCCCAGGCCATCGGCGCGGCCATGGCGTTGCCGGACCGACCGGTGTGCTGCCTCACCGGCGACGGCGCTTTCGGCTTCCATCCGCAAGAAATCGAGACCGCCGTGCGCCTGAAGGCACGGGTGGTTTACGTGGTGTTGTGCGACAAGCAGTGGGGCATGGTGAAGATGAACCAGCAGTTCGCCCTGAAACCGGTGAAGACCATTGTGCGCAAGAGCCTGCCGCCGGAAGAAACCATCAAGGCGGATCTAGGCGAGATCAGCTTCGACAAGCTGGCCGAGTCGATGGGCGCCTACGGCGAACGCGTTGCCGATCCGGCGGACATCAAGCCGGCCTTGCAGCGCGCCATCGATTCGGGCGGCTGCGCCGTGGTGCATGTGGATGTTGATCCGGTGAAGCACATGTGGGCACCCGGACTGATCCATTTCAAGAAATTGCACGAACCACCCAAGGGCTGACGTCCGGTGACTGGTCCCAATATTTTCATCACCGGTGCCGGCGGCTATCTCGGCACACAACTGGTTCGCGCACTGACGGACGCGCGCGTGCCTGTCGGCCGGGTTGTGGCCAGCGACATCCGCGATATTCCCGCCGGCAAACGCCTGGACGGCATCACTTACGAGGTCGCCGACGTACGCTCAAAGGACCTTGCAGGGTTGCTGCAAAAGCACGCCATCGACGTGGTGGTGCATCTGGCATCCATCGTCACGCCGGACAAGCACGCCACACGCGAGTTCCTGTATTCGGTGGATGTGGAAGGCACGCGCAACGTCCTGGAGGCGGCCACGGCAGCCGGCGTTGGCAAGCTGGTGGTCAGCTCCAGTGGCGCGGCCTATGGCTACCACGCCGACAACCCGGCCTGGATCACCGAGGACTGCCCTTTGCGCGGCAACAAGGCTTTTGCTTACGCCTGGCACAAGCGCCTGGTGGAAGAAATGCTGGCCGACTGGCGAAGCTCGCACCCGCAGTTGAAGCAGGTCATCCTGCGCATCAGCACCATTCTGGGCGAGACCGTGGACAACCAGATCACGGCGATGTTCAAGCGACCACGTGTTCTTGCCATCCGTGGCGCCACCAGCCCGTTCGTGTTCATCCACGACCAGGATGTCGTCGGTGCCCTGCTGCGCGCCATTGAAAGCGACGCCGGCGGCGCCTGGAACCTGGCGGGCGACGGGGCCTTGACCATCGACGAGATCGCTACACGTCTGGGCAAGCCCTGCATCCACCTGCCCGCCTGGCTGGTCAAGGCCGGCCTGGCCTTGCTGAAGCCATTCGGCCTGACGCGCTACGGCCCTGAACAAGTCGCCTTCCTGCGTTACCGCCCGGTGCTGGACAACAACCGACTGAAAAGCGAGTTCGGCTACACGCCGCGCTACAGCACCACCGAAGCCTTTGACGCCTGGTGCCGGGCACAGGGTTACTCGGGGCCGTAGACGACCCGCCATTGCTCCGGCGTCAACACATCCATTGTGGCGCCACGAAAGTCGCGCAGATTACGCGTGACAACAAGATCACACGCGGCACTTTCGGCTGCAGCCATCACGACGGCATCTTCAAAATCCTTCCAGGAGCCTGGGCGGTAGGAACCATGTGAGCGAGGCACAGCCATTTTGAGAACG
>CAZOXZ010000158.1:0-5748 GCA_964583865.1 uncultured Rhodanobacteraceae bacterium | reverse complement strand
GCCACCCGGACCCAGCGCCGAGACACGGCGCTTGTGGGTCACCTCGGACAGCGGGTTGTTCTGATCCATGAACTGGCTGAGCTGCGAAGAGCCGAAGAACTCCTTCATGGCTGCCGCGACCGGCTTGGCGTTGATCAGGTCCTGCGGGCCCAGGTTGTCGGCCTCGGCCTGGCTCAGGCGCTCGCGCACGGCGCGCTCGACGCGCACCAGGCCGATACGGAAGGCGTTCTCGGCCATCTCGCCGACCGAACGCACACGCCGGTTGCCGAGGTGGTCGATATCATCCACGTGACCATGGCCGTCCTTGATCTTGATCAGCTCGCGCAGCACGGCAAGAATATCCGAACCCTCGCCATACTCGGCATGAAGCGTCTTCGGTTCAGCGTCCCGGCGACCGGCAAAGTAGTGATCGTCGTACAGCACGCTTGGCCCGGTAATGTCCTCCCGGCCCACACGACGGTTGAACTTCATGCGCCCGACCGCCGACAGGTCGTAGCGATCGAAAGTGAAGAACAGGTTGTGGAACAGGTTCTGCGCGGCATCCTTGGTGGGTGGCTCACCCGGACGCATCATGCGATAGATTTCGACCATCGCCGCGACCTGGCCTTCCTTGCGCAGCTCGTCGCGGGTCTTTTCCGTGTCCTCCAGCGGAAGAACGTTGGTCGGGTCCACGCGCAGGGTCGTGGAGATGTACGGGCCGCGATCAAGATCATTGACGTACAGCGTCGGAACCTGGTCCACACCAGCCTCACGGAAGGCTTCGATGTGTTCCTCGGTCAGTTCGTCGTTGATCGCTGCCAGGCGCTCACCCGACTTCGGGTTGACAATGGTATCGGCCAGGATCCGCCCCACCATGTAGTCGTCGGGCACCTCGAGGCGCGGAATATCCGCCTTCTGCAGCAACTTCACGTGCCGCGCGGTGATGCGCTGGTTGGCCTTGACGATGACTTCATCGCCAGCCTTGAGATCAAAGCCCAAGGTCTCGCCCCGCAGGCGCTCGGGCACCAGCTCCAGCGAGGCGCCATCCTCGGCCAGATGGAACACGTTGTGGTCGAAGAAGACTTCCAGCATCTCCTTCGTGTCATAGCCCAGCGCGCGCAGCAGCACCGTCACAGGCAGCTTGCGACGACGATCGATGCGGGTGTACAGGCCATCCTTCGGATCGAACTCGAAGTCCAGCCAGGAACCGCGGTACGGGATGACACGCGCGGTGAACAGCAACTTGCCCGAGCTGTGCGTCTTGCCACGGTCGTGGTCGAAGAACACGCCCGGCGAGCGGTGCAGCTGCGACACGATGACGCGTTCGGTGCCATTGATGATGAACGTGCCGGTGTCGGTCATCAGCGGCAGTTCGCCCAGATAGACCTCCTGCTCCTTGACGTACTTCACCTTCTTGTTCTTGGCAGGGCTGTCCTTGTCGTAGATGACAAGGCGCACCGTGACCCGCAGCGGTGCCGAGAAAGTCATGCCCCGGGCGCGGCATTCACGTTCGTCGAACGCCGGCTCACCCAGACGATAAGACTTGTACTCGAGCATGGCGTTGCCCGAATGGCTGGAAATCGGCAACACCGAGGTCAGCGCAGCCTCCAGACCGCGGTTTGCCCGCTCTTCGGGCGGCACGCCTTCCTGCAGAAACCGCTGGTAGGATCCGGTCTGGATCTGCAGCAAGTTGGGCACGGACAACACCCTCGAGAGCTTGTCCGACAACTTGCTGAAGTCCTTGCGAATGCGCTTCTTCTCGGTGAATGAGTAGGTCATGGTCTGCCACCATTGAGTTTGGGTGCCACCGGCCGTCGCCGACGACAGAAAATGTGGGTTGTCCGGGCACCTGGCCCGTGTTGGCGCATCTGACTGGATGTGCCATGCTGCGGTCCCCGAGAAACGGGGAAAGCCCGGGGGTCAGAACCTCCAGGCTCGTTTGCCCACCACTGCGGAACATCGGTATCCGCCAGTGAAGGCCAGTCCCCGCAGCAACGCATCCATGCGCTGCCCGGGATTACGGCTTGTCCATTCGGACCCGCATCGACGCGCATCCATGCGCTGTGCGGGATGACGACATCCTGTCGTCACTTCAGCTCGACGGTAGCGCCTGCTTCCTCGAGATCAGCCTTGATCTTCTCGGCGTCTTCCTTGCTGGCCGCTTCCTTGACCGTGGCCGGTGCACCTTCGACCATGGCCTTGGCTTCTTTCAGGCCCTGGCCGGTCACGGCACGCACGGCCTTGATGACGGCGATCTTGTTGGAACCGAAGTCGGCGAGCACCACATCGAACTCGGTCTGCTCCTCGGCCGCAGCCGCATCGCCACCAGCGGCAGGACCGGCAGCCACGGCCACCGGGGCAGCCGCTGACACGCCGAACTTGTCTTCCATGGCCTTGACCAGGTCCATGATCTCGACGAGCGTCTTTTCCGCGATCGCGTCGAGGATTTCTTCGTTACTGAGAGACATTTGATTAACTCCTGAAAAAACTATCTGGAACGCAAAGGTTTGCCTGTTGACGACGGACCGTCATGCAGCTTTCTGCTTTTCACCAACCTGCTGGAGCCCACGTGCCAGCTGGGAAGCCGGCTCGGCCATGACGCGTGCCAGGCGTGTGGCCGGTTCGGCCAGCAAACGCACCAGCATGCCCAGGGCCTGCTCGCGGGTCGGCAGCGAAGCCAGCACGTCGACGTGACCAGGCGGGTAGGCAACGCCACCCAGAGCCACGACCTTCGGCTGAAGCTGCTTGTTGTCCTTGGCGAACTCCTTCACCAGGCGCCCGGCTGCACCGGGATCCTCGGTCGAGAAGGCGTACACCAAAGGCCCTGTCAGTTGCTCACCCACACACTCGTAGTCGGTCCCTTCGACCGCACGCCGCACGAGACTGTTCTTGGCAACACGCAAGAAAACACCGCCTTCGCGGGCCTTCTTGCGCAGCTCCGTGAACTGCTCGACGGACATGCCGGCATACTCGGACGCAACCAGGGAGTGTGCGCTGTCAGCGACAGTCGCCAGTTCGGCAACGACCTCTTTCTTTTGCGCAAGATTGAGCGCCATTGCTGTTCTCCTGACAAGCTGCGGGGGCTCCGTGCCCCGACAACCATGTACTGGCGAATACTGTGGCTCCTGCCCGATTCGCCGACGCCATATGGCGCCTTTCCATTGATGGCCGTTCCAGACAAGCCGGTCCGGGCACATCACCATCTACGCAGGCCGGATCTCGTACCACCGATCCAATTGAGACGAAGTCCGATTTCGTCACCCGCGGTCTTTGACGGCGCACGCCCGCTCAGGCGAGGCCCTCAAAACTCCCGAGTCACGGCAACATGTGCACGTGACCCGATACTCGGTTGTCGTCGATCAGGACGCAGCTTCCAGGCTGGACGGATCGACGTTGATTCCCGGCCCCATGGTGCTGGACAGGGAGACCTTCTTCAGATACTTGCCCTTGGAGCTGGCAGGCTTGGCCTTCAGCACATCTGCCAGCAGGGCATTCAGGTTGCCCACCAGCTGCGCCGGCTCGAAGTCCGCCTTGCCGATCGTGGCATGCACAATGCCGGCCTTGTCGTTGCGGAACTTGACCTGCCCGGCCTTGGCATTCTTCACGGCCGTCTCGACGTCGGCGGTGACCGTACCGTCCTTCGGGTTGGGCATCAGGCCACGCGGCCCGAGAAGCTGGCCCAGCTTGCCGACCACACGCATGGCATCCGGCGTGGCAATGACACGACCGAAGTCGATGTCCCCGCCCTGCATCTGCTCGGCGAGGTCTTCCATGCCAACCGCGTCCGCACCGGCCGCCTTGGCTGTCTCGGCCTTTTCGCCTTCCGGACAGAACACGGCCACACGCACATCCTTGCCCGTGCCATGTGGCAGCAACGAGGCACCACGCACGCCCTGGTCGGACTTGCGCGCGTCAATCCCGAGCCGCAGCGCCACGTCCACCGACTCGACAAACTTGCATTTGGCGCTCTCGCGGACCAGTGCCACCGCTTCATCGACAGGGTAAGCCTTGCCCGGCTCCACCAAACCCTTCAATGCCTTGGCTTTCTTCGTCATCTTCATGTTCAGTTCTCCACCTCGAGGCCCATGCTGCGGGCACTGCCCGCGATGGTGCGCACCGCGGCATCAAGATCGGCCGCTGTCAGGTCCGGCTCCTTCGTCCTGGCGATTTCCTCAAGCTGGGCACGCGTCACCTTGCCCACCTTCTCGGTGTTCGGGCGACCCGAACCCTTGCCGATGCCGGCAATCTTGCGCAGCAGCACGGCGGCCGGCGGGGTCTTGGTGATGAAGGTGAAGCTCTTGTCGCTGTAGGCCGTGATGACGGTCGGAATCGGCAGTCCCGGCTCCATCTCCTGCGTGGCCGCATTGAAGGCCTTGCAGAAATCCATGATGTTCAGCCCTTGCTGGCCCAACGCGGGGCCGACGGGCGGCGAGGGGTTGGCCTTGCCGGCCGGGATCTGCAGTTTGATGTAACCTGCAACCTTCTTTGCCATTTCAGTTTCTCCTCGGGTCCATGCGTCTGCACACCTGACGGCTGCGAGACTCCCCGTCTGCTTCAGTGGACAAGCACGCAGGCATGCGGTCGGCATCAATCATGCCGGCGCGTACATGCCCCGCGCGCTACCTATGCTTTCTCGACCTGACCGAACTCGAGCTCCACTGGCGTGGAGCGGCCGAAGATCAGGACCGCCACCCGCAGGCGGCTCTTCTCGTAATTCACTTCTTCGACGGTACCGTTGAAATCGTTGAACGGGCCGTCGATCACGCGCACCATCTCGCCAGGCTCGAACAGAACCTTCGGCCGCGGCTTGTCCACACCTTCGCGCACACGCGCCAGGATGGTCTCCGCCTCGTGCTGCTTGATGGGCTGCGGCCGGTCAGCCGTGCCACCGATGAAACCCAGCACCTTGGGGGTTTCCTTGACCAGATGCCACGCTTCGTCATCAATGCGCGTCTTGCGCTCCGATGTATCCGTCTCGATCTGGACCAACACGTAACCGGGGAAGAACTTGCGCTCGCTGCGACGCTTCTGGCCGGCACGCATCTCCACCACTTCTTCGGTCGGCACCAGAACTTCGCCGAACTTGTCGCCCAGCGGCGAGCGCTCGATGCGTTCGAGCAGGGAACGCTTCACCTTCTGTTCATAACCGGAATAGGCATGAACGACGTACCATTCCTTGCTCATCGATCAGCCCCCGACCTGCAGCAGCGTATCCAGAATGGCCCACTTCAGAACCACGTCGATCAACCCCAGAACCAGGGCAATGACCACCGTCACGATGATGATCATGATCGTGGTACGAATGGTTTCCTGCCGCGTCGGCCACACGACCTTGCGCATCTCGAATTGGGACTCGCGCATGAACTCGCGAGCCTTTGCACCCCAGGCCGTGAAGGACGCGATCACCACGGCAATGCCCAGCCCGGCCATCGCGCCGACGATGCGCAGCGGGGTTGCGATCGCGCTGTAGTGGTAATAGGCCCACACCGTGAAGATCAGCACGGCGGCAGCCAGCACCAGCTTGATGACATCAAGCGGGCTCAAGCGATCGGATTTCTCAACTTTGCTGTTCATTGTCTGGTCACCGCTGACAGCGCCCGCCCCAATGACGAAAACGGGATGCATGGGCCGGACAGGCACCCGCAGGCTCCGTCCGCTCATGTCCCCGGCACAATCTTCGGTCTTCGGTCCTTTATCCTCGAGTGGTGGCACGGCAGGAGGGAATCGAACCCCCAACCTGCGGTTTTGGAGACCGCTGCTCTGCCAATT
>CAZOXZ010000157.1:0-5763 GCA_964583865.1 uncultured Rhodanobacteraceae bacterium | reverse complement strand
CGTTCTCAAAATGGCTGTGCCTCGCTCACATGGTTCCTACCGCCCAGGCTCCTAGCTGGCCTTCACCAGCAAGAATGCGGCTCGGGCGGCATTGGGACACCGCATCGCGAGCTATGGGCCGCAACCGGAGATGCTTGCCAGCACACGTCTTTGGGTACTGCCCTCGCCTTCCGGTCAGGCCCGACGCTTCTGGGATCTGCCGCCGTGGCGGGAACTGGCGAGCGTCACGGCTGCTTACCGGGCCGGCGTCGATCGGTAGCGACTGACAGCTTCGGGCGACACCGGCGACGCCTTGCCGGCGAAGGCGAAGCGGATGTAGCTGACCACCGCCGCCACTTCGACATCATTCAGCTGCGGCGCAAAGGGCGGCATGGAATACGGCCTCGGATGGGCGCGTGTGACCGGTCCGAAGCCGCCCAGCAGCACGGCACGAATGGCGTTTACGGGATGGCCGGACACGGTGGTATTGCGTGCCAGCGGCGGATACACGCCCTTGCCGTGGCCTTCGTCTCCGTGGCAGTCGGCGCAGTGCTCGCTGTAGATGTCGCGTCCTTGTCGCACCAGTGCGCGCGCCTGGTCAGGTGAAGGCCAGAGCGTCTGGCGCACATGTGCCGGGTGGCCTGCCGGCTGGTCAAGAAGGTAGGTGGCGATGGCTCCGAGATCGTCCGGTGCCAGATACTGCGTCGAGCCGCTGACCACCTCACGCATCGGCCCGAAGACCGTGCCGTGACGCGACCGGCCTCTGCCCAGCAAGTTGACGATGTCTTGCCGCGTCCAGCCGGCCAGCTCGCCGCCCTTGCCCGGATGAAGATTGGGGGCGTACCAGTGCTGGCCGGGCACCAACGCCCCAGCCAAAGACCGCCCCGTATTGACGCCTCCCAAGGCACCTCGCGGCGTGTGACATGCGCCACAATGGGCAATTCCCCGGACGAGATACGCACCGCGATTCCATTCAGGCGACTTGTCCGGGTCCGGCTTGTAACTGCCGGCATCAAAGTTCAGCATCCGCCACATGCCCAGCAGCCAGCGCTGGTTCCAGGGAAAGTCGAGATCAGGCACACGACCTTCGGCAGGCACAGGCGCCAACACCTGCAAGGCGGCGAACATGGCATCACTGTCTTCTCGACGGATGCGCGTGAAAAAATCATATGGAAACGCCGGGTACAGGTAACTGCCATCCGGACGCTTGCCGTGGTGCAGTGCCCGCCAGAAGTCGCCGGCCGTCCAGGTGCCGATGCCCGTGGCTTCGTCCGGCGTGATGTTGGTCGAATAGATCGCGCCAAAGGGCGTGGGAATGGCGCGTCCGCCCGCCCATGGCTCGCCGCCACGACGCGTATGGCAGGAGCGGCAGTCGCCGATACGCAGCAGGTAACGCCCGCGCTCCAGCACATCGGCGGATGCCGTGACGGATGCCGCAGCAGCCTCCGCGGTGGGCGATGCCGGCGGCTGTGGTCCCTGGCAGCCCGACAACAGCACCAGTAAAAAGCACAAGGCAACCAATCGCAGGCCCACCGTCATGGCCGCAGGCTCCCGCAGTCCAGCGGCGGGTCCACCGAGCCCGCCGGCGCGGGCGCCGGATCTTCCGGCAGTGGCTGGCTGGACAACCAGGCAGCGATGGCCTGGGTGTCCGCTTCGCTCAAGCGATCGGCCACTTCTGCCATGCAATCGGGTGCCGGCGCGCCTCGCGTCCCCGAGCGCCAGGCACCGAGCTGGGCACTGATGTAGTCCGCCGGCAGGCCGACCAGGGCCGGGATGGCCGGCTCAACGCCCGTCAGTCGCTCGCCATGGCAGGCCTGGCATGCTGGCAGCTTGCGCTCCGAATCACCGTGATGCACCAGATGCCGCCCGCGTGCAAGCAGCGCGGCTGGCCAGTGGCGCTCACGGCGCTGACGGTGCGGCGGGTGCTGGTTCGAAAACCAGGCCGCAATCTCGCGCAGGTATTCCGGTGGCAGTCCGCTGACCATGTGCTGCATCATGGCATTGTGCCGCCGGCCTTGCTGGAAGTTCAGCAGTTGGCGGTAGAGATAAAGCTCAGGCTTGCCGGCAATGCGCGGGTAATAGCCGTTGCCGCCGCCCTGGCCATGCTCGCCGTGGCATGAGGTGCAGGCCTTCAGCCGCTGAGTCAGGGTATCGGGAACGACGTCCGCCGCCGCTGCAGCCGGGAGCACACTCGCCCAGGCCAGCAATGCCAGCGCGACAACGACCCGGAAGCTTGCCGGAACGTAAAAGCCTGAAACCATGGCGCCACTATCCCGAAACCAGGGTGAGGGTCGGGCCAAGAATCGCGGCATAGGCAAGTGTCACCACCACGCCCAAGGCCAGCAGCGGGTAGCTACGCGCCACGACAAAGTCCTCAGGTGGCCTGTCCACGGGCTTGTGGAAGGCAACATTGAACAATCCCGCCAAGCCACCAAAACTGGAGGCGACGGCCGACATCAAGATGATCCAGAAACCGACCGGATTGAACAACCCGACCACGACCGCCACGGCGCCATTGACGAAGTAAAGCAACATCACCGTGCGTTTGCGCACCGCTTGTGCCGTCTCACCACCACCGAGCATGGCGTCGATGCTGCGCATGGCCCAGCGCACCATGGCGATGTAACAGGCCAGACCGACAACGACCAGGCACAGACGCCACAGCCAGGGATGCGCCATCACTCCCATGCCGGCATCGGGTCCGGGTGCCCAGTCACCCACGCCGACAACACCGGAAAAAAGCCAGTACCCGGCAGCGACCAGGCCCTTGATCACCGCGACCATCCAGGCGACGAGACGCGCCAGCGGATGCCGCAGGACGTGCCACGCGAAAAAGGCGATCACGGCGATGATGATGTCGACGCTCGTCCCTGCCATGGCCACCAACCGGCTATCCCACAGCGACGCTTCGGTGCACTGGACGTAGTAGGCGCCGAGCTCGGTGAGTTCGCTGCCCGTTGCCATGCATGCAACGGCATGCCCGCCCAGTTCGTGTGCCATGGTCAGCACCGGTCCCAGGACCAGCACCAGGCCGATGACGGTGATCGGGGCAATGGAAGGACGGTTCTGGCTCATGCGGCCAAGTATCCGGTAACGACAAGTGTCGAGCAAGTCACACGCGCCAACCTTGCCTGGCGACCGTGCTCACGGATGGATCCGCCCCCCGGACTTGCGCACGATGGTGATCGCCAGCTCCAGCGACTGCTCGTAATTCAAGCGCGGATCGACCTGGGTCTTGTAGGCGCGCCCGAGGTCGGCCTCGACCAGACCACGCGCCCCGCCGGTGCACTCGGTGACGTCCTCGCCGGTCAACTCCAGGTGCACACCGCCAAGGCGGGTTCCCTCGGCATCGTGGATGTCGAAAACCTGGGCCAGCTCGCTGGCGATGTTGTCGAACTTGCGTGTCTTGTAGCCGTTACTGGTCTTTTCGGTGTTCCCGTGCATCGGGTCGCACATCCACAGCACGGTACGTCCGGCTTTATTCACCGCACGCAACAATGCGGGCAGCTTGTCACCGACCTTGTCCGCACCCATGCGATGCACCAGTACCAGGCGCCCCGGCTCGTCGTCCGGGTTGAGGATCTCCACCAAGCGCAGCAAATGATCGGTGGTCATGCCCGGTCCGACCTTGACGCCGACCGGATTGCGGATGCCACGAAAGTACTCCACGTGCGCTCCGTCGACGGCGGCTGTGCGCATACCGATCCACGGCAGGTGCGTGGACAGGTTGAACCAGCCCCAGTGCCGTGGCACCTGGCGTGTCTGGGCCTGCTCGTAGGGCAGCAGCAAGGCTTCGTGCGACGTGTAGAAGTCGGTGCGCGACAGGCTGGCCAGCGGCCGCCCGGCCAGGGTTTCCATGAAACGCAAACTGTTGACGATGCTATCCACCGTCTGTCGGTAGTCAACCGCCTGCGGCGAATGCTCGACCCAATCCAGGCTCCAGTATTCGGGATGATGCAAGTCCGTGAAACCGCCCTCGGTCAGCGCGCGCACGAAGTTCATGGTCATCGCCGAATGGGCATGAGCGGTCAGCATTCGACTCGGATCAGCCCGTCGCGAAGCCGCATCGAAGCGCGGACCGTTGACGATATCGCCGCGATACGAGGGCAAGGTCACGTCACCACGCGTTTCGGTATCGGCCGAGCGCGGCTTGGCGTACTGCCCGGCAAACCGCCCGATCCGCACCACGGGCAACTTCAGCCCATGCACCAGCACCAGGCTCATCTGCAAAAGCACTTTCAACCGGTTGGTGATGATGGCGGAAGTGCAGTCATCGAAATTCTCGGCACAATCGCCGCCCTGGAGAACAAAGCGCTTGCCCTGCTGGGCTTCTGCAATCAGCTCGCGCAATGCAAGCACCTGCCAGGACGTCACCAGGGGCGGCAAGGCCGCAAGCTTGGCAGTGGCCTCGGCCAGTTCCTCCGGATCATCATAGTTCGGCTGTTGCAGCGCTTCATGTTCGCGCCAGCTCTCGGGCCGCCAGCCGAAACCGGATGACAATGCTTGCAAGGATGATGGCTTGTTCATTTGCGGAACAACGGCGGATGGGCCGGCCGCCGAGCGGTCCAGAAGGCCCAAAGAAGCAGCCCGGCCATGAAAATCAGCGACCATGCCGGCATCGACAAGCCGAGGAAGATCCAGTTCACATCAGCACATTCACCAGATCCCGTGAGCACCATCTTCAAGGTTTCCGACAACGGGAATGTCCCCAGCATGTAGCCCAATGACGGGCCGCAGGCCGGGACCTGATCCGGCGGCAAGGACTGCAGCCAGAGATGACGCCATGCCACGCCAATCCCGACCAGGCCAACCAGCGCCAGGACGGCCGCGTAGACCCAGCGGCCGACAGCCCGCGGCTGGTGCAGGCCACCGGCGAGCAGGACGACACCCATGCCGATCACGGCCACCCGCTGCAGGATGCACAGGGGACAGGGAACGATGTGCTGGGCGTACTGCACATAGAGCACGTAGCCCATCACGGCTGCACAGGCAACGAAGCCGAGCAGCCAGGCCACGCGCATGGAAGGTCGAGCGGAATGCGCCATCATTTCACCGCTGAAATGGGAAGTTGGCCGCTTACGTTAACGCTTGCGACAAGCGTTGTCACCCACCGCAGGCGGCAAGACAAAAAACCCCGGCCAGAATGACCGGGGTTGGCAGGTAGCATCATGCCGGCAGTCTTACTCTGCGGCCGGCGCGCCAGGGCGGTCCACCAGCTCGACGTAGGCCATCGGGGCGTTGTCGCCGGCACGATGACCGCACTTCAGGATCCGCAGGTAACCGCCGGGACGCTCCTGGTACCGCGGCCCGAGTTCGGCGAACAGCTTGCCGACCGCTTCCTTGTCCCGCAAGCGGGCGAAAGCGAGGCGACGCTTGGCCACGCTGTCTTCCTTGGCCATGGTGATAAGCGGCTCGGCCACGCGCCGCAGCTCCTTGGCCTTGGGCAGCGTGGTACGAATGAGTTCGTGCTTGAACAGCGAGACCGCCATGTTCTTGAACATGGCTTGGCGATGACTGCTGTTACGGTTGAGCTTGCGCCCGGATTTCATGTGCCGCATGGTCGTGATTCCGTAATCTTGTATTGGTTCAGGCAGGCCGCACGCAGGCGTCAGCCCATTTGCATGCCGGCGGACAAACCCTCCGGCGGCCAGTTTTCCAGTTCGGTACCCAGCGTGAGCCCTTTGCTATCAAGAACGTCCTTGATCTCGTTCAGCGACTTCTTGCCGAGATTGGGCGTCTTCAGCAGCTCGACCTCGGTCTTCTGCACCAGGTCGCCGATGTAGT
>CAZOXZ010000156.1:4396-5847 GCA_964583865.1 uncultured Rhodanobacteraceae bacterium | reverse complement strand
ACGGGCCGGCACTGCCATCCATGATCGGCACTTCGCTGGCGGACAAATCAATCAAGGCGTTGTCGATACCCAGGCCGGCCATGGCCGAGAGCAGGTGTTCGACGGTGGCAATGCGCACGCCGTCCTTCACCAACGTGCTGGACAAGCTGGTGTCGCCGACGTTCTCGGCATGGGCCACGATCTTCTGCCATGGGTCCATGTCAACCCTGCGAAAGACAATACCGCTGTCGACCGGTGCCGGCCGCAGCGTCATGTACACCTTTTCCCCTGTGTGAATGCCGACGCCGGTCGCCCGGATGACATTCTTCAGCGTTCGCTGTCTGATCATGTGGATTCCTGGAGCCCAAGAGCTGGGAATTTGAGCATGCTAGCACGTTAAAAGTTTGCAGAAAAGACAATTCCCCACATTTTTCCAACACTGTTGCGCTCACGCAACAAGAGACCGCCGCCGGGACCGGCCCGGAACCGGGAGCCGCCACGCACACCCGCGCGACTCCCGGACAGGCCCGTTGACAAGCGGAGAGCTGCGATCCCCGCCTGGCTCAGTCGTGCTGGCGCCGCAAAAAGGACGGGATATCGAGGTAGTCGGGCTTGCCCGGCTTGGTTGTTCCGCCGCGGTTGTCCGCCGGCTTTTCCGTTGTCGGCTCGGCTCCGTGGACCGGTTCGACACCACCCAGTGAACGGCCCGGCACGCCGCCGATGCGACGCCGCGGTTGCTCGACCTGACCCCCCGGCACGGCGGGCACGGCACGCCCGTCGGTGCCGGTGCCGCGAACCATGGTCGGGCGGGCAACCGCCTCCGGCTTGCGCGCGGCAGCAGCATCACCGTTGAGGCCGGTGGCAACCACGGTGACACGGACCTCGTCCTGCAGGTTGGCATCCACCGAGGTGCCCATCACCACCGTGGCATCTTCGCTGGCGAAGTTGTGCACGACGCGGCCGATCTCGTCGAACTCGCGCATGGTGAGATTGGGCCCGGCGGTGACATTGACCAGAATGCCGCAGGCACCGACCAGGTCGATGTCCTCCAGCAACGGGTTCTTGATCGCCGCTTCGGCGGCCGCCTGGGCGCGATCGTCGCCATCGGCGGCACCCGAACCCATCATCGCCATGCCCATTTCGCTCATCACCGTGCGCACGTCGGCAAAGTCGACATTGATGAGGCCGGGACTGGTGATGAGATCGGCAATGCCCTGCACGGCACCCTGCAAGACCTCGTTCGCGCCCTGGAAGGCATTCAGCATGGTGACCTCGCGCCCCAGCACCGTGAGCAGCTTTTCATTCGGCACCGTGATCAACGAATCCACATGCTGGTGCAGATCCTCGATGCCTTTCAGAGCCACCTGCATGCGTCGCCGGCCCTCGAAGGGAAACGGCTTGGTGACCACGGCGACCGTCAGGATGCCACGTTCCTTGGCCAGCTGGGCAATCACCGGCGCCGCGCCGGTGCC
>CAZOXZ010000156.1:0-4386 GCA_964583865.1 uncultured Rhodanobacteraceae bacterium | reverse complement strand
CAGTGATGAAGACCATGTCGGTGCCTTCGAGGAGTTCCTCGACGCGTTCGCGATCTTCCAGTGCGGCCTGGCGACCGACTTCCGGGTTGGCGCCGGCGCCGAGGCCCTTGGTGACATTGGCACCAAGCTGCAACTGCGTGCGCGCGCCGGTGTTGCGCATGGCCTGGGCGTCGGTATTGGCGCAGATGAACTCCACGCCCTCGACTTCAGAATTCACCATGTGGGCCACGGCATTGCCACCGCCGCCGCCGACACCGATGACCTTGATGACCGCACTGGGGGCCTGTTCTTCAACCAGTTCGTACATTTTTGCGTCCTCCGCATTCCTGCAAGAATTTCAATCCGCCTCGCCCCTCGGGACGATGCGCCGCGACCCGGATTTCGGCAACCGGTGTGGGCTGCCACGCCGCCGGGACGGCGTGCATTCCGGACTGCCACAGGCAATCCGGCAAACTTCGGGCGACCGCGGGCAATCCCGTGGTCGTCGATCCGTGATGGCCGGGGCGTCCGGTCATCAGAAATACCTCTCGAACCAGCTGCGCAAGCCCGCCAGCGCGCCGGAAGCCGGCCCGCCGACGGACAGCGTCGAGTTGCCACCGGCATTGACCGCATGCAGCAGCAGGCCGATGGCCGTGGCGTATTCGCCCGCCGTGACCACGTCGACCATGCCCTCGAAATGTTGCGGGCGGCCGATGCGCACCATCTTGTGGAACACTTCCTCGGCCAGCGCCTGGGCGCCCTCGACCCGCGAGGCCCCACCAGTGAGAACCACACCGGCTGCCACCAGCGACTCATAGCCCGAGCGTTGCAACTCGCGCTGCACCTCCTCGAAAATTTCCTCGTAACGCGCCTGCACCACCTGCGCCAGTTCCTGACGGGCCCAGCGCCTAGGTGCCCGGTCGCCGACGCTGGGCACCTGCACGGTTTCCTCGCTCTGCGCCAGCTGCGACAAGGCACAGGCATATTTCACTTTCAGTTCCTCGGCGTGCATGGTCGGGGTGTGCACGCCGTAGGCGATGTCGTTGGTGACAAGGTCGCCGCCCAGCGGCAACGAACGGGTGTAGCGGATGGCACCCTGGGCGAACACGGCCATGTCCGTGGTGCCGGCACCGATATCGACCAGGCAAACGCCGAGATCGCGCTCGTCGTCGGTGAGCACAGAGCGCGCCGAGGCCACCGCCGCCGGCACCAGTTCGTCCACGTTGAGGTCGCAGCGGCGGATGCATTTGGTGATGTTTTGGGCCGCACTGGCAGCCGCGGTCACCATGTGCACATTGGCTTCCAGGCGCACGCCACTCATGCCGACCGGCCGACGAATGCCCTCGTAGCCGTCGATGCGGTACTCCTGAGCCTCGGTGAACAGCACCTGGCGATCGGCCGGGATGGCCACCGCGCGTGCCGCCGCCAGCACCTGGCTGACGTCGTTGGCGGTCACCTCGCCGTCGCGGATGGCGGCGCTGCCTTGCGAATTGCGGGTTTCCAGATGACTGCCGGAAATGGAGGCGTACACCGAGCGGATGTCGCAGCCGACCATGAGCTCGGCCTCTTCGACGGCATGCTGGATGGAGTCCACCGTGGCCTCGATATCGACCACCACCCCGCGCTTCAGGCCGCGCGAGACATGTGTTCCCAGGCCGATGATTTCCAGTGGCTCGCCCGGGGCATGTTCGCCCACCAGCGTGAGCACCTTGGCGGTGCCCACGTCGAGGCCGACAACAAGCTGTTTTTCACTCCTGCGGTTCATGAGCTGTGATGTCCCTGGGCGATCTGCCGGCTTGGCAGCCAGCGCATGGCGAAGCCGTTGCTGTAACGCAGGTCGGCACTGAGAAATACCTGGTCCCGGTGGTCCAGAAGAACATCGAGGCCGGCGACGAAGCGGGCCAGACGAGCCTGCGGCGTCACCTTGCCCACGGTGACGATGCCGCCGTTGCCGAGCTGCAGCCGCCAGCTGCCACGACGACTGAGGGCCACGGCGGTCACGTCCAGACCAATGGCCTCGAAACGCCGGTGGGCCTGACGATAGAACGCCAGCACCTGCGGACCGCTGCCGGGTGGGCCGCCCAGATGCGGCAAGGCCACCAGATGCTCGACGCCGGGCGCGGCGAACACGGTGCCATCGCGAGCCAACAGTTCGGTCCGGTTCCAGCGCGCCACGACATTGCGTTCGAGAACGCGAATGCGGACCTCATCCGGCCAGTGCTTGCGCACTTCCACGCGAGCCACCCAGGGCAAGGCGGCCACGTGCTGCTGCACGGCTTGCAGATCGGTGGCAAAGAACCCCTTGGCCAGCAGCGGCGTCACCCGGTCGCGTACTTCCTCGGCGGACACATGCCGGAACTGGCCGTCGATGCGCAGGCTGCGGACCGGCCAGTGATCGCCGGCAAACCAGCCGGCGAACAGGCCTACCAGCGGCACGGCCACGACGGCCAGTGCCAGTGCCCAGCAGACAAGGCGGCTGACGTGGCTGTTGCTCATCGCGCACCTCCACGAGGGTCCAGGCTGGTCGTCAGGATGCGCAGGCACAACTCGGCGAAGTCCATGCCGGCCTCCGCGGCTGCCATGGGCACCAGCGAATGGCTGGTCATGCCGGGCGCAGTGTTGACTTCCAGCAGCCAGTTTTGGCCCTCGCGGTCGCGCATCACGTCCACCCGTCCCCAGCCGACGCAAGCCAGCGCATCAAAGGCCTGGCGTGCCAGGCGGCGCAAACCTGCCTCGTCCTCGCCTTCCATGCCGGGACACAGATAGCGCGTGTCGTCGGCCTCGTACTTGGCGTGGTAATCGTAGTATTCCCCGGCCGCCTCGATGCGGATGGAAGGCAGCGTCTCGTCGCCGAGGATCGCAACGGTCAGCTCGGCGCCTTCGATCAGTTCCTCGACCAGCACGTCGCCGGTGTATCGCTTCGCGTCGGCAATGGCCGCGGGCAAATCCGCATCCGCGAACACTCGCGCCACGCCGACGCTGGAGCCTTCGTCCACCGGCTTGATGACCAGCGGCAAGCCGAAGGCACGCAGCGCCTCGAGGGCGCCGTCGCCGCGTGGCAGCAGCATGTGCCGCGGCGTTGGCAGATCGAGGCTTTGCCAGACCCGCTTGGCGCGCAGCTTGTCCATGGACAGGGCCGCGCCCAGCACGCCGGAACCGGTGAAGGGCACGCCGAGTGCCTCAAGGGCACCCTGCAGCTGGCCATTCTCGCCGCCACCACCATGCAGGATATTGAACACCCGCGCGAAGTGCCCCCCGCGCAGGGCATCCAGCAGAGCCGGGATGCCGTCGATGGCATGGGCGTCGATGCCACGGGATTTCAGTGCTTCCAGCACCGCACGCCCGGAGTTCAGCGACACCTCGCGCTCGGCACTGTTGCCGCCCATGACCACCGCGACGCGGCCGAAGGTGGCCGCATCGGGCAGCTGCGGGCGACCTGGCATCGGCGCTGTGTTCAAGACGTTCGCGCTCATGCCTTGTCCTCCGTTTTCAGCTGCCCGCGCTCGGCCAGCGCCACCGCCGTGCGGCCGATATCGCCGGCACCCAGCAGCAGCAGAATGTCGCCATCGCGCAACAGCGGCGGCAAGACGGTCGCAAACTCCCGCGGATGCTCTGCCAGGACCGGGTCGACCTGGCCGCGCGCGCGCACGGCGCGTGCCAGGGCATGGCCGTCGGCACCCGGAATGGGCGCTTCGCCGGCCGGATAGACTTCGGTCAGCACCAGCACGTCGGCCTGGCACAGCACCTGGGCAAAATCATCCATCAGATCACGCGTGCGGCTGTAACGATGCGGTTGGAAAGCCACCACCATGCGCCGCTCGGGCCAGCCGGCACGCACGGCATCGAACACGGCCTCGAGCTCGCTGGGGTGATGACCATAGTCGTCGATCAGTTCCACCTGGCCTTGGTCGATGGCAAGGCAGCCGCGACGATGGAAACGCCGCCCCACGCCCTCGAACTTGGCGAAGGCCGCCGCGATGGCTTCGGCTTCCGCGCCCAGTTGCCAGCCGATGGCGGCCGCGGCGAGCGCGTTGAGCACGTTGTGCCGTCCGGGCAGGTTCAACTGCACCGGCAACCATTCCTCACGCCCCGGCAACGCCAGGTCGAAGCGCATTTCGAAGCCTTGCTGACGCAGATTGTGCGCGCGCACGTCCGCCTCGGGATGGTCGATGCCGTAACGCACCACGCTGCGTGGCGCGCTGTCGGCCAGCGCAGCCACTTCCGGATCATCCACGCACAGCACGGCCAGGCCGTAGAACGGCAGGCGTCGCAGGAAGTCGGCAAAAGCCTCGCACATGCGGCCGAAGTCGCCGTCGTAGGTGTCGAGATGGTCGGCATCGATGTTGGTGATGGCGGCGACCACGGGCGACAGCATCAGGAAGGAACCGTCGGACTCGTCCGCCTCGG
>CAZOXZ010000155.1:0-5878 GCA_964583865.1 uncultured Rhodanobacteraceae bacterium | reverse complement strand
CACGCTCGATGACCATCTCGGCCACCTGCACATGGCGCGCGGCGGGCTCATCAAAGGTGGAGCTGACCACCTCGGCCGGCACCGAACGGGCCATTTCCGTGACCTCCTCGGGGCGCTCGTCGATCAACAGGATGATCAAATGCGCCTCGGGGTGGTTGTGCACAATCGCCTGGGCGACGTTCTGCAGCATCATGGTCTTGCCGGCCTTGGGCGGCGAGACGATCAGGCCACGCTGGCCCTTGCCGACGGGCGCGATCATGTCGAGGATGCGGCCGGTGATGTCCTCGGTGGAACCGTTGCCGCGTTCCAGATGGAAGGCCTCACGCGGGAACAGCGGCGTGAGGGTCTCGAACAAGATCTTGTTCTTCGAAGCCGCCGGTGGCTCGCCGTTGATGGCCTCCACGCGCAGCATGGCGAAGTAACGTTCGCTGGGCTTGGGATCACGCACGCGGCCGGCGAGGTGATCGCCGGTGCGCAGGTTGAAACGGCGGATCTGGCTGGGGCTGACATAAATGTCGTCGGCACCGGCCATGTAGGATTCATCCGCCGAGCGCAGGAAGCCGAAACCATCCTGCAGGATCTCCAGCACGCCTTCACCCCAGATGCCGCCGCCGGACTGGGCGTGGGCCTTGAGGATGTTGAAGATGACATTCTGCTTGCGTGCCCGGGATACGTGTTCCTCGATGCCCAGCTCCTTGGCGCGGGCCATGAGGTCGACCGGCTTGAGCGCTTTCAGCTCGGTGAGGTTGATCACGCGGGCATCGTCGCCTGCATCCACGCCATCATCATTCTCGTCGATGTCCTCGTTGGGCATGTTCTGGCGCCCACCGCCACGGCCACGCCGCTTCTTCTTGCTGTTGCTGCCTTCATGGCGCTTGTTGCTGCGGCCCTTGCCGGACGCCTTGCGCCGGTCGCCCTGGCCACCCTTGCCCTTGGCGGAATCGTTGTTGTCATCGCCCTTCTCGGGCTTGTCCGACTTCTTGCCACGCTTGTTGTCGTGGTTGTCGTCGGACTTGCCGGACGCCCGCTTGTCACCGGCATCGGCTGGGACATTGTCCTTGTTTTGCCGGGCGGACTTGCTGGTCGATGGGCGCTTGTTGCTCGCGGGCTTGGCCTCGTCTGTAGACTTGGCTGGCGCTGCGGATGCAGCCTGGGTTTGTTCGATATCGGACACGGACGGACCTCGAGTGGGCGCCGAAAAGGGAAAGAAAAGACTTGGGGAGTGGCCGGCAAACACCAGCGTGAATCAGGTCGTCAAGACGACGATCTCGGGTACAACAAGGCGGAAGTCGATCCCCACACGACGCCGCAGCCCGGAAAATACCATTGTTGTGCCCCGCACGTCCAACATCTTGCGGGGCACCATTCAGATTTTGTGACGTCAGGCCACCTTGTCAAGCATGCTGACAAAGGCACCCTTGGGCTTGGCGCCGATCTCGGTGGCTTCCACCTTGCCGTCCTTGAACAGCAACAAGGTCGGAATGGAGCGCACATTGTACTTGACGGCCGACTGCTGGTTCTCGTCGATGTTGAGCTTGACGAACTTCACGCGTCCGTCGTACTCACCGGCCAGCTCGTCGATCACGGGTGCCAGCGCACGGCAGGGACCGCACCATTCAGCCCAGAAATCCACCAGAACAGGCTGGTCGGACTGCAGCACCTCGGTTTCAAAATCGGCATCGGTAACGTGTTTGACAAGATCACTCATGGCTCGCTCCAGTTGTACATGGGCAGGAAAAATGGGTATTTTTTTCACCGGCAGGCGCGCTATCAGCTAGACTGGCCATCGCGGCGCGGCCGCGACAGGCCCGCGGCCTGCCTCATTCATGGTGGCTGCCTGCCCGAAGGGCCGGCAATGCCGTCCGGGGGCAATAATGCGGCCATTATGACTCAAAACAAGACACTGCATGCCAACCCAAGTACTGACTGACACTTTTTTCGAGCAGTTTGAACTGCATCCACGCCTTCTCGAAGGCCTGAATGACTGCCAGTTCACCCGCTGCACCCCGATCCAGGCCATGAGCCTGCCACCGGCACTGGCCGGGCGCGACGTGGCTGGCCAGGCGCAGACCGGCACCGGCAAGACCTGTGCCTTCCTGGTGGCGGTGATGCAGCGCCTGCTGAGCCGGCCGGCGATGGGCGACCGTCGCGACGAGGATCCACGTGCCCTGATCATCGCGCCCACGCGCGAACTTGCCATCCAGATCGAAAAGGATGCCATCGCCATCGGCAGTCACGCCGGCCTGCGCCTGGCCCTGATCTACGGTGGCGTCGACTACGACAAGCAGCGCCAGAAACTCAAGGATGGCTGCGACATCATCATCGCCACACCGGGGCGCCTGCTGGACTACTACAAGCAGCGCGTATTCCGCCTGTCCAGCGTCGAGGCGATGGTCATCGACGAGGCTGATCGCATGTTCGACCTCGGCTTCATCCGCGACGTGCGCTACCTGTTCCGCCGCCTGCCAGCCAGCGACGAACGTCAGACACTGCTGTTCTCGGCCACCTTGAGCTACCGCGTGCTGGAGCTGGCCTACGAACACATGCACAAACCGGAAAAACTGGTCGTCGAGGCCGAGCAGATCACCGCCGACCACGTGCGCCAGCAGGTCTATTTCCCGGCCCGCGAGGAAAAGCTGCCGCTGCTGCTGCACATGCTGGGGTCGCTGGATGTGCACCGCGGCATCGTGTTCGTCAACACGCGCCACGCCGTGGACATGGTCAGCGACCGCCTGCGCCGGCATGGCTACCAGGTGGCCGCGCTGTCCGGCAACGTACCGCAACGCAAGCGCCAGAAGCTGCTGCAGCGCTTCAAGAACGGCGAGGTGACCCTGATGGTCGCCACCGACGTGGCCGCGCGCGGGTTGCACGTGGAAGACGTTACCCACGTGTTCAATTTCGACCTGCCACAGGACCCGGAAGACTACGTCCATCGCATCGGACGCACCGCCCGCCTGGGCGCCAGCGGCGATGCCATCAGTTTTGCCTGCGACCGTTATGCCATGGCCCTGCCGGACATCGAGGAATACATCGAGCAGAAGATCCCGGTCGAGTCCATCAGCCAGGACATGTTGCAGGTGGCGCCGCCGCCGAAGCCGGCCAGGGTACAGGATGATACCGCCGCTTTCGGGGACAACAGCGGCGCGTCCGACCAGAAGCCGCGACCACGTCGCCGCCGACGACGCCGCCGACGACGTGCTCCAACGTCGTCCTGAAGGGGAACATGGTGCCATGGATTCAGCGCTGTTGAACCTGGTCCCGCAATGGGGAAAGGATCGATGACGAACCGCGTCCCGTTGCACACGCGCCTGCCGGCCGGATCGCCCCGTGTGCTGGCCTGGATGGCCGTCATCCTGGCGGCTGCATGCTGCGTGTGGTTTGCGGTGCAACTGGCGTGGACTGCGCTGACGCCATTGACGGCAGAACCCGTCTTGCCGTCGTCGCCCACCGCCAGCACGAGCGGCAAGGATGCACACGCGACCGTGGCCATCAGCCAATGGCACTTGTTCGGCAACGGTCATGTCCGCGCCACGCGCGAACGCATCATGAAGGCCAGCCAAAAGACGCGCCTGAACCTGGTGCTGCACGGCACCGTCACCGGATCGGACCCGGAACACGGCTACGCGCTCATCGCCGGAACCGATGGCGTCGAGCACAGCTACCGTGCCGGCGATACCATCCAAGACGGCGTCAAGCTGCAGGCCGTGCACGCCACCTGGGTGGTACTCGATCACAACGGCAACCCCGAACGACTCGACCTGCCACGCGAAACGCTGGCCAGTGCCGGCCGCGTGCAACCACTGGGCAAAGGATCGGCCGGGCGTCGGCACGGGCCACCCGGCGCACCCGGCACCCCGTCGGCGAAACAGCCGATCTTCGTGGCGCCACGCGTCAACACCGGCCGCGTGGACTGGCAGGAACTGCAATCCGAGTTCCAGGCCAATCCGATGGCGGCCGCCGCCGAACTGCAACTGGAGCCGGTGTTCGACGGCATGCAACTCAGTGGCGTGCGCATCGGCAGCACCCGCGCGTTGCCGGCCAACACCGGCCTTGTCGCCAACGACGTGGTCACGGCTGTCAACGGCAAGGCGCTGGATTCCATCGCCGATGGCGAGAAGCTGATGCAGCAATTGCAAGGTAGTGGCCACGTCCAGCTTACCGTCGAACGCAACGGCCAGACACGCACCCTCAACATCGACCTCAACCAGGTCCGCTGATGCACCGGAACCCGACCATGTACCGACTTTTCTCCAGCCTGCTTGTTGTCCTGCTCCTGGCCGCCGCATCCGGCCTTGCTGCCGCCGCGCAACCGGCCTCGGGCGATACCGCGCCCGCGCCGCAGATGCTGAACCTGAAAAATGCCGACATCCAGGCCTTCATCGCCACCGTCTCCGAGATCACCGGCAAGAACTTCATCCTCGGCCCCAACGTCCAGGGCTCGGTCACGGTGGTGTCGCAAAAGCCGCTGGACGCCGATGAAATCTACAAGGTCTTCCAGCAAGTGCTGGCCATCCATGGTTACGTCACCCTGCCCGCCGGTGACGGCATGCTGAAAATCGTCACCCAGGCCAGCGCGCGTGGCGAAGGCACGGTGGTCACCGGCAATGCGCCGGCAAGGCATGGTGGCCTGGTCACCCGCGTCATCCCGGTGCACTTCGTGCCAGCCGATGCGCTGGCAAACCTGCTGCAGCAATTTGCCCCGCAGGGCAGCCAGATCGTGGCCCATGCGCCCAGCAACTCGATCATCATTTCCGACCGCCCCGAGGTCGTGCAGCGCCTGGCCGGCATCGTCCAGCGCGTCGATACCTCCAGCGACGCCCATGTGGAGGTCATCCGCCTGCAACACGCCAACGCCACCGACCTGGCCCGCACGTTGCGCAGCCTGGATACCAGCAAGGGCGGCAAGCCCACCGGTGAAGTCACCATCGTGGCGGACGCGCGTACCAATGCCATCCTGTTGTCCGGCAGCAAGGACCAGCGCCTGTTGATGCGCACGCTCATCACCAACCTCGACACGCCGTTGGAATCGGGCGGCAGCACCCAAGTCATCTACCTCAATCATGCCGATGCCGAGGATCTGGTACCCATCCTGTCCGGCGTGGCCCGGGATATCGAGTCGAACAACAAGGGCGAGGATGCCGGCGGCTCCGCCGCGACGACCGGACAGCTTGCAGCGCACGAGACCAGCATCCAGGCCGACAAGAACACCAACGCGCTGGTCATCACGGCTTCACCGGCCGTCTTCCGCTCGCTTGAGGACGTCATCCGGAAGCTGGACATACGGCGTGCGCAGGTGCTGATCGAGGCCGTCATCGCGGAAGTCGGGCTGACCACGGCGCGCGAGATCGGCGTGCAATGGCAATTGCCCTTCAAGACCAATGCCGACGGCAGCATCGATGACAGCGTCATCGGCGGCACCAACTTCCCGGGCCCCAACGGCAACGGCAGCATCCTGGCGCTGACCCAGAACCCGCTGCTCCTCGGCGGCGGCCTGAATCTCGGCTACATCAACGGCACGCTGACCCTGCCCGGCAGCGAAACGCCCATCCTGCAGATCGGCGCATTGATCCGGGCGCTGGAAGGCGATGGCAATTCCAACGTGCTGTCCACGCCCAGCATCGTCACCATGGACAACCAGGAAGCGGAGATCAAGGTCGGCAAGGAGGTGCCGTTTGTCACCGGCAGCTACACCAGCACATCCAGCGGCGGCACCAACATGCCGCAAAACCCGTTCCAGACCATCCAGCGCGAGGACGTGGGCCTCACCCTGACCGTCACCCCGCACATCAACGAGGGCGACACCGTGCGGATGGACATCCACCAGATTGTCTCCTCGCTGGCCCCGCCGGTCACCGGCGCCACGGACATCGTCACCAAC
>CAZOXZ010000154.1:0-5886 GCA_964583865.1 uncultured Rhodanobacteraceae bacterium | reverse complement strand
TTGATGCCGTCGACCCAGGGCGCGGCGACGTCGAACACGTCCTGCATGTGGCGGGCACCGTAGGCCCAGTAGTGCGGTGCGCGGATTTCGGTAAGGCCGAAGCTGCGCGGCTTTTCCGGGCGCCACGCGCGCGGAATGAAGTCAAAACTGGTCTTGCTCATGTTGAACCTCCTCAGAAGGTACGGTGGCGCGGTACCTCGGCCAGCAAGCCGGTCAGGTCCCGTACGCGGTGCTCCCCCAGATTCCGGATCGTTGCGGCGATCCGGTCGCGCAGGTCGGCGCCCGTGAAGGGCGTCACCAGACGCGAAAACTTGGTCATGGCCCCGTCCCAGTCCAGCGGATCGCTGTGGAATCCACGATAGGCCGAGGTTTCGGCGACAAGATGGCTGCCGTCGGCCAACTCGACTTCAACGCGTGCCGGCATTTCGGCCGGGAAGCGGGCGGAGTAATCATCGTCGGGCTGCACCTCGATCTTCTGCAGCAGATCCTGGATGTCCGCGGCGACGATACGCTCGGGCGCGTACTGCTCCGGTTGCACGGCGCCATCGAGCAGTGCCGCGGCGACCATCCAGGGCAGCGAGTGGTCGGCTTCTTCCTTGGTGCGGATGTGACGCTTGTCGCCTTCCTCGCCGCCGCCGATGATGTCGTAGGCCACCTGGAAGGTGGTGATGCGGACGGTGCGGATGGGCGCGGCATCAAAGCCGGGCTGCTGACGCAGCTGGATGGCCGCGTCAATGGCGGACTGGGAATGGATTTCGGCATTGTGCTTCTTGATGATTGAGCGCAGGACCCGTCCCATATCCTCGTTTGCCCAGTCGATCTCGAAGTTGCCGGCAATGGTTTCGCGAAAGCCCTTGTTGCCCTCGAAGACTGCCTCGGGGCCGGTGATGCCGGCGCGTGCCAAAAGGGCGGCGAAGGCGCCTTCCTTGCCCACCTGCGGGTAGGCCAGGCCCTTCCAATGCGACAGGTTGCCGGTGCGGGTCACGCGCAGGGCATTGTTGGCCGTGCCGGAAATGGCGATGGCGTGCGCGGTCTGCGCGGGTGTCAAACCCAGCGCCTTGGCGCAGGCGGCCGCGGCGGCGTAGGCGCCTTGGACGGTGTTGTCGAAGCCATGTACACGGACCGGCGCCTCGTCGGACAGGCGCGATTGCACCTGGTAGGCGATGGCGACGGCGGTGAGAAAGTCCTTGCCGCTTGCATCCACGCTCTCGGCCGCGGCGAGGACCGCACCGATGTTGTCCGACGGGTGACAGGTTTCGCCGGGAGCGAGGTAGCTGTCCATGAAGTCGAGATAGCGGCTGAGCGCGATGTTGTAAAAGGCGGCCCGGTCGATGGCCGTGCGGCCGCCGCCGATGAGGGTGGCGTCACCATGGCCGCCAAGCGATTCGGTGAGCTTGCGGATGGCGACGAGGGGTTCGGCATCAAGTGCGCCGATGGCGACGCCCAGGGTGTCCAGAATGCGGATCTTCAGTTGCTCGACGGCCTGCTCGCTGATGTCGCCGAAGCGGGCATCGTGGACGAACTGCGCCAGTCGCTGGACTTCGGTTGGATGGGCTGCGCCGGCGACGTTCTTGTCGTTGACGACGTGGACCGATTGCGGGGCTTTGGTCATGTTGGCCTCCTCGGGAAACGCATGTTCAGGCATGCGTGTGGAAGGGCGCCGGGTCCGTGGTCAGGGCAGGGCAGATGCGCGGCTGCGACGGCGCGGGCCCGGTGGTTTGGCGGTTGCTGCGAGGACTTGTCTGGTTGGCTCAGCGGCTGCTGATGTCCTCGATCTGCAACTGCGAACAGTTTACATTCGCATTTGAGGAGCAAGCTTGACCTGGGTCAGGACAGGTGCGTGTTCGGCAGGTTTCAGGCCAATTCGTCGCGCAGGGTTTGCAGCCGTTCAGGTGTGCCGACATCGCTCCACTGGCCGGTGTGTTTCTGGCCCGTGAGCTCGTCGCGTGCGGCGGCCGCATGAAGCAGAGGCGCGAGACGGAAGCCGGGCGGTTGCAGTTCGGCGTCGGCGGGCAGACCACTGATGGTTCGCCAGTTGTCCAGCAGCTCCAGGCGGCACAGGGCGATGCCGCTATAGGTCAGGCGTGGTGCGCTGCCGTCGCCGCTTGATTGCACCCGGCCGTCGGGTCCGAGCGCGAAATCGCCTTCAGGATGGTGCGGCGGGTTGTCCACCAGCACCAGGTGGGCCGGGCCGGCGGGTTCGGTCGGCAACTGGCGCAGGTCGAAGTCGGTCCAGATATCGCCGCTCACCAGCACGAATGGATCGGGGCCCAGCAGGGGCAGGGCGTGCAGCAGGCCGCCGCCGGTCTCGTAAGCTCCCTCCGGCTCGCGGCTGTAATGGATGGCGAGATCCCAGCGCGAGCCGTCGCCCAGCGTGGCCGGAAATTGCTCCGCCAGCCAGGAAATGTTGATGACGACGTCGTCGATGCCGGCCCGCGCCAGCCGTTCCATGTGCCAGGCGATCAGGGGCTTGCCACCGACTTCGAGCAGCGGCTTGGGCGTGGTGTCGGTCAGCGGGCGCATGCGCTCGCCGCGCCCGGCGGCAAAAATCATGGCCTTCATGCGTTCACCTTGCCATGCCAAGCGGGCCATACATGCCCGTGCAGCAGGCGTTGCAGAGGAGCAAGCTCGGCGTGCTGCGGCAGAACGTCGTCGATGTAGGTGATGAAGCGCGGGATGTCATTGGCGTAGTGTGGCTTGCGGTCGCGGTGTTTCAGGCGGGCGAAAATGCCGATGACCTTGAGGTGGCGCTGCAGGCCCATGAGGTCGATGTCGCAGCGGAATGCCGGCCAGTCCGGCACCGGCAGACCAGCCTGGCCCGCGCGTTCGTGATAATGCCGCAGCCAGAACTCGATGCGCTCTGCCGGCCAGCTGGCGAAGGCATCTTTCAGCAGGCTGATGTTGTCGTAGGTGACCGGGCCCGTGACCGCATCCTGGAAGTCGATGACCGCCAGGCCGTCATCCACCGGCATGAGATTGCGCGGCATGAAGTCGCGGTGCACCAGCACGGTGGGTTGGGCCAGGGCCGCCTCGACCAGCGAGTGGCAGGCGTCCTGCCAGACAGCGCTTTGGTCCGCGTCCAGCGTCATGCCAAGCTCGGTGCTGAGGAACCAGTCATGGAACAAGTCCAACTCGCCTTGCAGCAGGGCGGCGTCGTAATCCGGCAGGTCGGCAGGCGGGGCAATGGCCTGCAGTCGCAGCAGCTGGTCGATGGCGGCGGCGAAATCGGGTTCGGTGCCGGTGCGCTGGTAGCGTTCCAGCATGGTTTCATGGCCGAGGTCCTCCAGCAACACGAAGCCTTGCCCGCGGTCCACGGCGAGGATGGCCGGGACGCGCACACCACCTGCGGCCAACAGAGCTTGCATGTCCAGCCAGGCAGCCAAATCATTGTCGGCCGGCGGCGCGTCCATGAGGATGCCCTCGGCCAGGCGCCAATAGCTTCGCATGCCGGCATCACTGCCGGCTGCGGCCAGGCCCTTGGAAACGGTGCAAGCCGCTGTCTGCAGGAAATGGATGCGCGCTTCGCTGCGTTGGCTGGAAATCGCGCTGACATCGTTGCTGGACACGTCGCAGGCATATCCTTGTGACAGATGGATCTGGTCGCAAGGCTGGCGATACCTTGCGCATTCAGGAGTGACTCGCCATCATGCCGCCCCAACGGCTTGTTCTGCAAGGCCGACGATACGCAGGAGAATCATGGAAACCATGGATACGCTCGATCGCCTGGAGGCGGAGAGCATCGACATCATGCGCGAGGTGGCGGCGACTTGCCGCAATCCCGTGTTGCTTTATTCCATTGGCAAGGATTCTTCGGTCCTGTTGCATCTGTTGCTGAAAGCCTTTGCGCCCGGCAAGCCGCCCATGCCGTTGTTGCATGTCGACACCACCTGGAAGTTCCGCGAGATGATCGAGTTCCGTGATCGCCGCGCGGCAGAAACCGGCGTGGATCTCATCGTGCACATCAACGAGGATGGCGTGCGCGAGGGCATGGGGCCGTTCAGCCACGGGCCGTCACGACACACCGAGGTGATGAAGACGATGGCCTTGAAGCAGGCGCTGGACAAGCATGGCTTCGATGCTGCCATCGGTGGCGCACGCCGTGACGAGGAACGCTCGCGCGCCAAGGAACGCATTTTTTCCTTCCGTGATCCGCAGCATCGTTGGGAGCCGCGCCGGCAGCGCCCGGAGCTGTGGAATCTTTTCAACACGCGCATGGGCGAGGGCGAGTCGGTGCGGGTGTTTCCGCTGTCCAACTGGACGGAGCTGGACGTGTGGGGCTACATCGAGCGCGAGAACATCGAGATCGTGCCGTTGTATTTCGCCGCCGAGCGACCTGTGTTCGAGTATCGCGGCGCGCTGATCATGCGCGATGATGACCGCCTGCCGCCGCAGTACGAGGACCAGGTGCACATGGAAAAGGTGCGCTTTCGCACCTTGGGTTGCTGGCCACTGACCGGCGCGATTCGCTCCGAGGCCGACAGCGTGCCGGCCATCATCCGGGAAATGGTCGAGTCCAACGCCTCCGAACGCGAAGGCCGCATCATCGACTTTGATCCCAATGCCACCATGGAAGACAAAAAACGCGAGGGGTACTTCTGATGGCTGCCAAACCACAGCGTGACCTGCTGCGCTTCCTGACCTGTGGCAGCGTGGACGACGGCAAGAGCACCTTGCTGGGTCGGATGTTGTACGACGCGAACCTGCTCAATGATGCCGACTTGGCACGTCTCGGCAATCCACCCGACTTTTCCTGCTTGCTGGATGGTCTGGCCATTGAACGCGAGCAGGGCATCACCATTGACGTGGCCTTCCGCTACATCTCCACGGGCAAGCGCGATTTCATCGTCGCCGACTGCCCGGGGCATGCCGAGTACACCCGCAACATGGCCACCGGTGCATCGACGGCCTCGTTGGCCTTGATGCTGGTCGACGCGCGCAAGGGCGTACTGACGCAGACCCGCCGCCATGCCTACATCTGCGCCCTGCTGGGTATCCGGCGCGTGGTTCTTGTCATCAACAAGATGGATCTGGTCGACTACGAACAGGCGCCGTTCCAGCAGATCGAGGCTGACTTCCATGCCCTGGCGGACAAGCTCGGCCTGGACGACGTCAATGTCATTCCCGTTTCGGCTGCGGCCGGCGACAACGTCGTGCATCGTTCGACGAACATGCCCTGGTACGATGGCCCGTTGCTGCTGGACTTGCTGGAGACCATGCCGGTCGAGCACGAAACAGGCGACACGCCCATGCGCCTGCCGGTGCAACGCGTGCATCGCAATGGCCAGGATTTTCGCGGTTACGACGGCACCCTGGCCGCCGGCACGGTGAAACCGGGTGACAAGGTCGTGGTGTTGCCTTCGGGCCAGGTCTCGAAAGTGCAAGGCCTTTGGGTCAGTGGTAGCGAGGCTGACGAAGCACGCCGCGGCCAGGCGATCACGCTGACACTGGAAGATGAACTCGACGTGGCGCGTGGTGATGTCATTGCCGCTGCCGACAATCCACCGGATTGCGCTGACCAGTTTGCGGCGCACCTGTTGTGGTTGAGCGACAAGCCGCTGATGCCGGGTCGGTTGTACGGCCTGCGTCTTGCGACCAGCAACGCGGTGGCGCGTGTCACCGCCATCAAGCACAGTGTCGATGTCGACACCCAGGAACAGCTGGCGGCCACCCGCCTGGTGATGAACGAGGTGGGCTACGTCAACCTCAGCCTGGATCATCCACTGGCATGGGAGTCGTATGCCGACAATCACCGGCTGGGCGGTTTTGTGCTGGTGGACCGGCAGACCTCGCAGACAGTGGCCTGCGGCACCATCGACTTTGCCTTGCGGCGTGCGGCCAATATTCACTGGCAGGATCTTTCCGTCGATCGCCGGGCACGTGCTGCCA
>CAZOXZ010000153.1:988-5889 GCA_964583865.1 uncultured Rhodanobacteraceae bacterium | reverse complement strand
GGCCATGCCGGCGCCATCATTTCCGGCGGCAAGGGCACGGCCGAGGCCAAGTTCGAGGCCCTGGAAAAGGCCGGTGTCACCACCGTGCGTTCCCCGGCCGACCTGGGTGACGCGCTCGTCAAGCGCATGGCCTGATTCGCCGTGACCGCCCCGTTCCGCATCGCCCTGGCACAGTTCGACTTCCCGATCGGTGCGGTCGCGGCCAATCGCGCGCGCATCGGCCAGTTGGCGGCCCGCGCGCGGGACGAGGCGGGTGCGAATGTGCTGGTCTGCCCGGCGCTGGCCCTGAGTGGCTGTGCGCCGGGTGACCTGCTGCACCAGCCCGGCTTCCTTGCCGCCTGCGAGGAGGCCCTGGCGGCGCTGGCCCTCGAAACCCGCGGCATTACCCTGGTCGTGGGTCATCCGGAGCGTGGCGGCGACGGCGTGTTCAATGCCGTCAGCGTGCTGCGCGAAGGCAGCGTGGTGGCGACCTTCCGCCAGGACGAATTTGCCAGCGGACCGGGCGGTGCGGCCGCCTGCGTGGTGGACATGGCCGGCTTGCCGGTGGCTCTGCTGCCGGGCGATGCCGTGCTGGAGCCGGTCATGCTGTCCCAGGCCGTGGCCGGTGGCGCACGGCTGGTGCTGGTGCCGGCGGCGCGACCATTTTCACTGGACGAGATTTCGGCTCTCGATCGCACGTTGACCCGACGGGCAGGCGAAGCCGGTTGTGCTGTGGCCCTGGCGCGGGCCGTGGGTGGCCATGACCAATGGCTGTTTGCCGGTGGCTCCCTGCTGCTGGATGCCGATGGCCAGGCGCACCCGCCCGGACCGATGTTCGCCGATGCGCTGTTGCTGGCCGACTTCGATGCCGAGGTCGGCAGCTTCACGCCTTGCGGCTGGCCGGAGTTGGCACCACCCGAGCCGGGGCCGGAACTGCTGTGGCAGGCGCTGGTGCGGGCCACGCGCGATTTCGTGCAACACAACGGTGCCGACAAGGTGTGGCTGGGTTTGTCCGGCGGCCTGGATTCCGCCGTGGTGCTGGCGCTGGCCGTCGACGCCCTGGGTGCGGACAAGGTCCGTGCCGTCGCCATGCCCTCGCGCTACACCACGGACATCAGCAACAGCCTGGCGGCCGAAGGTGCGGCCAACCTCGGCGTGCGTCTGGACAGCCTGCCGATCGAGGCAACGTACACGAGTTTTCTGGATACCCTGACGCCGTTGTTTGCCGGACATGAGCCCAACGTGGCCGAGGAAAACCTGCAGGCGCGTTGTCGCGGCACCCTGCTGATGGCGCTCAGCAACAAGTTCGGCGGCCTGGTGCTGGCCACCGGCAACAAGAGCGAGGCCGCGGTGGGCTACTCGACCCTGTACGGCGATACCTGCGGCTCCTTCGCGCCGCTGGCGGACGTCTACAAGACCCAGGTGTTTGCCCTGGCACGCTGGCGCAACCAGCAGGCCGGGCGTGACATCATCCCGCAGGGCATCATCGACCGGCCGCCCTCGGCCGAGTTGCGCGAAGGCCAGGCCGACAGCGACAGCCTGCCGCCGTACGATGTCCTCGACGAGATTCTGCAGCGTTTCCTGGCCGGCGGCCAGTCACGCAGGGACATTGTCGCGGCCGGCTTCGACGACGCCGTCGTGGCCCGTGTCCTCGGGCTGGTACTGGCCAGTGAGTTCAAGCGCAACCAGGAACCGCCCGGCCCGCGGGTCAGCTCCAGTGCTTTCGGTACGGACATCGAGTTGCCGGCCAGCAATGCTTGGCGGGGATGACTTCCCTGCGGTAGTGGGGCTCGCCTTGTCGCCTCAACCGTGGCTGGAGAAGGGGGAAGTCGGCTGGCGTCCCAATGTGGGTCGCCGCTCTGATGCGCGCTGCGGGGAGGTTGGATTCCTTTACTCGCAGAAGTCTGCGGGTGCCAGTTCCGCAGTGTAACTTTGCAACTCCCAGTGTCCCGGCACATTGCGGACGAAATTGCCTTCGTCATCGTAGACGTCGTGTTCGGGAATCCAGAGGAAGTCGTAATTGACGTCATAACCGCCATACTGGCCGCAAATCGGGCCGGATCTGTGTGTGCCGGGATCGTCTGGGTTGCCGGGCGGGAGTCCCGGATCGAAGTGCCCGGGCCCCGGCGGCGTATGGCCCGGATCGATCCCGGATGCGCCACCATTTAAGTACTGCGCCCGTACGCTCGGCAATGCTTGGCGGTCGCCCGGTGAAACCAGACCGCCGGGTGTGCCTCCGTTGGTATCCTGGATGCGTGCCACCGAGTAGCTCTCGAACTGCCAGCCATGCTCGGTGTACCGGTAATGCACCTCATAAGTCCACGGGGTGCGCCGGATCGACAGGCCCTGAAAATAGGAACCGTCGGTCCCAACCCGGTACGCGGGCAGTTGTGGCTGCAAGCCGGGGAGCTGGAGTGCCTGCGTGAGTGGGAGCGGCATGTGTTCCATGCTGCTTGCCGTCGGATTGATGGCCTTGTCGACGCCATCGCTGAGAGCGCCAGATTGAGCCGCAGCCGGCAGCGTCACGAGGATGGCGGCCCCAAACAGAAGTCTTCCGATCATTTTCGATACCTCTTTTCGTGCCAATGTGCTTGAACGCTAGCAGACTTTTCCAGGGGGGGCAAGTCAATCGGTGGCCGAGCTGTCCTTCCCGGCACAATTCACCACGGCACGACAGGCCCCGAACTGAAGGCGTCGGGGGCGATGTGGAAAGTCAGCCGTGACTGGAGAAGGGGATCAGGCGACGGATGCTGCTGGGGAAGTTCGGCCAGTCCTCGGGATCATCGAAGTACGGGTGGTCCGGGTAGTTCAGCTGCAGCACTTCGCGCGCGTCGGCGGCCAGCTTGTCCTGTCCCAGGGCGGTGTAGCACTTGGCCATGATGGCCAGTGCGTCGCCGGTCTGCGGCGAGGTCTGGTAGTGCTCGATGATGTACTTGCTGCGCGTGGCCGCGCCGACACAGGCGTGGCGACGCAGGTAATACATGGCCACGTTCAGTTCGTGCTGGGCCAGCTGGTTGCGCAGGTAGACCATGCGCTGGCGCGCATTCTCGGCGTAACGGCTGTCCGGGTAGCGTTGCAGCAACTGGCTGAAGTCGTTGAAGGATTTTTGCAGGTAACTCGGGTCGCGTTGGGCATCGTGGGTGCCGAACCAGCGGTCCAGAAAGCCGGCGTCGCGGTCGAAGTTGATCAGGCCGCGCAGGTAGTAGGCGTAGTCGATGTGCCGCTGGGCCGGGTAGGTGCGAATGAAGCGATCGACGGCCGCATAGGCATCGTCGGGCTTGTTGGCCTTGTACAGGGTGTAGGCCAAATCCAGCCGTGCCTGCTCGGAATACGGGCCGAACGGGAAGCGGGCGGTCAGGCGCTTGTAGTACTGTTCGGCCTTGAAGTAGTTTCCATCCACCATGTACTGGTGTGCCGTCTTGTACAACGCGGCCACGGCCAGGGTTTCGGTCTCCGGCAGCGAGCGCTCTTTGTGGAACCATGAACAGGCCGACAGGGTAGCCAGAAGGCAGACCATCAGGGCCAGGCGAAGAGGCAGACCGTTGCGCATAAAAATGACTTCGAGGGCAATGTGAACGCGCATGATAACCCACAGACGGCGGATCGCGGCAACGATGTGCGCAGCGAGCGCCTGGAGCTGGTGATCCCGGATGGGCACGCCGGCCAGCGTCTGGATCAGGTGCTGGCGGCGCTGTGCCCGGAATGGTCGCGCTCGCGCATCAGTCGCTGGATTCGCGATGGCAAGGTCACGCTGGCGGGTGAAGCTTGCAAGCCGCGCGATCGCGTGGCCGGCGGCGAGGCGGTCGTGCTGGAAGCCAGCTTCGAGCAACAGGTCGCCCCGGCGCCCCAAGCGATCGATCTGGATATCCGTTACCGCGACGAAGACCTCATGGTGCTGTACAAGCCGGCCGGCCTGGTGGTTCATCCTGGCGCGGGCAATCCGGATGGCACTCTGCAGAACGGCCTGCTGCATATGGATGCGAGCCGGGGTGAGTTGCCACGCGCCGGCATCGTGCATCGCATCGACAAGAATACCTCCGGTCTTTTGCTGGTGGCGTCCTCGCAGCGCGCGCACACGGCCCTGGTCGACATGTTTTCGCGTCATGCCGTCGAGCGGCATTACCTGGCCGTGGTCAAGGGCCGTCTGATTGCCGGTGACACCGTGGAGGCGCCGATTGGCCGACACCCGAACGATCGTCGTCGGCAGATGGTGCTGGAGCATGGCGGCAAGCCGGCCGTGACGCATTACCGCGTCAAGGAGCGTTACCGCGCGCATAGCCTCGTCGAGTGCCGCCTGGAAACCGGACGCACGCACCAGATTCGTGTGCATATGGCCCATGTGCGGCATGGCCTGGTGGGTGATCCGGTCTACGGTGGCCCGCCGGTGTTTCCGCGCGGCGCCAGCGAAGCGTTGATGGCCACCCTGCGTGGCTTTGGTCGGCAGGCATTGCACGCCGCGCACCTGGGCTTTGTCCATCCCGTGACTGGCGAGAAGCTGGCTTTCGAGTCCGATTGCCCGAGCGACATGCGGGTGCTGATCGATGCACTGCGGGCCGACGCCGGTGATGCCTGAAGGGCTCGACTGGCTGCTGCCGGACTGGCCGTCGCCGCCACAGGTACGCGCCGCGGTGACGACACGCCAGGCACCGGCAGCTGTGGCCACCGGCCCGGCCGGTTTCAATGTGGGTTGCAACACCGACGACGAACCTGCGCGAGTGGCCTTGCAACGGGATGCACTGGTGGCCGTGCTGGGCCTGCCGAGCGCGCCGTGCTGGTTGCAGCAAGTGCATGGCACGAGCGTGGTCGATGCAGTCGACGCGCATGCCATGTCGCAAGCGGACGGCCTGGTCTCGCACCGCCCCGGCGAGGTGCTGGCCATCCAGACCGCCGATTGCCTGCCGGTGCTGCTGTGCGCCGACGAC
>CAZOXZ010000153.1:0-978 GCA_964583865.1 uncultured Rhodanobacteraceae bacterium | reverse complement strand
CCGGCGTGCTGGAAGCCACTATCGCGGCCATGAACTGTGCCCCGAGCGAGCTGCTGGCCTGGCTTGGGCCCTGCGTCGGTCAGGCCTCTTATGAAGTCGACGCGGTGGTCCGCGATGCCTTCGTCGGTCGGGACGCGGATGCCAAAGCAGCGTTCACGCCGATGCGCCCGGGCCACTGGCTGGCTTCGCTGGAGGCGCTGGCCCGCCAGCGCCTTTCGGCGGCAGGCGTGACCGAGATCCACGGCGGCGACTTCGATACCTTCGCCGACCATCGCTTCCACTCCTGGCGTCGCGATGGCCAGGCTGCCGGACGCTTTGCCAGCCTCATCTGGCGCGCGGGTACTTGAATGCAGGCGCATGATCCCTATATCAAAACGGTGATTCGCGCCAGCTGCCAGCCGGCAACCCCGAAACCCGATGTGGAGACAAACGCATGCGCATGGACAAACTGACAACCCGATTCCAGCAGGCCCTGGCCGATGCCCAGTCACTGGCCGTTGGCAAGGATCACAACGTGCTCGAGCCGGTGCATGTCATGCTGGCCATGTTGGGCCAGTCAGGTGCTTCGGCGCGGGCGTTGCTGGCCAAGAGTGGCGTCAACCTGGCGCAGCTTGAGCAGTCGCTGGCGCAGGCGTTGGCGAGCCTGCCCTCGGTGAAGGGGCAGGAAGGCAACATCAGCGTCGGCAACGACCTCAGCCGCCTGCTGAACCTTACTGACAAGCTGGCCCAGCAGCACGGCGACGACTACATTGCCAGCGAATGGTTCGTGCTGGCGGCCCTGGATGACAAGGGCGCGGTCGGGCGCGCCTTGAAGCAGGCCGGGGCGGCCAAGAGCTCGCTGGAGGCGGCCATCGAGCAGATGCGTGGAGGCAACAAGGTGGACGACCAGGGCAGCGAAGAAAACCGCCAGGCGTTGGAGAAGTTCACCATCGACCTCACCGCGCGTGCCGAGTCCGGCAAGCTCGACCCGGTGATCGG
>CAZOXZ010000152.1:0-5946 GCA_964583865.1 uncultured Rhodanobacteraceae bacterium | reverse complement strand
GGTGCTGATGGCCCAGCCGTTCTCCTGGCGCTATCCGCTGGTGGACGGACAAGGCAACTTCGGCTCGCCGGATGATCCCAAGAGCTTCGCTGCCATGCGCTACACCGAATCGCGCCTGACACCGATTGCCGATGTCCTGCTGGGCGAGCTGCCGCATGGGACGGTGGACTGGTCACCCAACTTCGACGGCACGCTGCAGGAACCCGCCTGGTTGCCCGCGCGCCTGCCGCATGTTCTGCTGAACGGCTCGATGGGCATTGCCGTGGGCATGGCCACCGACATTCCGCCACACAATCTGCGGGAAGTGGCCAGCGCCGCCATCCACCTGTTGGATGACCCGGATGCCGGCATCAGCGATCTGATGAAGCATGTCCGCGCACCGGATTACCCGACCGAAGCCGAGATCATCACCCCGGCAGCCGACATCAAGGCGATGTATGAAACCGGGCATGGCTCCTTGCGGGCACGCGCCGTTTACAGCGTCGAGAAAGGCAACGCCGTGATCACGGCTTTCCCGCACCAGGCCAGCCCCAGCAAAATCATCGAACAGATCGCCAGCCAGATGCGTGCCAAGAAGCTGCCCATGCTGGACGATCTGCGCGATGAGTCCGATCACAAGAACCCGGTCCGGCTGGTGCTGGTGCCGCGCTCCAATCGCGTGGACATTGACCGCATGATGGGCCACCTTTTCGCGACCACGGACCTGGAAAAAAGCTACCGCGTCAATCTCAACATGATCGGCCTGGACGGTCGGCCACAGGTGAAGAACCTCAAAGCCATTCTCGGCGAATGGTTGCAGTTCCGTACGCAAACGGTTCGACGACGCCTGGAACACCGCCTGGCCAAGGTGGAAAAACGCCTGCATCTGCTGGAAGGCCTGCGCATCGCCTTTTTGAACCTGGATGAAGTCATCCGCATCGTCCGCAGCGAGGACGAGCCCAAACCGGTATTGATGGCACGCTTCGAGCTCAGCGAGGCCCAGGCCGATTACATCCTGGAAACGAAACTGCGCCAACTGGCGCGGTTGGAGGAAATGAAAATCCGCGCCGAGCGCGACGCGCTGGAAGAGGAACGCGCGCGCCTGGCGGCCACATTGAAGTCAAAAGCCCGCCTGCGCGCACTGATCCGTGACGAGATCCAGGCCGATGCCGAGAAATTCGGCGACGACCGGCGTTCGCCGCTGGTGGAAGCCGAGGCGGCACACGCGCTCGATGAAAGCGCCCTCATCGCCTCCGAGCCCGTCACCGTGGTCCTGTCACACCAGGGCTGGGTGCGTGCTGCCAAGGGTCATGATGTCGATGCCGAAGCCCTGAGCTATCGTGATGGTGACAGCCTCGAAGCCTGGGCACAGGCACGTACCAACCAGCAAGTGGCCTTTCTGGATTCCACGGGACGCTGCTACTCGACACCGGCACACACCCTGCCTGGCGCACGCGGCAACGGCGAACCCCTGACCGGGCGCTTCAGTCCTCCCGCCGGAGCCATGTTCCAGGCCGTGACCAGCGGCAAGGACGACACCCGCCTGATCATCGCCTCGGACGCCGGCTATGGCTTCGTCACCCGATTCGCCAATCTTGTCGGCAACAAGAAGGCCGGCAAACAATTGCTGAACCTGCCGGGCGGTGCCCACGTCCTGGCACCCGTCACCAGCACCGATCCGGCCCGTGACCGCATCGTGGTCGCCACCACGGCCGGCCACCTGCTGATGTTTTCCGTGGCCGACCTGCCCGAACTGGCGCGCGGCAAGGGCAACAAGCTCATCGACATCCCGAAGAAGAAGCGTGACAGCGGCGAGGAACGCGTCGCCGGCGTGGCCGTGATTGCCGAGGAGGAAGGCCGGGTCACCATTTATGCCGGCAAGCGCCACATGACGTTGAAATGGGCCGATCTGGTGAACTACGGCGGCAGCCGGGCCCAGCGCGGCGGCCTGCTGCCACGCGGCCTGCGCAGCGTGGGCCGAATCGTTGCAAGCGATCCCGAGTAGGTCGGGATCGTGCGAAGCGCGAACCCGACAGCTCCATGAGATGCCATGAAATCGTTGATGTCAATGGACTTTACCTGAAGTGTCGTTCGACCTTGTGGATGATTCAGGCTAAAGTGGAGGATAGGCGAAGGCGCCGAGCAATGGGAAAGCTGGAGAAACTGAAGCGCAAGATTCTTGATGGGGACAGTGACGGCAACATCGAATTCGAGGCGCTATGCAGACTTCTTGGCCGATGTGGATTCGACGAGAGAATCCGTGGCAGCCACCATATCTTCACACGGGAAGGCGTCGACGAGATTCTGAACCTGCAGCCACGAAACGCCAAAGCGAAGGCATATCAGGTGAAGCAAGTGCGCCGAATTCTGATCAAGTATCGCTTGGGAGTGTCGGATGTCGATCAAATATGAACTGATCATCTACTGGAGCGAAGACGATGACCTGTTTGTCGTGGAAGTTCCGGAACTTCCGGGCTGCATGGCTGACGGGGAGACCTGGGAAGAAGCCGTCGCCAATGCACAACAGGTGATTACCGAATGGATTGAGACGGCGCGCGAGCTGGGCCGCCCCATTCCCGAACCCAAGGGCCGCCTGATGTATGCCTGAGTACAAACCCGGCAAGACGCCGCACCATTCGCACTTGCCAATACGCCGCATTTCAGATTTAGCGCACGTTACAGGGTTCCATTTGCACCACGAACCCGCAAATCACGCACCCACAACAAGCGCCGCCCGGCACGACAACACCACCGCTGCCAAATCCGGGGCCAAGGTTGCGGGTTCCGGCTGTTCGACACCCCAGCTGTCGAATTTCGCCGGATTGTGTGCCGCAAGCCGCCTGGTCACAAAGCACACGCCCCCATGATGCGTTGGCTGCTGCGCATCCTGGCTGTACTGGCACTGTTGGTGCTGGCAGCCCTGGCCACCGGCTGGTATCTCCTAGCCGGCAGCCTGCCGCTACTGGATGGGCACCTCAAGGCGGCCGGTATCGATACGGTGGTGACGATCGAACGCGACAAGCTGGGCGTGGTCACCGTCACCGCACAAGACCGCACCGACCTCGCCTGGGCCACCGGCTTTGTACACGGCCAGACGCGCTTCTTCCAGATGGACTTGCAGCGGCGCATGGCGGCGGGCGAGCTGGCGGCGCTGTTCGGGTCCATGGCACTGGATACTGACCTCGACCATCGCCGCCACCGCTTCCGCGCCCGTGACAACGCCTGGCTGCAAAACTTGCCGGCAGGCCAGCGCAAGCTGCTGAATGCCTATGCCGCCGGCGTCAATACCGGGCTGGCCCGGCTCGAGGTACGCCCCTGGGAGTACCTGCTGCTGGGCGAGAAGCCGGAGCCCTGGCGACCGGTGGACACGCTGCTCACGGTGGACGCCATGTCACTGGTGCTGAACGACGGCGGTGACAACGAACGCGAGCTGGACATTGCCCGGCTGCATGCGGTGTTCCCCGATGCCCTGGTCGAGTTTTTGCTGGCGCCCGCAGGCCGCTGGGATGCACCGTTGCAAGGTGGAGCTTCGCCAACGCCGACTATCCCGCCGGCCAGCATCTTCGACCTGCGCGACCAGCCGCGGGTCGAGGTGGCCTCCGTCAGCCTGCCCACGCAAGCGCTCCCCGGCAGCAACAACTTCGCCGTGGCCGGACGATTGGCCGATGGCGCGGCCATCGTCGCCAATGACATGCATCTCAGCCTGCGCGTGCCCAACATCTGGCTGCGCATGCGCCTGCGCTATCGCGATGGTAACGGCCAGTGGGTCGATCTCAACGGCGTCACCCTGCCCGGCGCCCCGGTGTTGATTGCCGGCAGCAACGGTCACATCGCCTGGGGCTTCACCAACAGCTACGGCGACTGGCTGGACTGGGTGCGCATCACGCTCGACCCGGACAACCCGGATCGCTACCGCGTGCCGGGTGGCTGGGCCACTATCGAGGAGCACACCGAAACCATCGAAGTGGCCGGCGGCGAGCCAAAAACGCTGGTGGTTCGGGAAACCCGTTGGGGCCCGATCATGGCCCAGGCGCCGGACGGCACGCCGCTGGCGCTGGCCTGGACGGCACATCGCCAGCGCAGCCACAACCTCGCCATCATGCAACTGGAGCAGGCGCACACGGCTGCCGACGCGCTCGCCATTGCCCCGACCATCGGCATGCCGCCACAGAACTTCGTGGTCGGCGACGCCGACGGCCACATCGGCTGGACCCTCACCGGTAACGCCCTGCCACGCCGCGCTGGCTTCAATCCGCTGTTTCCCGCCGACTGGAGCCGGAGCGGCACGGGCTGGGTCAGCTGGACCGCACCGGCCGATTTTCCGCGCATTCTCGACCCGGCCAATGGCCGCCTGTGGACCGCCAACAACCGCACCACGTCCGCCCAGTGGCTGGCACTCATCGGCGACGGCGGCTACGACCTCGGCGCACGCGCGCAGCAGATTCGTGACGATCTCCTGGCCCGCCAGCACTTCACGCCGGATGACATGCTGGCCATCCAGATGGACAACCGCGCGCTGTTCCTCAAGCGCTGGCAAAAGTTGCTGCAGGCGACGCTCAAAGCACACCCCGAGGCCGGCCTGGACGAGTTGCAACGCCTCACCGCCAACTGGACGGAACGGGCGGCTGCCGACAGCGTCGATTATCGCCTGGTGCGTGGCTTCCGCATTGTTGTCATCAACGCGGTGTTGGCGCCCTTCGAGGCACCGGTCGAAAAGCGCTTCGAGGACTTCAGCTGGCCCGCCTACACCGAGGGCGCCGTCTGGACGTTGGTGACGCAGCGGCCGGCCTGGCTACTCGACCCAAAGTACGACAACTGGGATGACTTGCTGCTGGCCGCCGCGCGGAAGCTGGCCGGCCAGCTCGGCAAGCAGCCCGACGGCCTGGCGGCACGCACTTGGGGCGAACACCACACCGCGCACATCTGCCATCCCATGGCCGATGCCCTGCCCGGCTTCCTGGCGCGGTTCCTGTGCATGCCGTCCGACGAGCTCGCTGGCGACAGCAACATGCCGCGCGTGCTGGCGTCCGACTTCGGCGCCTCCGAACGCTTCGGCATCATCCCCGGTGACGAAGCCGCCAGCTACCTGCACATGCCCGGCGGCCAAGCCGACAATCCGCTGTCGCCCTTCTTCGGCGCCGGCCACAAAGCCTGGGTCGAAGGCAAGGCGACACCGCTGCTGCCTGGCCCCGCTCGGCACACCCTGACCCTGCAGCCGGCCCCACTCCAGTAGCCTGCTCAAGGAGCACAGCGACGGAGCAGGCGCACGGCCGAGGTCAGGGTTCGCTGCGCCGGCGACATGCTGCGCAGCCTGGCCCTGCAGTCAGTCGCGAACCACCCACGGAGCGTGGCGCATGTTATACGCCTGTAGTGGGGTACGGGCCTCAGCCACGCTGCAGTTGAAGGGTCCGCCGTGGCGCCACGAGGGGGAGCGTGCCATGTTGTCAGACCACCCGGCCATCCGGCGCGGCGTGTTGCGCCTCTTGCTGACCGCCTTGTTGCTGTCCTGTTGCGGTACCGCCATGGCCGGGCCGGCATGGGGGCGATGCAGATCTTCTCGTCAAGGCTCCCGCCGGCCGGACCATCACGCTCGATGTGGAGCCAAGCGACACCATGGACCAGGTAAAACAGCAGATCCAGGACAAAACCGGCATCCCGCCCGACCGCCAAAGGCCCTTCTTTGGCGGCAAGCAAATGCAGGAAGGACATACCTTGGAAGGCTACAACATCCAGAAGGAATCGACGCTGGACCTCGTGGTCAAAGCCGTGGACTGGATCGTCGTGACCAACGGCGAGGCGCCCACGCTTGATTCCACCGACTGCGACACCGGGACTCTGGAATGCCAGATCCTGCGCGATGCCGTCAATGTCAGCATCGACGGCGACAGCAGTCGTTTTCACCCTTCCCTCGACCTGATTAGCCCTGTACCTCAGTTGGAAGTCGCAGCCCATGAGACGCCCGCCTGC
>CAZOXZ010000151.1:0-5948 GCA_964583865.1 uncultured Rhodanobacteraceae bacterium | reverse complement strand
GTCATCGTCGCGGAACTGGTCGATGGGCACGATGCCCTCGCTCTTCAGCCCGGCGTTGATGATGACGACATCGGGGCGGATTTCCTCGACGATGCCGGAAACGATGGCTCCGGGCTTGAGGTTGGTCAGGATCTGGCTTTGTTCAAAAAGTTCGGCAAAGGTTTCAGTCATGTTTGTTCCAAGAAGGTCACAGGCCGGCACACGCCGATGGCATGCACGGACCCACCGGGTCGGGATACTCCGATGCTGCTGTCAGCTCTTCGTATCGTGAAAATGATGTGCCGCGAACGGCACGCTTGTTGTTGCGGCCATCCACATGGCCTGTGCGACCGACAATGCAGCCGCCACGCACGTCCGGTACGTGAAAAAATGCAAGAACAGAATCAATCAACGTATTGCGGGTCGATCAATGCCAGCACGCGATCAACCACGGCAGAAATCGACATGCCGGTGGTATCGATGATTTCGGCATCCCCGGCTGGCCGCAGGGGTGCAACCTTGCGCCCGGCATCCCGCGCATCCCGCGCACCGATCTCGTTCACAAGGTCGGCAAGTTTAACCGCAAGCCCCTTGTCCTTCAACTGTTTATATCGTCTCTCGGCACGTTCGGACACGCTCGCCGTCAGGAACACCTTCCAGGGTGCATCGACGAAGACCACAGTACCCATGTCACGGCCGTCCGCCACAAGCCCTGGGAGGCGGCGAAAGGCGCGCTGCTTGGCCAGCAAGGCTTCGCGCACAGCCGGAAAGACCGCCACGGCCGAGGCTGCGGCACCGCATTGCTCGGTACGCAACTGATCGGTAACGTCCTCACCGTGAACCAATACGCGGGTTTCGCCGCCATCGCCACTGGCACGAAAATCAATCGGCAACTGACGTGCACACGCCCCCACCGCTGCCTCGTTGGTCAAATCAATGCCGGCCTTGACTGCAGCATGCCCCACCGCTCGATACAAGGCACCCGAGTCGAGCATCCACCAACCCAGCTTGCCTGCCACCGCCCGGCCGACAGTGCCCTTGCCTGAACCGGAAGGGCCATCAATGGTGAGTACTGGCGCTTGCGTGCTGCAATCAGACATCAGCTCATTGTACCGGCAAAACGTGAAAAATACCTCGTCACACGGAAGACGACCTCACGCGTCAGGATCCATCCATTCCGCCCAGTGCGCGCGGTAAAAGCACAATTCCTCGATCGAATCATGGATGTCGCTCAATGCGGTATGCGCCGAGTCCTTGTTGAAGCCGGCGGCCACCCTGGGTGCCCAGCGTCGCGCCAGTTCCTTCAAGGTCGAGACGTCGAGGTTGCGGTAATGGAAAAACGCCTCCAGTTGCGGCATCTGGCGGTACAGGAAGCGTCGGTCCTGACAGATGGAATTGCCGCACATCGGCGACTTGCCGTCCGGCACCCACTGCCGCAGGAAAGCCAGGGTCTCGCGCTCGGCTGCGGCATGGTCGACCTCCGACTGCAACACGCGCTGCCACAAGCCCGAACTGCCATGATGCGACTGGTTCCAGTCGTCCATGAGCTGCAGGCGCTCCAGCGTATGGCGGATCGCAAACACCGGGCCTTCGGCCAGCACGTTCAGCTGGGCGTCGGTCACCACCGTCGCAATTTCCAGGATGGAGTCGCCGTCGGGGTCCAGCCCGGTCATTTCCAGGTCGATCCACACCAGATTGTCCGCATTGCCCACCGTCATGCCGTGCTCCCTTGCGCTGCAAACCAGGCAGTTTATCAGGCTCCTCGGCAAGGCATGCCCATGGCGGCGTCGAACATGCGAACATGCACGCCATGACGACGACCTTCTTCTGGCACGATTACGAAACCAGCGGCACCAATCCGTCCCGCGACCGCATCTGGCAATTCGCCGGGCAACGCACCGACCTCGACCTGAATCCGGTCGATGAGCCGGTGGCCTTGATGTGCCGCCCGGCACGCGACAACCTGCCGCATCCCGAGGCTTGCCTGGTCACGGGAATTGCACCACAGGACGCTGAGCAAAACGGCCTGCCCGAACACGCCTTTGCCGCCGCCGTGCACGCCGAGCTGGCACGGCCCGGCACCTGCGGTGTGGGTTACAACTCGCTGCGTTTCGACGACAACTTCACGCGCAACCTGCTGTATCGCAACTTCTATGACCCCTACGCCCGCGAATGGCAGAACGGCAATTCACGCTGGGACATCATCGACCTGGCCCGCATGGCCCATGCCCTGCGCCCGGACGGCATCGAATGGCCCTTGCGCGAGGACGGCGCGCCCAGTTTCCGCCTCGAGGACCTCGTCGCGGCCAACGGGTTGCCGCAACCCCAGGCCCATGATGCCCGCTCGGATGTGGTGGCGACCGTCGCCCTGGCACGCCTGCTGAAGGAGTGCCAGCCCCGGCTGTGGGACTGGTATTTCACGCTGCGCGACAAGAAAAAGGCCGCCGGCCTGCTGGACATTCCCGGCCGCAAGCCGGTGGTGCATGTTTCTTCGCGCTACCCGGCCAGTCGTGGCTGCCTGACGCTCATCGCGCCGCTGGCGCAGCACCCGGAACGCAGCAACGAGATCATCGTGTATGACCTCTCATGCGACCCGACCGAAATGCTGAACCTCGAGCCCGACGCCATCATCGATCGAGTCTTCACCGCCACGGCCGACCTGCCCGAAGGCACCGAACGCATTGCCCTGCGCACCGTGCGCCTGAACCAGTCGCCGGCCCTGGCGCCGCTCAGCGTGTTGCACGGTGCCGATCCAAGCCGCATCGGTCTGGATCCGGAACTGTGCCTTCGGAACGCCAAACGGCTGCAGGCCATCCCGGACCTGCCCGCCAAGGTGCGCCAGGTGTTTGCCAACGCGCCCGCATTTGATGCGACCAACGACTCGGAACTGGCCATTTACCAGGGCTTCCTGCCCAACGCCGACAAGCCATTGCTCGCTCAAGTCCGTGGCACGCCGCCGGACCAGCTCGCTTCGACAGACATCGACTTCCGCGATCCGCGCTACGGCACCCTGCTGTTCCGCTATCGCGCCCGCAACTGGCCGGAAACCCTGGACACGACCGAAGCCGCGCAGTGGCGCAAGCACGCTCGCCGGCGCCTGACCTGCGACACCGAGGCCACCAGTATCACCCTGGCCAACTATCTTGCCAGCATAGAGTCGCTGCGCGGCGGCGAGGCTGACCCGTTGCTGCTGGACAAACTGGAGGCCTGGGGCCTGGAACTGGCCCGTGAGCATGACATCAACCTCGAGGAACTTTGACCTCCGCCATGGCACGCCGCTATTTCACGCCCGCTTCCCTGCGCTTCCTGCGGGCCCTGGAAAAGAACAACAATCGCCCCTGGTTCCACGCACACAAGGCCGAATACGAACAGCATGTGCGCGAGCCCTTCCTGGATTTCATCAGCGACCTGAGTGAGCCACTGGCCGGCATCAGTCCGCATTACCGCGTCGATGCGCGCAAGGTCGGCGGCTCCATGTACCGCATCTACCGCGACCTGCGCTACAGCAAGAACAAGATGCCGTACAAGTACTGGGCCGGTGCCCGGCTGATGCACGAACGCCGCCGCGAGATGGAAGCACCGTCGTTCTACATCCATATCCAGCCCGGGCATTGCCGGCTGGGCGGCGGCATCTGGGCACCCTCCGGCCCGACACTGCGCCAGTTGCGCGAGTTCCTGGTGGACAACCCGGCCAGCTGGAAGAAGGTTACGCGCAGCCGCACCTTCCGCAGGCACTTCGAATGGATGGGCGAGAACCTGAAGCGCGCGCCGCGTGGCTTTGACGCCGATCATGAACTCATCGACGACCTGAAACGCAAGAACCTCGCCGTCATGATGCCCATCAGCGACGAGCTGGCTTGCTCGGACAAGCTGCTGCCCACCATGGTGACCACCATGAAGCGTCTGGCACCATTGATGGACTACCTGTGCGCCGCGCGGGACCTGGAGTTTTGAAAGACGGGGGACAGGAGACAGGAGACAGGGGATAGGGGATAGGGAATCGGGGATCGGGGATAGGGAATCGGGAAACTGGAAACGGGAAACGGCGGGACACGGTATCCGGGACCCGTGGACGTATCTGGTTTCGCGGCATTGGCAGCGTCACGGGTCATATACACCCGGATCGCCGGCAGGTCGGCTGCTACAGCGGCAGTATCAACCATCCGCGACACCTGTAGGAGCGCACCTGTGCGCGACCGGGCACAAACAACCCGCGTGAGATGAAACTCACGGGACAAGACATCCTGCCAGGGGCCATCGGTCTGATCCCCGGATCAGTGTCCGGCGCAGGTTGTGGAGTGGCGGATGGTGGCGATCAGCGTTGAGCGCACCGACTTTGAGTCGACACTCGATACAATCCACAGGCTGCACTTTCAACTCCCGTATTCGTGCGGTCCGAAGCAATATCACAAACCGTGACATGGTTCCCGGTTTTACATTGGTCCATCCGGGAGCATGGGTGTTCCCTGAGTTCCGCTGGGCTGGTCCATGATTTGCGGTGTGCCTGAACGCTGGTTGCAACATACGATTTGTGCGGCTGTTTTTGTGCTGCTTGCCGGTTTGGCGGGTGTCGTACAGGCGACACAGTCGTCCACAAAGACGCCAGAGCAATTGTTGAACGGCTACGCGACCCTGGAAACCAGCTACGCGCCAGCGGGATCGGCGGATACGGGCGCGTCGGTGGACCTTTACACCGGCACGTTGAGTTTTGTTGTTACCGACGTGAGCTTGCCGGGGACAAGCAGTTTGCCGGTGGCCGTCACACGACGATTTTCTGTGGGTGAGGCAGGCGATCCGACCGAGCACTATGCCTTCGAAGATTGGCGCCTCGATGTGCCGGTGATCACGGGGATGGTTGCCGCGCGTACAGCAGGGAACACCAATCAAGGAGGGTGGCGTGTGCAGGGTGCTGCGACGTACGCGAGTTCTTTTGATCGCTGCAGCAACTTCAGTCCACCGCCAAGAATCCACTACACAAACCCGGTTTCGGGTGATTTTTCTCCTTCCGAATATTGGAACGGCTACCACTTGCAGATCCCGGGCGCGGGTTCGCAGCTTTTGCTGGAACGCAGTAGCCAGAACCAGATCGCACCCAGTACGCCCATCGAAGGGCATGCTGACTTTCCCGTGATCACGAAGTCAGGCTGGGTGGCTGCATGTCTGTCGAGCCTGAACGTGGGTCTGAATAATGACACTATGGGCGAAGGCTTCCTGCTGGTGTCGCCTCGCGGTGACAGGTACTGGTTTGATTGGCTGATATACGAACCAATGCCGGGAATCAGTAAACCCGAGTTTCTTCAGGTTCCTGGAGCCGGCCCGAATGTACCCATGGAGTCATCCGTGGCAACGATGTCGCGTTCCCGGGTGCGCTTGTATGCCACACGAGTGGAGGACCGCTTCGGCCACTGGGTGACCTACACCTACGGTGGGCGGTATCAAGACCAGTTGACCGATATTCAGGCTGATGATGGCCGCCATATTCAAATCGTGTGGAACGGAAACCGTATCCAATCGGTCACTGCGCAACCAAGCTCGGGGGCACCACGAACCTGGCACTATCACTATAGCGGTACGGGCGCGTATGCGACCTTGCAAAAAGTCATCCTGCCCGACGGTAGCCGTTGGGATTACTCGTTGAACGCTTTGGCCCGGGCCGGCCTCAGCCCTTCGAGGGGGTCATGTGGCTGGCACGCCCTGCCCGAATCACCTCACATCACGCCGGGCCGAAGGGTCACAGGCAGCGTGACGACGCCCTCTGGCAAGCACGTCAGTTGGACCTTGGAAACCATCGTAAGGGGTCACGCGAATACCCCCGAGGATTGTTATTACGCTGCCATGCCTGAGGCGAAATACCATGGGATCCCAAAGTATCCCCAGCGCTGGGGTGTCTGGGCGGTGCAGAGCAAGACGATCACCGGAGCCGGCTTGCCTGCCGGTGGCTTGACCTGGAACTACGCCTATTCCCCCGC
>CAZOXZ010000150.1:0-6064 GCA_964583865.1 uncultured Rhodanobacteraceae bacterium | reverse complement strand
CTCGGCACCAGCGATGCCACGAGCTAAAAGCTCCTCCAGCAGAATGGTGACTTTCTGGCCGTTGGGCGTGGCCAGCGAGTAAAGCTGCAAGGGATGCTCGCCGACGGGCAGATCGCGCTCGAAACGCGGCCCGGCCGTCGGTCGGTTGATGCTGGCAAACTTGTTGTCATCAGCCGGCTGCCACTGCCACACGCGCGGCGGAGTATACGTATCGCTCATGGAAGTATCCTTTCCGAAACGGGAATCGGTCCATTGTAGGCAAGGCACCCAGAGATCGGCCAGACGACGCCGTGCGTCACATCGACATGACGCACGGGCGACGCCGTTCGAGACTGTGGACAGGTCCTGATTCAGGACGCACCAGCTCCCTCGGCTTCGGCGGTTTCCTTCAGGCGCAGCAAGGCCATCTCGTTTTGCAGGCCCTTGAACAGGCAATAGCACATCAACAGCAGCACGATGGTAAACGGCAGGCCGCTGGTGATGGCTGCCGCCTGCAGGGCGCCAAGCGCATTTTCGCCGCCGAGTAGCAGGAGTACGGCCGCCACGAAACCCTCGGCACAGGCCCAGAAAACCCGCTGCGAAACCGGGGCGCCATCCTTGCCGCCGGCAGTGATGGTGTCCACCACCAGCGAGCCGGAATCGGACGAGGTAACAAAGAACACCAACGCCAGCACGATGCCAATAAAGGAGCTCAGCCCGTACCAGGGCAGGTTGCGCAGCATCTCGAACAGGGCCAGCGAGGTATTTTGCATACCGTCGGCGAGCCCGCCAACGCCCGCCATGGCCTGGTCGATACCGGCACCGCCAAAGGCTGCCATCCACAATGTCGTCACAAGCGTCGGCACGATCAATACTGCAATCAGAAACTCCCGCACCGTACGTCCGCGCGAGACGCGCGCGATGAACATGCCCACGAACGGCGACCAGGAAACCCACCAGGCCCAGTAGAAAATGGTCCAACCGTGCAAAAACGCCTCGTCCTCACGCCCGACGGGATTGCTCAAGGCCAGGAAGTTTTGTGCATAGCCCATCAACGTGGTGCCGACATTGGCCAGGAAGCCGCTGATCGACCCGGCCACGATCACGAACAGCATCAGGGCGAAGGCAATGAACATGTTGATGTTGCTCAGCAGCTTGACGCCGCCATCCACACCTTGCACCACCGACCACAAGGCCACGGCCGTGACTCCGGCAATGATGATGACCTTGATGGTGAGCGAATCCGGCCAGCCGAACAGGAAATGAAAACCGCTGGTTGCCTGTTCGGCACCGAATCCGAGCGACGTGGCCAGTCCGAACAAGGTCGCAAGCACGGCCAGGGTATCGATCACGTTGCCGAGCGGCCCCCAGACGCGTTCACCGAACAACGGGTAGAACGCGGACCGGATCGACAACGGCAATCCCTTGTTGTACGAGAAAAACGCCAGCGCCAGAGCCACGACGGCATAGATCCCCCACGGGTGCAGACCCCAGTGATACATCGTCGCACCCAGTGCCATTATCTTGGCTTCTTCCGTCCCGCCGATGGTGTTCAGGGGCGCGCCGGCGCCACTGGTGGTGAAATAGGTGGCCGGTTCAGCCACGCCAAAGTACATCAGGCCGATGCCCATGCCGGCCGCAAACAGCATGGCGAACCACGACCAGCGGCTGAACTCCGGTCTGGCATCTTGCCCACCCAGGCGGATCCGCCCGAAAGGCGAGAAGATCAAGGCCAGGCTGAAAAGGAGAAAGACCGTTCCTGCCGTCATGAACAACCAGTCAAATGTCTCGATGGCCCACACCTTGGAGCCATTGAGGACGTGCATGGCGGTGTCCGGAAACAGGGCCGAGAACAGCACAAACAGCACGGCCACCGCGCCACTCCACACGAACACCGGGTTGTGGATGTCGAGGCCGAATGGATGAATATTGTCCTGCCCCACCTCGAACGAAGTGCGGTATTTGGTTCTCAGGTTGCGTAACGTGCGCCGATCATCTGCCACGGCAAGTTCTCCCAGTTGGATACACAGGTCTCATGCCGGCGCGATTGGCGCGATGGAGCCCCGCGAATGCGATGAGTCAAGCGGACTCCCCTGGCATGATCGATTGTGAGGTCCACAATGGAACGGGCGTGATGGCAACCGATTCGAACCGAACCGGTGCGCCGCAGGCGTCGTGTTTTGATACGCCGCTGTGGTCGCCCCTGCGTGGACCCGCAGGCGCATGGCCTCCCCCAAACTCGTTCCGAGCGGTCTGCACATGCGCCCTTTCAGCCTAGGCGACCGCCGGCGCCAACGCAAATCGAATGCTATTCGACGAAGCCGGAACCTTGAGAAACGGCAACGCATGGCGCTGTCGGCAACGCCATGCTGGCAGGTCAACCCGGAATTGCCGACACGGACACCGACCGGCCATGCGCATCCAGGGCGATCATGACGAAGCGCGCCCGCGTGCACAGGCGCCGGTCACCACTCAAAAGATCCTCGGCCGTCAAAGTCACATCGACCTACATGGAACTGCGGCCCACTTCGACCACACAGGCCCGCACTTCCACGAGCTGGCCCTGGCGCACCGGCACCTGGAAGTCGGCCTGCTCGGAGCGCCCGGTAACCACGGTGCGACGCGCATGACGCGAAGCGGCGATGAAGGCCGCCTTGTCCATCCAGGCCAGGGCCTGGCCGCCAAACAAGGTACCGAGGTGGTTGGTGTGATCCGGGAAAACCATCTCCAGCAACACCGCCTCGCAGGGCCGGGTAGCAGCATCAGAACGCATCGTCAAACACCACGTTGGCATCGGTACGACGCATCACCCCGACCTTGTAAGCGGCAATATCCTGCTCCTGCGGCGAGGCCTGTGTCTTGGAGATGTTCAGCCACTTGTCCATGTATTTCAGCGGGTTGGTGGTGGGAAACTCGAATCGATCTGATGTGAGCCCCAGCGTGTCGTAGACATCGGCGGCGCAGTACAGGGTCCAGGCGCGCAAACGTGCGGCATTGATGCCGACCAGTTGCCGGCCTTCCGAGAACAGGTAGTCGATCCAGCGCAACTCGCTGTCGATGACTTCCTCGATGAGGCCGATGATGTCCTCGCGCTGTTGCTCGAACGCGCGTCGGCCACGTTCGGTGCCCAACTCGTTCTCCAGCACCACGCGGTCCAGTTCGGCATGGATCTCCAGCTCGTCCTGGGCAATCTTCTGGATGGACTTGCCGATGGGCTGGAAGCGGCCGGTGTCGCAGATGGCAAAAGTGACCGCGAACGAGGCCATGAACTGGATGCGCTCCATGCAGTACAGCGCCACCACCATCATGAACACCACGTTGTAGGTGCTCTGGTCGTTGGGCAACTCGCCCAAAGCGTATCGGTGCGAAGCCTCGAAGCCGTCACCGAAAGCCTTCACCACCCGCGCCAGACGCTCATGGGCCTCCTCGACACGCAGAATTTCCTCGATGATGCCGGACGGGTCTTCGAAGGAATTGCGCACGATCTCCGAGTACGTCGCCGCGTGGATGACCTCGTTGTCCGACACCCGCTGCCAAGCCGCCCACAACTCCGAGGAAGTGATGAAGGGCGCCAGCACCGGCGCAATGGCGCGCGAAGCCACCGAATCGGCCTCCCACTGCCAGGCCAGCGTCTTGATCATCATGTCGTAGGTGGCGCGGTCGGCGTTGCGAAAATCGGCGATGCAGGAGGAATAGTCGAACTCGTTCTCGTCCCAGTCCAGCGACTTCTGGGTCTTGTACAGCTTCCAGATTGCCGGGTAGTGCTGGTTGATGGTGTCAAACAAGCCCTGCTTCTCCCCCAGGAAAAGCTTCGGCCGCGCATAGTCCGCCTTGTCGTAGTTGAAAACATTGTCGTTCATGGTGGTGTTGATCCTGTTTTGAAATTCATGGTGAATGGCCTGTCTGACCGTCGTTCCTGGACTGCCGCGGCTCCATCGCGACAGAACCCGGAACCCAGCGCCTCCCTGCGCCCTGCTCCCTGCTCCCTGCTCCCTGTTCCCCATTCCCCGCTCCCTATTCCCCGCTCCCTATTCCCTGCTCCCCATTTCCCGCCCCATCACAACCTGCACGCCTCGCATTCGGGGTCGCTGATGTCGCAGGCCTCGGCATCCTCGTTGGCCGCGCGTGCGGCAATATCGATCACGCGATCCTGCCGTGCCCGCCCGGCCGCGCCGGCCGAGGTTTTCTGGTTCATGTAGTACTTGCTTTTCAGGCCCAACTTCACGCGGCACAGGTAATTGCGGATCATTTCGGTGGACTCGATGAAGGTGTCGCCGATGACCTTGCGGTAGAAGTCGGCGGAAATACCCTGATCGGTCCACTTCTGCACGATGGCGTAGAGCTCGGTCATGTCACGGGCGGAAATGTCCCATGCTGACTCGTACCAATCACCCAGGGTGTCGCCTTCGGGCGCGGCCCAGTAGTTCACGCGCTGGTTGTCGGTTTTGATCATGGTTAGCTCGCGGATCGGGTAAACACCGTTGGTGGTACCCGAAGCGTTCGCCGAAGTTTCGGTGGGCATGTGTGCGGCCAGCACCGAATTGCGGATGCCGCCGTTGGCCACGATCTCGGCGCGCAGGGCCTCCCAGTCGTAGCGGTTCTCGAACGGTGCGACGGCATCGACATTGCGGTTGTAGCTGTTCAGCGGCAGCCAGCCCTCGGGCCAGCGGGTCTTGTGCATCCATGGCGCGTTGCCCAGTTCCTTGCCGAGGCGCAGGCTGGCACGCAGCAGGTGGTAGTAATGCCGTTCGGCCACCTCGTGGATGAACTGCTTGCCCGCGGCATCGCTGTAGCGCTTGTGGTTTTTCGCCATCAAGTGCGCCAGGCCCAGGATGCCGACCCCGGCGTTCAGGCGCGCGCGCGAGGTGACACCGATTTGCGGCAGCTCGTAGTGCGCCAGGTGGATGCACTTGTCGATCATCAACAGGGCGTAATAAGCCACCTCGGCGTACTGTTGCTCGGACTCGATGTTGGCCACGACAATGCCGGCCAGGTTGCAAGTCGCCACCTCCGGCGAAGACCGACGCGTGATGCGTGCCACTTCGGTGCCGTCGGCCAAGCAATCACCCTCGACAATCTCGTCCAGGTGCAGCTCGCCGCGCGCGGTTTCCACGCACCCTTCGGGTGCGCGCAGCGTGCGCGCGTTGCCGGCCTCGTCCTCGAACTCGATAAAGCTGACATCGTGTTCCTGGTACAGCTCCATCATGTGGTTGTAGGGCGCGGTGGGCAGCGCGATTTCCGAACACAGGTTGGATGAGTAAATGGTGTCCTTGAACGGCGTGTGGCGGTTCATCTCCTCGATGTTGTGCTCGTAGATGCGGCCGGTCTCGTTCCACTCGTTGCAGGCCGTCAACAGCACTTCACGGGCATTGATGTAATGCTTCTCGAAGCCATCATCCTGCTCGTAGCGCGCATACAGGGCTTCGAAACGCTCGTTGTTGCCGCTGTACAAGGCTGCATGCAGGTCCGGCGCGGTGAAGCAGTTGAACAGGAAGATGTCCTCGTTGCGCGCCACCTTGCGCGCGAACAGGCGATTGCCACCCCAGGAATAGTCCATGCCGCGGATCTTCCGATCCTCGGTGGACATGGGATTCTTCAGCCGCAGCAGCACGTCGATCTCCGGATCGAAAATGGAGTAATAACTGGTGCAAGCGCCGCCGCGGCCGTTTTGCAGGTTGGCCTTGACCTCGCCCACCACCGCGCGCAGGTAGGGCAGCTTGCCCTGATGGCGGATGACGCCACCGCGCACCGGGTCGTTGATTGAGCGCACGTTGAGATGCGAGCCGATGCCGGCACTCATGTAGGTCATGGTGTTGACGATGTGATTGCCGACAGCGATGGAACGGGCGTTGTCGCCGGCCGTGTACAGACAGCAACTGGCGTAGCCGCGCAAGGGCGTGCCGAGATTGATGTGGTTGGGCGTGGGTGCATTGATGCGATTCAGCGACAGGTGCTCGTAGAACTTGGCCACGTCGGTCATGCGCCGCGCGCGCGTCTGGTCGACGGCGAGCGCCATGGCCATGCGCATGTAGATGAACTGCGGCGTCTCGTGCCAGATGCCGCGCACGCGGTCGGCAATGGCGTA
>CAZOXZ010000149.1:0-6115 GCA_964583865.1 uncultured Rhodanobacteraceae bacterium | reverse complement strand
TTGTCCTCGTACGCCGGGCCGATACCACGGCCGGTGGTGCCGATGGCCTTGCCACCGGCCGCCTTTTCGCGTGCCTGATCAAGGGCGACGTGATACGGCATGATCAACGGCGTGGCCGGGCTGATCTTCAGTCGTGGCCGTACCTCGACGCCACCGGCCTCCAGCTCGTCGATTTCCTGGCGCAGGGCTGCCGGCGACAAAACCACGCCATTGCCAATCAGACACAGCGCCCCTTCGCGGAGAATGCCCGACGGAATCAGGTGCAGAACGGTCTTGTGGCCACCGATCACCAGCGTGTGGCCGGCGTTGTGCCCGCCCTGGAAGCGCGCCACGGCGGCAATGTCCTCGGTCAGCAGGTCGACGATCTTGCCCTTGCCTTCGTCGCCCCATTGTGCTCCCAACACAACTACAGATTTGCCCATCATTCAAAGTTCCACATTCGTTGAAAGATGCCGCCGATGGGGCGACGCGCCCAGGCAAGCCCAAACGCCCACACATGTTCCCTGTCCTGCCAGGAACCATCCCTGGTGAGGGCCGCCGGCCCCGCCATCCCTGGCGGGTCGTGCGGCGCTGCGCGAAGCGGTGCTTCGCAAACGCAGCGCCTTACCCCCATTGAGCCCCCAAAACGACAACTGACTTGCCCATCATTCAAAGTTCCACATTCTTGAAAGATGCCGCCGATGGGGCGACGCGCCCAGGCAAGCCCAAACGCCCACACATGTTCCCCTGTCCTGCCAGGAACCATCCCTGGTGAGGGCCGCCGGCCCCACCATCAGCCCACGAATTGCAGTACGACGACGCCGAGCAACATGGCCGCGCCACCGAACATGCGCAGGTGACGCGAGTCCATGTCGCAGGCCTGGCGCATCATCGCTTTCCACTGGCCAGGCATCAGGAACAGCAGCATGCCTTCGATAACCAGTACCAGGCACAGGGCGGCGGAAAGGTCGGCAGACATGGCATCAAGTACGCCGTGGCGCCTCAGGGTTGTTCGGCGTCACCGAAATAACGCAGGAATGCAGCATCCGGATCAAGCACCAATACGCTGCGACCATCGCCAAATGCCTGCCGATACGCGCCGAGGCTGCGGTAGAAATCGAAGAACTTGCGGTCCTGATTGTACGCCTTGGCATAAATGGCTGCCGCTTCGGCATCACCACCGCCACGAATACCGGTGGCCTTGCCACGGGCCTCGGCCAGGATCACCTGGCGCTGGCGATCGGCATCGGAACGGATACGCTCGCTTTCTTCCTTGCCGGTCGATCGCAACTGATTGGCCAGGTTCTTGCGTTCCGAACGCATGCGGTCGTATACCGACTCACTGACACCTTCCGGCAAGTCGATGCGCTTGATGCGCACGTCCACGACCTGGATGCCGAGGTTGTCACGCGTGGCCTTGTCCGCCTGCACCAGGACTTCCTTGGTAATGTTCTTGCGGCCGCCCGAGATCAGTTGTTCCAGCGGCCTCGCGTTGAACTCGAAGCGCAGGGCGTTCTTGATGATCGGCGCCAGGCGCTGGTTGGCGTTGATCTCCAGCCCACCCGTGGCCTCGTAGTACTTCGCCGTGTCGGCAATACGCCACTTGACGTAGAAATCGACGTTGACGCTTTTCTTTTCCTTGGTGAAATACCGTTCCGGCTCGGCATCCATGGACAGGATACGGCTGTCGAAGACCTTGGCTTCCTGCATCAGCGGGATCTTGAAGTGCAGGCCCGGCTCGAGGTTGTTGTCAACAATCCGCCCGAACTGGAGCAACAAGGCATCCTGGCCTTCGCGTACCGTGAACATGCTGCTGGACGCCACCAACACCAGGATCAGGGCAATCATTGCCGTGGCGTATTTCATGGGGCACCTCCCGTATCGCTGGACGGCATGGAATCATCGATCGGCACGGTTGCAGCCGCCGCCGGTCCGTGCCTGGTCGCCGCCGGCGCTTTGGATGCCACTTCGGCCGGGTTGCCGGTCACGGGCAGGTAGAGCAGGTTGCGCCCACCACTGCCATCAACCACCTTGCGATTGCCGGCCAGCACATCTTCCATGGTTTCAATCCACAACCGACGCCAGGTCACCTTGGGTGCGGCGTCGTACTGCGCCAGGATCTGCGTGAAGCGGTCGGCATCGCCCTGGGCCAGGGCCACGCGTTCGGCCTTGTAGCCCTTGGCCTGGGCTATCACGCGGGCAGCCTGTCCGCGCGCCTCGGGGATGATCTTGCTGGCGTACGCCCTGGCCAGGTTGATGGTGCGCTGCTTGTCCTCGCGCGCCTCGTTGACATCGTCGAAGGCGGCGCGCACCTGCTCGGGTGGCTGTACGTTCTGGAAGCTGACATCGGTGACGACGATGCCGCAGTCGTAGTCATCCAGAACTGCCTGCAACAACGCTTGCGTGTCGGTCGCCAACTGGGCACCGCTGCCGGACAGCACATCATCCATCTTCGACTGACCAATGACAGCACGCACAGCTGCCTCGGAGGCCTGTTGCAGCGTTTCATCCGGGCCGCGCATGGAGAACAGGTAGGCCTTGGCGTCATCCACCTGGTACTGCACATTGAAGTTGATGTGCATGATGTTCTCGTCCGCCGTCAACATGCTGACCTGGTCCGTGAACTTGCGCACCTTGGTCGTGGCCACCTTGGTGACATCCTCGATCGGCCGTGGAAACTTCAGATGGAAGCCGGGCTGAACGATACGCGAGAACTCGCCGAAACGGAGCACCACGCCAACTTGCCGCGCGTTGATGGTGACCCAAGAGTCGGCCAGCACCCACAGCAGGACGATGGCAACAATGATCAGCAGTGGACCTTGCCCGCCGCCAAAACGCCCGAAGCGTTCGCGCAGGTTATTGATGACGGAATCCAGATCAGGTCCGTTACCTCCGTCGCCACTACCCCACGGGTTCTGGTCGGGATCCTTCGACCCCTTGCCAGGTTCATTCCAGGGCATTGTCGTGTTGTCTCCGAAGTTGCGAATTGCCGGGTGAGCGCCCGGGTCGCCGGTCGATCACATGAAAATGGCACCGGACGAACCCGTGCCAGAGTGCGAGTGTATGTGCCGGATCATGTCCGGGGCAAGCTGGCGGCTGTACCAGACCCTGTCCGGACACCGAAAAAAACCGCAACCCGCCGCGCCTCATGGCCCGATACCGGGTGGCATGTCCATCCAGTCCGCATCGCGCTCGGGACCGTCATCCAGCAGTTGATGCAGCAAACGGGCGTCCGCACCGGTCAATTCCGGCGCCAGACTGGCCAGCAGGTTGCGCGGCGCATCCACCTCGACAGTCCAGCCTGTGCCGTCGCTGTCCGCGTGGCTGATCGCGCCAAGCGCGTGCAACCGCGAGTACAACTTGCCCTGGCTGGCGGCAAGATCAATGGTGGCATGGACGTGATCACCACCCAGGCGCTCGCCCAGGGCCTGGCGCAGCTCGTCCAGCCCGGCCCCGGTGCTTGCCGACAGCCAGACCTGACGCGGTTCGCCATCGGGGCCGCGATCAATGCCCGGCCCATGGTCACAGCAATCAATCTTGTTCATCACCAGCAACTGCGGCACATCGCCGGCACCGATCTCGTCCAGCACCGAGCGGACCACATGTTGCAAGACATCGATTTCGCTGTCCGAGGCATCGACGACATGCAGCAGCAAATCCGCATCCCTTGCCTCGGCCAGGGTCGCACGGAACGCGGCTACAAGATCATGCGGCAGATCGCGCACGAAGCCGACCGTATCGGCCAGCAACGCGGGGCCGCTCGCCAGCCCCGGCAGCTTGCGCACGGTCGGGTCCAGCGTGGCAAAAAGCTGGTCAGCCGTGTACACCGCATCATCGACCAGGGCGTTGAACAGCGTCGACTTGCCAGCATTGGTGTAGCCCACCAGGGCCACGCGCGGAATGGGATTGCGGGTACGTGCGCGCCGTTGCTGACGTTGCTGGCGCTGCACTCTGGCCAGGCGGCCGCGCAGCAGCTTGACGCGCTGGCGCAACAAGCGACGGTCGGTTTCCAGCTGTGTTTCACCCGGGCCACGCAGGCCAATGGCGCCGCCACGCTGGCGTTCCAGGTGGGTCCAGCCGCGTACCAGGCGCGTAGCCAGATGTTGCAACTGCGCCAGCTCGACTTCCAGCTTGCCTTCGTGCGAGCGCGCGCGCTGGGAAAAGATGTCCAGGATCAGACCGGTACGATCCACCACCCGCGCACGGCACAGCTGCTCCAGGTTGCGCTCCTGCACGGCCGACAACTCATGATCCACCAGCACCAGATCGGCATCCCGGGCGACCACGACCTCGGCCACTTCCTCGGCCTTGCCCTGGCCGATGAAATAACGCGCCCGCGGCGTGCGCACCGGCACCTCCATGCAGGCCAGTACCTCGGCGCCAGCCGAGCGAGCCAACTCGATGAACTCATCCGTGCGGCGACTGGAATTGTCCCCGTGGGTCTGCGGCACGACGAGTATGGCACGCTCGCCGCCCTGCGCACGTTCAAACAGGGCCGCTACTCCTCACCGCTGGATGCCGCATCATCGTCATCCGGTTCATCACGCTGGATGTGGATGTTGCGGCTGGGCACGATGGTGGAAATGGCATGCTTGTAAACCATCTGGCTGATCTGGTTTTTCAGCAACACGACGAACTGGTCAAAGGATTCGATCGTGCCCTGCAGCTTGATGCCGTTGACCAGGTACACCGACACGGTCACGCGCTCACGTCGCAGCGTGTTCAAAAACGGATCCTGCAGAGACTTTCCCTTGGCCATCTTGTCATTCTCGTTATCGTGGACGAACGGAGCCGGAAAACAGGTGTCCGAGCCGGTAACGGCACGCACCCCGGCCAATGTGCACATGGTAGCGGGTTTGCCTGGCAACGTCATCGGTTCCGGCCCTTACAATGTCGCGATGGCCAGCATCGACACCCGCCCCCCCGCCATCTTCCTGATGGGCCCGACCGCCGCCGGCAAGACCGAACTTGCCTGCCGTCTGGCCGAGCGCTTCGGACTGGGCATCATCAGCGTCGATTCGGCGCTGGTGTATCGCGGCATGGACATCGGCACCGCCAAGCCGGATGGCGACACGCTGGCGCGTCACCCGCATGCGCTGATCGATATCCGCGACCCGGCCGAAGCGTATTCCGCCGCCGAATTCGCCGCCGATGCGCAGGTGGCCATGGAGCGCATCACCGCCACAGGCGCCGTGCCCCTGCTGGTCGGCGGCACCATGCTGTACTTCCGCGCCCTGCAATACGGCCTGTCGCCGCTGCCGGAAGCGGATGCCGCCGTGCGTGCCCACCTCAACGAGCGCGCCGCACGCGAAGGCTGGCCGGCCCTGCATGCCGAGCTGGTCCGCAAGGACCCGGAAGCCGCAGACCGCATCAAGCCGGCCGATACCCAGCGCATCCAGCGCGCCCTGGAAGTCATTGAATTGACCGGCCAGCCCATGAGCGCGCAGCAGGCAGGGCAAGCCACCAGGTTTCCGTTCCGGGTGCTGAAACTGGCCGTCGTGCCGCCACGCGCCGTACTGCATCAGCGCATCAAGGCACGTTTCGACGCCATGCTGGCCGAAGGCTTTCTGGACGAAGTCCGCGCCCTGCGCGCCCGCGGCAACCTGACGCCGGACATGCCCTCCATGCGTGCTGTCGGCTACCGCCAGGCCTGGCAGCACCTTGATGGCCAGACCGACGCTGCCACGTTCCGCCAGCAGGCCCTCGCCGCCACCCGCCAACTGGCCAAGCGCCAAATCACCTGGCTACGCAAGACCCTGGATGCGCGACTATTGCCACAGGCAGACCCGCAAGACGCGGCTGCACGGGCGGTGGCCACCTTGCTTCGACCGACACCGCAATGACCGCTACACTGGGTTGGCTGCACGCCATTCCATGAGGTACCACCATGACCCGTCGCAACCTGCTGTTCCTGCTGGCCGGAGTGCTGGCCCTGCTGGTCATCAGCCCGCAACCTGCACGAGCCGCCGAAGCCGTACAGCAATACCAGGTGGCCGCCAACATCCAGATCAACGGCGCGGACTTTGCCAGTCCGACGCTGGTGGTGCAGGCCAACAAACGCGCCACGATGCGAGTCAGGGGCGAGGACGGACATACCCTCTACACGCTTCAGGTCACCGCCCATCCCTTGCCGGAC
>CAZOXZ010000148.1:0-6137 GCA_964583865.1 uncultured Rhodanobacteraceae bacterium | reverse complement strand
CCGCGTCCTTGCCGTCGATGATGCGGTGGTCGTAGCTGATGGCGATGTACATCATGGGTGCCACCACGACCTCGCCGTTGACCACTTCGGCGCGATCCTTGATGGTGTGCATGCCCAGGATCGCGCTCTGCGGCGGGTTGACGATGGGTGTGGAAAGCAACGAGCCGAACACGCCACCGTTGGTGATGGTGAAGGTGCCGCCTGTGAGTTCGTCCAGGGTCAGCTTGCCGGCGCGTCCGCGGGCAGCGTAGTCGCCTATGGCAGCCTCGACTTCGGCAAAGCTCATGTCCTGGGCATCGCGCAGCACCGGAGTCACCAGGCCGCGATCGGTGGACACGGCGATGGAGATGTCCTGGTAGCCGTGGTAAATGATGTCGTCACCGTCCACCGACGCATTGACCACCGGGTGGCGCCTCAGGGCCTCGCAGACAGCCTTGACGAAGAAGCTCATGTAGCCGAGCTTGACGCCGTTGGTTTCCTTGAATTGCTCGCCGAAGGCCTTGCGCATCTTCTTCACCTCGCCGAGGTTGACCTCGTTGAAGCTGGTCAGCATGGCGATGGAATTCTTCGATTGCATCAGACGTTCGGCAATGCGCTTGCGGATGCGCGTCATCGGCACGCGCTCTTCCGGCCGAGCGCTGCCGCCACGGCTGTTGGCGCGCAGGATGAGGTCTTCCTTGGTGACACGCCCGCCACGGCCGGTACCCTCGCCCTTGGAAACGTCGATGTTTTCCTCGGTGGCCAGGCGGCGTCCGGCCGGCGACAACTCGGCGCTCGCCGGACTGGCGGCTGGCGGGGCGGCTGGTGCGGGTGCCGGGGCGGCAGCTGCGGGAGCCGCCGAAGTTGCTTGCTCCGGCTCGGCGGGCGCAGGAGCCGGGGCAGCGGCGCCTTCCTCGATCAGCGCCAGGAGCTGTTCGCTGGTGACGGTGTCGCCTTCCTCGAACTTGATCTCCTTGAGCACGCCGTCGACCGGCGAGGGGACTTCCAGCACAACCTTGTCGGTCTCCAGATCCACCAGGTTCTCGTCACGACTGACGCTGTCACCAGCCTGCTTGTGCCAGCCGGCAATGGTGGCGTCGGTGACCGATTCGGGGAGGACCGGGACTTTCAGTTCAATGGCCATGACGAGTTTCCTTGAAACCTTGTTCTGTTGGGATGACGGGATGCCGCATCATTCGGCGACGTGAGCGTTGTTTACGGGGTCGGCCAGCGCCTGGTTGACCAGTGCGGCCTGCTCGGCCGCATGCGTGTGGGCATGTCCGGTGGCCGGTGAGGCCGAGCGTGCGCGGCCGGCGTAGGCCAGGGTGAAGCGATCGCCGGCACAGTATTGCAGGTGATGGCGGATCTGGAACCAGGCGCCCTGGTTCATGGGCTCTTCCTGGCACCAGATCATTTCCGCGGCGTTCGGATAGCGTGCCAATTGTTCCTTGACCTCGGCGCGCGGGAAGGGATACAGCTGCTCGACACGGATGACGGCTACATCGTCGATCTTGTCTTCCTCGGCTTGCTGGTGCAGGTCGTAGAATACCTTGCCGGAACACAGCACGACACGCTTGACCTTGGCCGGATCGCTTTCGCGAATGTCCGGAATGACCACGTGGAACCGGCCTTCGCTGAGGTCTTCCAGCGGCGAGGTGGCGAGTTTGTGGCGCAGCAGTGACTTGGGCGTCATCACCACCAGTGGCTTGCGCGTCTTGCGCAGCATCTGGCGACGCAGCATGTGAAATGCCTGCGCCGGCGTGGTCGGCACGCACACCTGCATGTTGTTCAGTGCGCAAAGCTGCAGGTAGCGTTCCAGACGGGCCGAGGAGTGTTCCGGGCCCTGGCCCTCGTAGCCATGCGGCAGGTACAGCACCAGGCCGCACATGCGATGCCACTTGGATTCGCCGGCACTGATGAATTGGTCGATGACGACCTGGGCGCCGTTGGCAAAGTCGCCGAACTGCGCCTCCCAGATGACCAGTGTGCGCGGGTCAGCCGTGGCGTAGCCATATTCGAAGGCCATGACGGCCTCTTCACTGAGCAGCGAGTCGATAATCTCGACGTCGCGCTCGGCGTCGATGTGCTGCAGCGGCGCGGTCGTGCGCTGGCTGTTCTGGTCGTGCAGCACGGCATGGCGATGGAAGAACGTGCCGCGTTGGGAATCCTGGCCGACCAGGCGCAGGTCGTAGCCATCCTTGATCAGTGCGGCGTAGGCCATGGTTTCGGCATAGCCCCAGTCCATGGGCTGCTCGCCGGCGGCCATTTTCTCGCGGGCTTCGTAGATCTTGGCAACGCGGCGGTGGAGTTTGAAGCCCTCGGGCATGCGCAGCAGCGTGGTGGCCAGCTCGCGTGCAACCTGTGGCGTGATCGTGGTGTCCACGACCTCGTCCAGGGAGCCACCCACATGGTCACGCCAGCGGCTGGTCTGGCTGTCCGTCTTGGTCGTGGCCAGGTCGGTCACCGGCTTGCCCTCATCGAGGCATTCACGGTAGTGATCGGCCAGCTCGCGCGCCTTGTTCTCGTCGATGACGCCCGCGGCTGCCAGGCGCTCGGCATACACCTCGCGCGGTGTCGGGTGCTTGCGCACGGCCTGGTACATGATCGGCTGGGTGGCGGCCGGCTCGTCGGCTTCGTTGTGGCCGTTGCGGCGGTAGCAGATGAGGTCGATGACGACATCGCGCTTGAACTCGCGACGGAAGTCATAGGCCATGCGGGCGGCCTGGACCACGGCTTCGGGATCGTCGCCGTTGACGTGGAAGATGGGTGCGCCGACGACCTTGGCCACGTCGGTGGCGTACAAGGTCGAGCGTGCGTCGTCCGGATTGGAGATGGTGAAGCCGATCTGGTTGTTGATGACCACGTGCACCGTGCCGCCAACGGCAAAACCGCGAGCTTGTGACAGCTGCAAGGTCTCCATGACCACGCCCTGGCCGGCGAAGGCGGCGTCACCGTGGATCAGCAGCGGCAGGACATGCTCCTCGCCGCCCGGGCGTCGGGTCGTTTCGCGCGCGCGGACCGAGCCGGCCACCACCGGATCGACAACTTCCAGATGCGACGGGTTGAAGGCCATGGCCAGGTGGACGTCGCTGCCGGCTGGCGTGGTGACATCGGCCGAGAAACCCATGTGGTACTTCACGTCGCCGCTGTAGTCCGGATCGTCGACATCGTGGAACTTGCCCTCGAACTCCTCGAACAGATCCTGCGGCGGCTTGCCCAGCACGTTGACCAGCATGTTCAGGCGCCCGCGGTGGGCCATGCCGATGACGATCTCGTTGACCTTGCCGGCGCCGCCGCGGCGGATCAGGGCATCGACCAGCGGAATGAGGCTGTCGCCGCCTTCCAGGGAAAAGCGCTTCTGGCCGACATACTTGGTGTGCAGGTAGCGCTCCAGACCGTCGGCCGCCGTCAGGCGCTCCAGCGTGTGCACTTTTTCGGCATCACTGAGGCCGGCATCGCCGGCGGCGTGTTCCAGCCGGCTGTACACCCAGCGACGTTGCTCGTGGTCGCTGATGTGCATGAACTCCGAGCCCATGGTCGAGGTGTAGGTCGCCTCCAGACGGGCTACCAGTTCGCGCAGCGTCATGCGATCGCCGGCGGCATAGCTGCCGGTGTCGAACTCGGTATCCAGATCCGCTTCGGACAGACCGTGGTAGGTCAAGTCCAGGTCGGGTGCCGGCGGTTTCTCGCGCAGGTCCAGCGGATCGAGCCGGGCGGCCAGATGCCCGCGTGAACGATAGGCTGTCAGCAGACGCAGGACGCCAGCCTGTTTGCGCGCGTGCTCATCGCTGATGCCGCCGCTGGCAGCGCCCGGCATCTCGCGCAAGCGTTGCGCCTGCTCGATGCGGCCGACGACCAGCGCCTGTGGCACTTCGTTGCCCGCCTGACCGGGCAGGCCGGCAAAGTAGCGCTGCCAGTCATCCGGTACTGACTGCGGATCCAGCAGCCAGGCGTCATACATGGCTTCGACATAGGCAGCGTTGCTGCCCAGTTGCGAAGAGGAAAGAAATTGCTTTATGAGATCTGTGCTCACGACACCACCGGCCCATATGAAAGGACGCGCCCAATGCGCGTCAAACCCAGCTTGGAGCGTTGTGACGCGCCTATGGCACGACAGCGCCCGCGAACCCGCCCATTATAACGAGTTGTCGCTGCGCTGCAGCATGTACCTCGGGCTTTTTTCCGGCGTCGTCGGCACATGTTCAGGATGCGCGCGATCACAACTGCAGCAATCGCAGGCTCGTGGCCGGAACGGCGCGCTGCCACAAGGCATCGAAATCACGCATCAGACGGCCGTTGTCGCCCGGCGCATGGCTGCAGCCGGTCGCTTCGGGCCGCAAGGTATTCGGTTGCAGCAGGTAGCCGCCCACGTCGTTCAACAACAGGCCGGACGGGTACGCGAGGTCGTCGGCATCGACGATGCTGCGCACCCTGATGGCGCTGTCCAGACGTTGTGCCAGGTCAATGAAACGATGCCCGGCACGCAGGATCGGGTCGGCATCGTGGATGAGGATGCGAAGCCTGGCCTGGCGTCCGGATGTTGCCAGGCGCCGTACTTCGGCCAGCACTGCATCGTCGTCCGGCAGCAATGGTGCCAATGCCGGGCTGAGCACGTCGATGCGATGGCGGGCCTGGCGCAGGATTGCCGTCACGGTACGGCACATGTCCTTGCTGCTGTCGCAGGCCAGGGGTTCGGGCTGCGGGTGATCTTTGATGGCCGCAGGGCGGCGCAGCGCAGGTGGCTCGACGGCGCAGGTCATCAACTGGTGTTCGATGCCAGCCTCGAGGAAACGGTCGCCTTCGGGCCGGAAGCCGTGCTTGCGGTAAAAGGGCAGGGCATCGACTTGCGCATGCAGACTGACCTGCCTGCGACCGGTAGCCGAGGCTATCTCCAGCAGGTGACGCAGCATGGCCGAGCCAACGCCGCGGCCGCGCCAGCCCGGCAGGACCGCCATGCGGCCGATGCGCCCGTCCACCATGCGCGCGCAGCCGATGGGCGCACCACCGGCATTGCGGGCCAGCACATGGCGGGCATGCGCATCGTCATCGTCGCGCTCGATGTCTTCCGGGACGCCTTGCTCGGCCACGAACACGGCATCGCGGATGGCCAGCAGCTCGCGGCTGTCCAGTGTCCATGCCGCGGGATCGAGATGAAAGTCGGTCCGCGTTTCAGCCATCGGCGCTGAGTCCCGCCGCGCTGAGCTGCAGGTGGCCGGCGTTGATCAGTTGCAACAGGACGTCCAGCTCGGCGCCGGTCGGTTCGTGGTCCAGTTGCAGGTAGTGGTGACGGCACAGCATTTGTGCCAGCTGCGGCGGACAAGGCAGGCTTTCGCCACAGACGAACAGGATGGCGCCCTGGCCGCGCGCCACCCAGGCCAGGCGCGCCCACGGGTTGCGCAACAGCATGGCCCCCTGTTGCAGCGCCGCGATCAGGCCGGACAACGTGATCTCGTGGTCCGGTGCGGCCGGAATTCTGGCGCTGCGGTAACGCGTGATGAATTCACCAAACCAAAGGCCAAGCGCATCGTGGCTCATGCCCTGCGCCAGTGCGCCCATGGCGTGGTGCAGTCGGTCCAGCGTCGGGCCGTCGATGCGGCCGGGAGATGACGTTGCCGCGGCCAGGTCCGGGTCGCTGTAGCGCAGGGCATCGGGCAGACGCATGGCCTGATGCTCGGCGCAATCGACCAGCAGTTCGGAAATGGCCGGCGCACGCATGCCGACCGAAAATGTCATGCAGGCGTCGCGTGCCGTGCCGTCGTGCGCCACGCCCGGAGGCAGGTACAGCATGTCGCCCGGTGCCACATCCCATTCATGGGTCGCTTTGAAGTCGGCAAGCACCTGTAGCTCGCAGTCGGAACGGTACGCCGGCGAAGGGCCGGGATCGATGTCGATGGCCCAATGACGCGTGCCCATGCCTTGCAGCAGGAATACGTCGTACTGGTCGATGTGCGGTCCGACACCGCCACCTGGCGCCGCGTAGCTGACCATCACGTCATCGATGCGCCAGCTGGGCAGGAAGTCGAATCCATCCAGCAGCAGCAATACGTCCGCATCCCACTTGTCAACATCCTGCACCAGCACCGTCCAGTCGCGTTCCGGGAGGCTGGTGAAGTCCGATTCGGCGAAGGGGCCGTGGCGCACCTGCCAATCGGTGCTGC
>CAZOXZ010000147.1:0-6194 GCA_964583865.1 uncultured Rhodanobacteraceae bacterium | reverse complement strand
GCGCCATCCAGATGGCCGGCTCGGTCAAGGGCCGCAAGGCCGCGCGCCATGCCACGTCCGACTGGATGGAACTGGAGAAGGAGCGCGGCATCTCGGTGACCAGTTCGGTGATGCAGTTCCCGCATGCCGGGCATATCGTCAATCTGCTGGATACGCCCGGCCACGCAGACTTCGGTGAAGACACGTATCGCGTGTTGACGGCGGTTGATTCGGCATTGATGGTCATCGATTGTGCCCGTGGCGTGGAGGAGCGCACCATCAAGTTGATGGATGTGTGCCGCATGCGCGCCACGCCCATCATGAGTTTCATCAACAAGCTGGATCGCGAGGGCCGGGAGCCCATCGAGCTGCTGGACGAGATCGAATCGGTGCTGGGCATCGATTGTGCGCCCGTGACCTGGCCCATCGGCATGGGCAAGCGCCTGAAGGGCGTGTACCACCTGCTGGATGACGAGGTGCACCTGTTCCAGCCGGGCAGCAATCACGCGCGCAAGGATGCCAGGGTTTTTCAAGGTCTGGACGCGCCGGAGCTGGTCGAGCTCCTGGGCGAGGCCATGCTGGAGGAGCTGGCCGAGGAGCTGGAGCTGGTGCGTGGTGCCTCTCACGAATTTGATGCCCGGCGCTACCTGGCCGGCGAGCTGACGCCGGTATTCTTCGGCTCGGCCATCAACAATTTCGGTGTGCGCCTGTTGCTGGACTTCTTCGTCGAGCATGCGCCGCCTCCGCAGCCGCGTGCGACGGTGAGCCGCGAGGTTGACCCCGGCGAGGACAAGCTGTCCGGCTTCGTGTTCAAGATTCAGGCCAACATGGATCCGGCGCACCGCGACCGTGTGGCCTTCATGCGCATTTGTTCGGGGCATTACCAGGCAGGCATGAAGATGCACCATGTGCGGGCCGGAAAGTCCGTTCGCGTCTCCAATGCGCTGACCTTCATGGCCTCCGATCGTGAAATTGCTGCCGAAGCCTGGCCCGGGGATGTCATCGGCCTGCACAACCACGGCACCATCGCCATCGGCGACACATTCACCGAAGGTGAGGAGCTCACCTTCACGGGCATTCCCAGTTTTGCGCCGGAGCTGTTCCGCCGCGCGCAACTGCGTGATCCGCTGAAGATGAAGGCGCTGAAAAAGGGCTTGCAACAACTGGCCGAGGAAGGCGCAACGCAATACTTTCGACCGCTGATAGGCAACGACCTGGTGCTGGGAGCCGTCGGCGTGCTGCAGTTCGAGGTGGCGGCCTATCGCCTGAAGCACGAGTACGGCGTCGAGGCCGACTTCGTGCCGGTTGGTGTCAAGACGGTGCGCTGGGTACACGGTGACGATGCCGCGGAGCTGGACCGGTTTCGCGACAAGAACGCCGCCGAACTGGCGCTGGATGCCGGCGACAACCTGGTCTACCTGGCGCCCAGCGGCGTCAAACTGCAGCTGACGGCCGAGCGCTGGCCCGAGCTGCGCTTTGATGCCACGCGCGAGCTGGCGACGGGCGCCTGAACCAGGGCGACGGCAAGCGTCGCCGCCCCAGGATTGTCACGGTCAGGAACGGGCCGCCTTGAAGTCGCTGCGGAAGATATGATCGGTGTCCTGCGCGGCATCGTGCGAGGCCATGGCGCGGCCATCCATGCCGTTGTCGAAAATGGCATCCGGCCGGTCGGCGGGTGCGCCGCCATCCACGGCGTGCTGGCCGGCCTGCTGCGCCGTCAGCCGGGATGCCTCGAACTGTTGCAGACCAAAAACACCGATGGTCGTCAGCACGATGGCCGCGGCAATGCCAACCCAGCGCAGGCGGCCGCTTCCGGCGCGGCGCGAGGGCCGATGCCGGCGTGCCGTCGTGTGTGCCCTGCGATGGTGAGTGTGCGACAGCCGGGGCGGTTGCGCCACCGCAGCGGCCGTGGCTTCGGTCGCGGGCGCCAATGCCTGCAGCGCATCTTGCAGGGCCGCCAGCGCCGGACAGGAGTCGATGGCCGAGCGCACCTTGTCGGTCAGCTCCGGCGAAAGTTCGTTGCGGCCATAGGCCACCAATGTCTCGGCATCAAGCCATGCCGGGACGCGGTTGTCATCAAGACGCCGGTACAGGTCCGTCAGTTGCCGGTTCTGCAATGTGTGCTGTTCATTGGTCATCGATATCCACTCCTTCTTCCCGCAAGCGCGCGCGTAACATGTCTAGGCCGCGCGCGACGCGTTTTCTTGCCGCTTCCTCCGAGGCGCCGATCATCTCGCCGACCTCGCGGAAGCTGTAACCCTCGAGGTGCAGGCTGATGGGCAACCTGCGCCCGCTGGGCAGTTCATCCAGGCAGCGGCGGAGGATCCGCACGCGCTCGTCGTCACTGGCCGTCGCATCGGGCTGGGGAGCGTGCGAATCGAGCTGCTCGATGGCGCTGTCCTCGCCGCTTCCCGGCTCCGACGGTCTCACCCGGGTACGTCGCATGGCGTCAATCGCGGTGCTGGCAACGACCCGTTGTATATAGGACGCATTGAACGTGCCAAACCGGTCACGTTGGACCGCTTTCCACAGCCGGATGCGGACTTGCTGTTCGACTTCGTCCGGATCGATGCCGTGCTGCGGCAGGCGGAAGCGCAGCATGGCCTTGCGCACACGCTCGCCATGTTCGGCCAGGATGGCTTCGAGCCGCTGGCGGTCGTTGTCACCGTCATCGTGGGCCATGGCCGCCTCCGGAAAGAGCCGGGCGCGTTGTCACGCCCGGCGATGCCTCATTTTGCCGCTTCCTTGTCGGTCTTGCCATCGGCCCCGGCCGGCTTGCGCGTGGACTTCTTGCTTGCGGTACGCTTGCGGGTGCTCTTTTTCGTGCTGCCGGCCTTGCTGGCCGCCTTGCCGCTGCCGCGTTTGCGCGTTGTTTTCTCAACCAGTGCGCGTGATTTCTCCCGCACCACGGCGGCACGCAGCTCGTCGGTATCGAAATCATCCACGGCGATGAATTCAGCCCCGCGCTCGCGTACTTCGGCGACGATTTCATGCTCCGCCTTGCTCAGGACGCCTTGTTCCAGAGCCTCGGCCAGCTGCATTTCCGGCGTGTGCCCGCTGATTTGGCCGTTCTTGACGGCCTTGAGAATCTTGCGTTCCAGCGGCTCGGCGGCGATGACATCGGGCAACAGCGCGTTCAGCCGTCCGACGGCATTGTTGTCGCCGGGCCCCAGCCAGGCGCCGCCCACCAGGCGATCGCGTGCTTCGCCGGGTGCCATCAACAAACTGGCCACGCGGTGCCCCAGCCGATCCGAGGGCGGCACTTCGCGGCGGCCAAAGGGAAACACCAGAATGCGCATCAGCCAACCCACGGGGCGCACCGGGAAGTTCCGTACCATGCCGTCCAGCGCCATCTGCATTTCCCAGACGCTGTTGTGGAAAGCCCAGGCCAGCAATGGCCGTTCGTCCTCTGGCTGGTGACGATCCTCATAACGCTTCAGCATGGCGCTGGCCACGTAAAGATGGCTGAGGACATCGCCCAGGCGTGCCGAGAGTTTTTCCTTGAACTTCAGCTTGCCACCCAGCACGCCCATGGCGACATCGGAGCACAAGGCCAGAGCAGCCGCATAGCGGTTCAGCTTGCGATAATAGCGCCGCGTGTAGGCGTCGCCGGGGACGCTGCCGATCGAGGCGAAGGTCAGCCCCAGGACAAAGGCGCGCACGGCATTGGAGATGCCGAAGCCGATGTGCCCGAACAGGGCGCTGTCGAATGCTTTCAGGCGTTCTTCCGGATCCTCGATGCTCAGTGACTGCATTTCCTTCAGGACATACGGATGGCAGCGGATGGCGCCCTGGCCGAAGATCATCAGTGAACGTGTCATGATGTTGGCGCCTTCGACCGTGATGCCGATGGGCACGCCTTCCCAGCCGCGGCCGAGATAGTTGCCCGGTCCGAGTTGCACGCCCTTGCCGCCATGTACGTCCATCGCATCGCGGGCCACCATGCGGCCCCACTCGGTGGCGTGGTACTTGGCAATGGCCGAGGATACCGCCGGCTTCTCGCCACGGTCCACGGCGGCCGCGCCGGCGCGGGACAATGCCGTGGCCGCATAGGTGTGCCCACCAATGCGCGCCAGGGCCTCCTGCACACCTTCGAAACGACCGATCGCCAGGCCGAACTGTCGCCGCAACCGGGCATAGGCGCCGGTGGCCGCGGCTGCCGCGCGCGCTCCGCCTGCGGCGCTGGACGGCAGCGAGATGCCACGGCCCACCGACAGGCACTCGACCAGCATGCGCCACCCTTCGCCGGCCATTTCAGGGCCGCCGATGAAAGTGCTGAGCGGCGCGAACACGTCCTTGCCGCGGACCGGCCCGTTCTGGAACGGGATATTCAGCGGGAAGTGTCGCCGGCCGATTTCCAGGCCTTCGGTGTCGCTGGGCAGCAGGGCCAGGGTGATGCCGAGGTCCTCCTCGTCGCCCAGCAGGTGGTCCGGATCGTACAGACGGAAGGCCAGGCCCACCAGCGTGGCCACCGGCGCCAGGGTGATGTAGCGCTTGTCGAAGGTCAGGCGCACGCCCAGCACTTCCTTGCCCTTGTGCTTGCCCTTGCAGACCACGCCGTAATCGGTGAGCGAGGTGGCGTCCGAGCCGGCATTGGGCGCGGTGAGCGCAAAGCAGGGCACATCACGGCCATCGGCGAGGCGTGGCAGCAGGGTGTTTTTCTGTTCCTCGGTGCCGTAGTGCAGCAGCAGCTCGGCCGGTCCCAGGGAATTGGGCACTGCCACCGTCGAGCCCAGCGTCATGGAGATGCTGCCAAGACGTTGCAGCACCAGCGAGTGGGCGCGTGCGGAAAAGCCCAGGCCGCCGTACTCCGGCGGAATGATCATGCCGAAAAACTTGTTTTCCTTGAGGAATGTCCAGACATCCGGCGGCAGATCGGCCAGCTCATGGGTGATTTGCCAATCGTCGATCATGCCGCAGAGTTCGGCCACCGGGCCGTCCAGGAAGGCCCGCTCGGCCTCGGTGAGCACGGGCACCGGCTGGCGAAGAAGTTGGTCCCAATCCGGCTTGCCGGAAAACAGCTCGCCCTCGAAGCCGATGGTGCCGGCGTCCAGCGCGATCTGTTCGGTTTCCGACAACTCTGGTGTCACCTTGGCGAACAAGTCCAGCAATGGTTTGCTGATGTAGCTCTGACGGAAACCGGCGATGTTCAGCGGCACGGCGATCAGGGCAAAGATGATCAAGGTGACCAGCAATGCCGTCGGCACGCCGAACACGGCACCGGTCACAATGATGCCGATGGCGGTTGCCACGCTCCAGACGCGCAGACTCGTGCGCATCCACGCGCAGGCCGCGCCGATGATGAGAGCGATGATCAGGGGGGCAATGGCAGACATGGTTGTTCCTTGCAAAGACTGCGTGTTCAGTGGATATGTTACCCATCATCGCAGCTTTTGCATGCCATTTTCAAACATTTGTTTTATTTTCTGAATGCATCGCGACGCCCGCCACTTGCAAACTGCGCCGGGCCGCTCTACTTTCAGCAACGCCGATCACGAAAAAACAGGATTCGTCCGCATGAACAGTCAGCTGGAGTCACTGAACCTTTGGGTGAAGGAAGTTGCCGAGCTCACCCGGCCCGACGAAGTTCATTGGTGTGACGGCTCGGATGCCGAGTACCAGGCGCTGGTGCAACAAATGCTGGCTTCCGGGGAGTTGATCGAGTTGAACCAGCAAACCCATCCGGGTTGCTACCTGCACCGCTCGGACCCGGCTGACGTGGCGCGTGTCGAGAAGCTCACGGTCATCTGTCATGACACGGCCGAAAAGGCCGGCCCGAACAACCACTGGCAGGACCCGGCCGCGGCGCACGCGAAGATGGATGCCCTGTTTGCCGGCTGCATGGAAGGGCGCACGATGTACGTCATTCCCTATTGCATGGGGCCGATCGATTCGCCTCTCTCGCGTTGCGGTGTGGAGATCACCGACAGCCCCTACGTGGTTGCCAACATGGCCAAGATGACCCGCATGGGGTCGCCGGCGCTGGCACGCATCGAGCGCGAGGGCGAATTCGTGCGTGGCCTGCATTCCATCGGCGAGCTGGATCCCGAACGGCGCTGGATCATGCACTTCCCGGATGAGCGCCTGATCAAGTCCTACGGTTCGGGCTACGGCGGCAATGCGCTGCTGGGCAAGAAGTGTCATGCCCTTCGCATTGCCAGCAACCAGGGCCGCGACGAAGGCTGGCTGGCCGAGCACATGCTGATTGTGGGCGT
>CAZOXZ010000146.1:0-6232 GCA_964583865.1 uncultured Rhodanobacteraceae bacterium | reverse complement strand
CGTGGAAGGCAAGCAGGTGGATCTCACCAGCTACGAGTACAAGGTGCTGGAATACCTGATGATGCATGCCGGTGAGCTGGTCTCCAAGGCCGACCTCACCGAACACATCTACCAGCAGGATTTCGATCGCGACTCCAACGTGCTGGAGGTGTTCGTCGGCCGCCTGCGGCGCAAGCTCGACCCGGAAGGCGCGTTGAAGCCCATCGAGACCGTGCGCGGTCGTGGCTACCGCTTCGCGATTCCCCGTGACGAAAGCGACGACGACTGAACCCGGCCATTCGCGGCGACCCTTGTCGCTGGTCGCGCGCACTGCGCTGGCCACCGGCATCGTGCTGCTGGTTTTTCTCGGCAGCACCGGCTTCGCTCTCGATCATGCCTATACCGAGAGCGCCGTCAGTGCGTTGCGCAATCGCATGCAGGGCTATATTTTCGCCTACATGGCGCGGCTTGATGTCAGCCGCTATGGCAAGCTGATCCCGCCGGAAAACCCGCCCGATCCGGGTTTTTCGCGGCCCGGATCGGGGCTGTTTGCCACTGTGGTGACACCCGGCGAGACCTGGGCGTCGGCCTCCACGTTGTTTGTCGGCCCGGAACTGTCGGGCACGCTGCAAGCAGCCGAAACCCGTTTCACCGGCCCCATCGATACCGCCAACGGTCGGGTTTTCATCCTTGGCCAGGGCGTGGCCTGGGTGATGCCCGATGGCAGTGAATTGCCGGTGACCTTTTACGTGGCCGAGGACGAGGCGGTGTACGGCGAGCAGCTGAGCGTGTTTCGGCACACCTTGCTGTACTGGTTGTCGGGCATGGGGCTTGGCTTGTTGCTGTTCCAGTTGCTTTTGCTGCGCTGGTCGTTGTCTCCGCTGCGGCGCATGTCGCACAACCTGACGTTGATCGAAAGCGGCGACCGGGAGCAGTTGGGCAGTGGTTACCCGGCCGAGGTGGCGCCGCTGGTGCGCGGGCTGGATCGCTTCATCGAGACCGAACGCGAGCATCTGATCCGCTATCGCAAGGTCCTGGCGGACCTGGCGCACAGCCTGAAGACACCGTTGGCCGTGATGCGCTCGCAGCTTGAGTCACACGCCAATGACAGCCCGGTGACGGATGACTTGATGCAGCAGGTCGGGCGCATGGACGAGATCGTGGCCTACCAGCTGTCACGTGCTGCAGCGACCGGGCACAAGACCTATTCCGCACCGGTGCGTATCCTGGACGAGGCCGAGGATCTGGCGCAGACGCTGGAAAAGGTGTATGCCGACAAGAATGCATTGTGCGAGTTCGACATCGATGAGGCGGCGTGCTTCTACGGCGAGCGCGGCGACCTGCTCGAGCTGCTGGGCAACTTGCTGGAAAATGCGTTCAAATGGACCAATCACCGCGTCCTGCTGCGCGCCAGGGTATTGGAGGGCAGTGCCGGGCATCGCCCCGGTCTCGAGCTGGCGGTCGAGGACGACGGGCCGGGCATTCCCGTGAGCAAGATTGATGATGTCCTGCAACGTGGTGTACGTGGCGACGAGCGCGTGCAGGGCCATGGCATCGGCCTGTCAATCGTCCAGGACATCGTCACCGCCTACCAGGCCGACCTGGAAGTGGGCGCTTCACAGGAGCTTGGCGGAGCCAGCTTCGTGGTGCGAATCCTGCCTGATTGAACTTTGCGGCCACCATGGCTATGGTGAGCTTCTTCTGAGGAGTATTGATGATGCGTTTGGTGATTTCCCTGTTTTTGATGGCACTGCTGCCCGGCGTTGCCGCAGCCAGCGGTCAGTGTGGCCCGCAAGACGATGTGCCGGAAGCCGACCGCCTGGCCAACAACGTGCGCTGGACCACTGCCAGCGAACAGGACAATTTCGGCTACAACGTCTATCGCGGACTGAGCGAGGACGGCCCGTTCGACAAGGTTACCGAAACCCCGATCCTGGGGCATGGCACAACCGACGAAACCAGCAAGTATGCCTTCCGCGACAGCAGCATCGATCCGTGCAAGGCCTACTGGTATTACGTCGAGTCCGTGTCCACGCACGGTGTGCGCGAGCGCTTCACGCCAGTGGTTCGCGTGGCGCCGAAGCTGGAGGCTGCAAAACCGGCATCCCAGGCGGCGCCTGCTGACGAGAATGTCGCCGAGCCGCCGGTTGCGGGCACGGCTGCAGAGGCATCAGCACCGGCGGATCACTGACTCAGCGGGACACGCGACGGAAGCACAGCATGTGTTGTGCGCGAGGATGGTTCCATGCGCCGATCAGTTCGGCTTCCAGCCCTGTCTGCCTGGCCAGCGTTGCCATGTCGTCGAAGGCGTAGTGGAACGGATCCTGGTCGAAGTGAGTCGTGATGTTGCCTGGTTGGTGCTGCAGCGGCGCCAGGTGCACGGGAGCAGGTGCTTCGAAGAAAGTGGCAAAGAACATGCCGCCCGGCTTCAGCACCCGCCGCATCTGGGCCAGGCAGCGGGCAATGTGATTGCTGTAAAGGTGGGTGAAGACCGACAGCGCAAGCGCGAAATCGAACTGCGTGTCGAACCTGGAAAAGTCGAAATTCTCGTCGACCAGCAGGTGGGCGCCACGGTCCCGGCAGCCGATCTTCTCGAGCTCCGCCTTGCCAGCGTCGATCAATGACGCATTGAGATCCAGGCCGTAATAATTGCCCGGATCGAGGAAGGGTACAAAATGCACCCCGCCGCGCAGGCTGCCACAGCCCACATCGAGCAGCTTGTGTCCCGCCTGCAGCCCCCTTGTCCGCAAAAAGTCGAACTGCAACTGACCAATCTCATCCCACATGCCGCCGATGAAAGTGCGGTGTTCGCCTTTTTCAATGGCGTCATGATCCAGTTGGCGCCAATAGTTGTTGACATGCTGCATTGACGATACTCCAGGCCCCTGAGTGGGTGGGATTTTGGCTGCCACGTCCGAACTGATGGCGGACACATGATAACCGCACCTGATTAGCCTTGTCCCTCAGCGACGGGTTCGGTGGGAAGACCCGGTGGGCCGTCGTTTCCGCATGCTTCAAGCGGGAACCCAGTGCCTTGAACTTGGAGATTGCGGCTGTTGGAGACCAGAAGGCGCTGGATTCCCGCGTTCGCGGGAATGACGAGCTGCGATACGAGGCTAATCAGGTAACCGCATCGTCGATGCCCGCACCGGGACGGGGCAGGATGTGATGGCTGGCACGCCTGCTGCATTACAACTGCGAAACAGGTAGGCTACGCTGCCGGATTCCTGGATTGTGCGCAGGCATCTGCAACCATTGTACCGGTGTCTGGTGCCGCACAAGGCTCATGTCTTCGGCACACTTCGATCATGGGAGGCGAAATGAACGCAAGGAGCTTGCGTTGGCTGGTCAATCTGGTGGGGGCACTCGGGGCGATTGGCGTCCAGATCATGCTTTGGGCGGCCAACTACGCGTTCGCGCAGCGCCACCTGGTGGGCGACGAGACGCGATACCTGCATGAAGCACTGCGCGTGTGGCAGGGCCAGCCGTCGCCGCCCGACTACATCTGGCCGCCATTGCAGCAATGGTTTCTGGCGCCGTTGGTGGGCCCGCTGGACAGCAAGTTGTGGCTGGCGCAGCTTGTACAGACGGTGTTTCTGGTGCTGGCGGCTTGGGCGCTGCGGCAGTTGTGGCGTCGCATGGATCCGCGACCACTGGCTGGCGACATCGCTTTCTGGCTGCTGCTGACCAGTCCGGCAGTGATGGCGCTCGGCTTTTATCTGTGGCCCGAGCCGCTGCACTTGCTGCTGATGCTGGGTGCGCTGTGGCTGGTGGTCTGTCACGGTCGCTCGTTGCTTGCTTGTGTGCTGGCCGGTGCGGCGATTGGCCTGGCGCTGCTGGCCAAGAGTCTGCTGTCGGGGTTCTGGCCATTGTTCCTGTTGCCGCTGCTGCGCTGGCCGTTGCAGCGCGTGCGCTGGCGCAATGTCGCCGCGTTGTTGGTGGCATTTGTGGTGGTTGCCGGGCCCTTCATGTGGCAGGGATTTCAAACCACCGGCAAGCCCCTGATCTCCGACAGCTCCGTGTTCAACCTGTACTCCGGTCTCAATGATCAGTGGCGCAGCGACTATGTCCACCCCACCGTTGGCCGGTACATGCAGGAATACCGGGCTGCAGGTGATGGCCCGCGGCAACGCAACGCGGTGTTTGGCGATCGCATAGATGAGACCGTGGCCACGCATGGCGGCTGGTTGTCGCTGCTGGTCGAGCGCTCCCAGGTTCAGTATTTCCGGCTTTTCAATGCCAAGCGCACCGTGGTTTCCATGCTGCCCGGTGCGCGTTGCAAAGGTTACATCGGTGCATACGTTGTGCCTACGCACTGGGTGGCGGCTATCCAGGTGCTGACGCGGGCGCATTTTCTCCTGGTTCTGGTGCTGGCAGCCTTCGGAGCAGTGCTGTGGCGCCGCCCGAAGATGTTGTTGCTGTGGATCGCGCTGTTTTTCGCCTACCAGTTGTTGCTGTTCCTGGGGCTGCACATCAAGGCGCGTTATCTTGTGCCAATGTTGCCGTTCTTGTGTGGTTTTGCGGCCAGTGCCATGGTTTCACTGATGTCGGCACCCGCCACCGCCGACGGCCTTGATTCGCCGTTGTCTGCTCGCCGCTGGCGGCTGGTGCCGGCAGTGGCACTGGCGTTGCTGTTGCTGTTTCTGGCCTGTGCCGGCCCGTGGCTGGATAGCTCGTGTTCGGTTGTACCATGACAGGCATGGGTATCGAACACAGTGCAATACGATGGGATGGCTGCACCTTTCGCACCCGCCTTGAAGCGGATGCCGACGTGGAGCTTCTGCTTGACGGGGTACGCTTTGTCACGGCTGCGAGCAGGGCCGATGGGTTCTTTGCGCAGGCTTTTGCCTTCCCGCCCAACGGTCGGCGGCACATGCAGCTGTGCCTGCATGCCAATGGCTTGCCGTTGCATGCGCCGGTGCGCGTCGTCTGGGGCGAACCGGGCTTCCATCCGGTCGACGGCCTGCCGCCACGGCCGCGCCTGCCTGACCCGGATGCCGAGACCCGCATCGAGATTGCCGTCGGCGTGCCGGGCGACCACGAGGACAGCGTCATCATCGTGCCGGTGTTCAATGCGCCCGCGGCAGTTGCCCGTTGCCTGACCTCGCTGCGGCAATACACGCCCACGGGTGCGCGCCTGCTGTTGATCGACGATGCGAGTACCGATGCAGGGATCGCACCATTGCTGGCCATGGCCTCGACCTGGCCGAACGTGCGCGTGCTGCGCAACGAGTGCAACCTCGGTTTCACGGCCACGGTCAACCGCGGCCTTCGTGAATGCGGGGACGATGCCGATGTGGTCCTGCTGAACGCCGATACCGAGGTCGGACCGGGCTGGTTGGCCGGCTTGCGTCAGGCGGCCTGGGCCAGGCCCGATCACGCCACCGCGACCGCGGTCTCCAACAATGCCGGGGCCTTCTCCGTACCCGAACTGGAGCGTGACAATCCGGTGCCGCAGGCGTGGTCGTTCGCCGATGCATCGCGTTGCCTGCTGCAGCAAGCAGGCCACCTGTATCCCGAACTTCCCACCGGCAACGGCTTTTGCATGTACATCCGCCACGATGCCCGGCGAGAGGTCGGCTTGCTGGATGCCGAGGCGTTTCCGCGTGGCTATGGCGAGGAAAACGACTGGTGCCAGCGTGCGGCGGCCCTGGGATGGCGGCATGTCATTGCCGGCAATGTCTTCGTCGCCCATGCGCGTAGCCAGAGTTTTGGCGATGCCAGCCGCCAGGCACTGGGGGAGGTCGGCATGGCCGTTTTGCGGCAGCGCTACCCGCGTTATGAAGCCATGGTGGGTGCCCAGTTGTTCTCGTTCATGCGGCTGGCGCTGGACTGGCGTGTGCGCTGGTTGTGGGCCGAGGCGGCTCCCGCAGCGCGTCCCCGCGTGCTGCTGGCGCGCGCCGAGTCTGCCCGTGACTGGCCGGGCTGGGATACCTGGTCATGGCATTTTGATGGTCGGCTGCTGCGTTTGCTGGATCACACGGGCAGCGAGCGCGAGGCCGCGCTGGCACGGGATGCCACGCCGCTTCTGTGTCGCTGGCTGCAACGCCATGCCTTCGAGGCCATGGGCGGGCAACATGCTCGCGGGCTGGCCATGCTGGGCCGGCATCTCGGCATTCCGCTGGCCGACGGCGCGGCGCAGCTCGGCTGGGCGTTCCGCGACGCGCGTTGAGCCTGCGTTCGTGACAGGTCGCGGAGCTAGCTTGGATTATTCATGAGCCACATGGATAGACGCGGAATCGGCGTCATTTTG
>CAZOXZ010000145.1:0-6287 GCA_964583865.1 uncultured Rhodanobacteraceae bacterium | reverse complement strand
CCGACTGACGCACCACTTCCTCGGGGTCGATGGTGCCGTTGGTGTCGATGGTCAGCACCAGCTTGTCGAGGTTGGTGCGCTGCTCGACGCGCGCGGCGTCCACTTCATAAGCCACGCGCCGCACGGGGCAGAACGAGGCATCCAGCGGCAGCGAGCCGATCGGACGCGAAGACTCCTCGTCCGTTTCGTCGGCAGCCGAGGTGGCCGGGACATAGCCCACGCCGCGACGCACGCGAAGACGCATGTTCAGCGGCACGTCCTTGGTCAAGTGGCAGATCACCTGGTCCGGGTTGACGATTTCGACCGTGTGGTCGACCGTGATATCCCCGGCCTTGACCTCACCCTTGGTGGTCTTGCTCAAGGTCAGGACGGTTTCGTCCACATCGTGCATGCGGATGGCCACGTCCTTGAGGTTCAGCAGGACTTCGATGATGTCCTCCTGCAAACCGTCGAGACTGGTGTATTCGTGCAGCACACCGTCTATCTCCACCTCGACGATGGCGCAACCGGGGATGGCGGACAGCAGGATGCGGCGCAGGGCATTGCCCAGCGTGTGGCCGAAGCCCCGCTCGAGCGGCTCGACAACCACCTTGGCTCGATTGGTTCCCAGCGTCTCGACACTCAGCCCACCGGGCTTGAGGACGCCAGTCGTTGCGACTCCCATGGGCAGACTCCTGAATGAGGTTACTTGGAATACAGCTCGATGATGAGGCTTTCGTTGATGTCCGAAGGCAGATCAATCCGCTCCGGCACCGCCTTGAATACCCCCGAGAACTCCTTGTCATTGACCTCGACCCACTCCGGTCGCAGGCCCATGCCGTCCGCCAGAGCCATCGCTTCGGTCACCCGCAGCTGCTTCCTGGCGCTCTCGGTCAAGCTGATCTCGTCGTCCGGCGAGACCTGATACGAAGGCACATTGACGCGCTTGCCGTTTACCAGCACGGCACGGTGGCTCACCATCTGGCGCGCCTGTGCCCGTGTGACGGCGAAGCCCATGCGATAAACCACGTTGTCCAGCCGCTTTTCCAGCAACTGCAACAGGTTCTCGCCCGTGTTGCCACGGGTCTTCGAGGCCTTCTTGTAATAATTACGGAACTGACGCTCAAGCACGCCATAGATGCGTTTTACCTTCTGCTTCTCGCGCAACTGAACGGCATAGTCGGACAGGCGCATGCGACGATTCGCGCCATGCTGGCCCGGCTTGGTCTCGAGGTTGCACTTGCTGTCAAGCCCGCGCTCCGGGCTTTTCAGCCCCAGATCGGTGCCTTCGCGGCGGGACAGCTTGCAGGTTGCTCCACGATATCGTGCCATGATGTTCTTTCCTCAGACCCGGCGTTTCTTGGGAGGACGGCAGCCATTGTGCGGAATCGGCGTGACGTCGATGATGTTGGTGACCTTGTAACCCAGCGCGTTCAGCGCGCGGACCGCGGACTCGCGTCCCGGACCGGGCCCCTTGACATGGACCTCGACCGACTTCAGGCCGTAATCCTGGGCCGCGCGCCCGGCACGCTCGGCAGCCACCTGGGCAGCAAACGGCGTGGACTTGCGCGAACCACGGAAGCCGGCGCCGCCGGAAGTGGCCCACGACAGGGCGTTGCCCTGACGGTCACTGATGGTAATGATGGTGTTGTTGAACGAGGCGTGCACATGCGCGATCCCGTCGGTGACGACGCGCTTGCCCTTCTTCTTCTTGACCGGCTTTGCCATATCGTTTCGCTTCCTGAACGGCTGGAGCGCTATCAGCGCTTGATCGGACGACGCGGACCCTTGCGGGTACGGGCGTTGGTACGGGTGCGCTGACCACGCAGCGGCAGCCCACGACGGTGACGCAAGCCGCGATAGCACTGCAGATCCATCAAACGCTTGATGCTCATGCCCACCTCGCGGCGCAGGTCGCCCTCGATGGTGTAGTGATTGACGGCGTTCCGCAGCTGCTCGATCTCGCCTTCGCTGAGCGACTTCACCGGCGTGGCCGGATCAATGTTCAGTTCCTGACAAATCTTGCGTGACCGTGAACGGCCGATTCCGTAAATGTGTTGCAAGCCAATCCAGACGTGCTGCTGGACAGGCAGGTTAACGCCCGCAATACGCGCCATGACGTGTCCTCTTCAAATTTGAAACTTGCGCGGCAAGCCGGCAATTATAACCCGCGTGGAGCCATAATGGAAGCCCGGATGCCGCGCCACTGAGTGCGACGGGACCAGCCATGTCTCGACGCAAGATTGTAGTCCCGCCGCGGTCAACGGCCGCGAAGGTTCGCTTTCTTCAACAGGCTGTCGTACTGGTGACTGACCAGATGGGCCTGAATCTGCGAGATGAAATCCATGCCGACCACGACCACGATCAACAGCGAGGTACCGCCGAAATAGAACGGTACATGCCAGGTGCTTTGCATGAAGGTCGGCACCAGGCACACGGCTGTCAGGTAGATGGCGCCGACGAAAGTCAGACGCGTCAACACCTGGTCGATGTAACTCGCGGTGGCCTTGCCCGGACGAATGCCCGGAATCAGCGCGCCGGAGCGCTTGAGGTTGTCCGCGGTCTCCTGAGCGTTGAACACGATCGCCGTATAGAAGAACGTGAACAGGATGATCATCGCACCGTACAGGAAAATGTACAGCGGCGCTCCCGGCGACAACGCCGAGGTAACCGACTGCAACCAGCGAATCTGGCTGGCGTCATGGAACCACGACGCCGCGGTGCCCGGGAACATGATCAGGCTGGAGGCAAAGATCGGCGGGATCACGCCCGACATGTTGATCTTCAGCGGCAGATGCGAACTCTGGTTCATGTATGCCTGCCGGCCACCCTGCCGACGCGCGTAGTTGACCGTGATCCGGCGTTGCGCGCGTTCCATGAAAACGCAGAACGCAGTCACCGCCAGGACGATGATGCCGACCAGCAACACCCGCATGGTGGACAGCTCGCCGCTCTCGGCCATGCTCAGGGTCTGCATCAGCGCGCCCGGCAGCCCGGCGATGATGCCGGCGGTAATCAGCAACGAAATGCCGTTGCCAACGCCGCGTTCGGTCATCTGCTCGCCAAGCCACATCAGGAACACCGTTCCGGCGGTCAGGCAGATCACCGCCGCCAGGATGAAGGCCAGACCCGGTGCATAAACCACGGCCATCTCGCCACTGCCACCCTGGGCCTGAAGCGCCATGGAAACACCAAAGGACTGGAAAACCGCCAGTCCGACGGTGCCCCAGCGGGTGTAATTGGTGAGCTTGCGTTGCCCGGCCTGGCCTTCCTTTTTCAAGGCTTGCCAGCTCGGCAGGACGCCGGCAAACATCTGCACCACAATGGATGCCGAGATGTAGGGAATGACGCCCAGGGCGAACAACGAGAAGCGCGACAAGGCGCCACCCGAGAACATGTTGAACATGGTCAACAGGCCGTTGCCCTGCACCATGCGCGCCATTGCCGCCGGGTCCACGCCGGGCACGGGAATGAACGAACCAAGCCGGAAGACGACCAGAGCACCGACCACGAACAGCAGGCGCTGTCGCAGTTCGGTCAGTTTGCCCATGGAGCCAAGCAGGCTGCTGGCTTGATTATTGGCCATGAAAAATCCCGTCAGTACTTGCTGGAGTCAGGAACGCTCACTCGACACTGCCACCGGCCGCCTCAATGGCAGCCTTGGCCCCGGCAGTGGGCACGACCCCACTGAACTTCAAGGCTCGCGTGAGCTCACCCTTGTTGACGATCTTGATCCGGGCCGCACGCGCGGACACCAGCCCGGCCTTGCGCAAAGTCTCGGGATTGACCGTGTCGCCCTCGACGCTGCCGAGCTGGTACAGGAATACCTGCGCCGCGAACTCGGCCTTGCGCGAGTTGAAGCCGACCTTGGGCAGGCGACGCTGCAACGGCATCTGACCGCCCTCGAAACCTGGCGTGTGGCTGGCGCCGGAACGGGAGTGCTGGCCCTTGTGGCCGCGCCCGGCAGTCTTGCCGTGACCGGAGCCGATTCCACGCCCGACACGCTTGCGGGTCTTGCGGGAGCCTTCCGCCGGTTTGATCTCGTTGAGTTTCATGTCACTGGCCCTCCACTTGAACCAGATAGTCGACCTTCGCGATCAGCCCGCGGGTCTGCGGGGTATCGGGAAGCTCGCGCACGTCGTTGACCTTGCGCAGACCCAGGGCATGCACGCTCAGGCGATGCTTGCGGCGCACGCCGGGCAGGCCCTTGACCAGCCGCACGCGCACGGTTTTGCTGCTTTCACTCATGACATCACCTCTTCGACCGACTTGCCGCGCTTGTCGGCGATATGCTTCGGCGAGGACATGTCGCTCAAGCCCCGGATGGTTGCGCGAACCAAGTTGATCGGATTGCGCGAACCCACGGCCTTGGCCAGCACGTCGGTCACGCCGACCACTTCCAGCACGGCGCGCATGGCACCGCCGGCAATCACGCCGGTACCTTCCGACGCCGGCTGCATGTACACCCGGGCGGCGCCGTGGCGGGCCTTCACGGGATACCACAGTGTGCCTTCATTGAGCTCGACCTTCACCATGTTGCGACGGGCGCGCTCCATGGCCTTGGAAATGGCCAACGGCACTTCACGTGCCTTGCCATAGCCGAAGCCGACGCTGCCCTCGCCGTCACCGACAACGGTCAGTGCGGTGAAGCTCATCTGGCGACCACCCTTGATGGTCTTGGCGACCCGGTTGACGGCGATCAGCTTCTCGTGCAGGCCGTCGTCTTCCTCTCGTCTGTTGTTATGTGCCATGATTTTTTCCTGCTGCTCCACTCGGGTGGAGACTTTTGCTTACGGCATGTCGCCGCTTGGAGTTGTTGTGTATTGTGGTGCGCGAGGCACCATCAGAATTTCAGGCCAGCCTCGCGGGCAGCCTCGGCAAGTGCCTGCACCCGCCCATGGTACTTGTAACCGGAACGATCGAAGGCAACCGTGGTCACCCCCGCCGCAACGGCCTTTTCGGCCACGGCCCGGCCAACGGCACTGGCTGCCGCCGAGTTGCTCGTGCTCTCCAGCCCCTGACGCAAGTCCTTGTCCAGCGTGGAGGCTGCCGCCAAAACGCGATCGCCAGCGGCCGAGAACACCTGCGCATACAGGTGCTGGTTGCTGCGGTGCACACTCAGACGTGGCGTTCCCAGCGTTCTCATCTTCATGCGCCCCGACTTGGCCCGGCGCAACCTGGCTTGATTCTTGTTCATGTTCATTCTCCGAAATCAGCTGCGCGCAGCATCAGACCTTCTTGGCTTCCTTCATGATGATCCGCTCGCCGTGATAGCGAATGCCCTTGCCCTTGTAAGGCTCGGGCGGACGCACGGCCCGGATCTTCGCGGCCACCTGGCCGACGAGCTGGTTGTCTGCACCCTTGATGATGATCTCGGTGGCACTGGGAACGTCGGCGCTGATGCCTTCGGGAAGATCAAAGTCCACCGGATGCGACAGACCCACCGACAGGTTCACGCTGTTGCCCTTCAGCTGGGCACGGTAACCGACGCCGACAAGCACCAGCTTGCGTTCGAAGCCCTCGCTGACACCAGTCACCATGTTGGCTACCAGTGCCCGCGTGGTGCCGGCGAACTTGGCATTGTCCGGCCTGGTCGGGGTGAAGGTCAGAAAACCATCGTCTTCGGCGACCTCCACGCCAGGCAGTGCCTTCATGCTCAAGCTGCCCTTCGGGCCCTTGACGCTGATACCGCTGTCGTCGATCTTGTATTCCACGCCCTTGGGCAATGCGACCGGTTGATTGGCTACTCGGGACATGTCGGAACCTCCGTCAGGCAACCAGTCCGATGACCTCGCCACCGATGCCGCGCTTGCGGGCTTCGGCGTCGGTCATCAGGCCAGACGATGTGGAAATGATGGCGACGCCCAAACCACCGAGCACCTTCGGCAGATCGTCGTGGCCGCGATAGACGCGCAGGCCCGAGCGGCTGTAGCGCTCGATACGCTCGATGACCGGCTTGCCCTGGAAGTATTTCAGGGCGATCGCCAGATCGGTCTTGTTGCCGTTTGCGGTCTCCTCGAAATCGAGGATATAGCCTTCGTCCTTCAACAGGCCGGCAATGGCGCGCTTCAGGCGCGAGGCCGGCATGCTGACGTTCGCGCGGCCCACCATCTGGGCGTTGCGGATGCGTGTAAACATGTCGGCAATGGGATCAGTCATGCTCATTGATCAATTCCTATGCATCGATATCCGAATAAACGGGAATCGGGAAACGGGAATCGGGAAATGGTCTGGCCGCGCGCTGCGCCGCCACGATTCCCGGCTCTCGGCTCCCGGCTTGTTACCAGCTGGCCTTGCGCAGGCCCGGC
>CAZOXZ010000144.1:0-6310 GCA_964583865.1 uncultured Rhodanobacteraceae bacterium | reverse complement strand
ATCGCTCTCAAAATGGCTGTGCCTCGCTCACATGGTTCCTACCGCCCAGGCTCCTCGGTGCTACACGCGATACTGGTTGTGGGCGTGAATGTGCAGAATGCATGGCAGCATTCAATCTTCACGCCGCGCGCGTACCCAGCGGGACGTGGATTTCAAGCGCATCGAAGGGGGGCGCACACGCCATCGCCGTCACGCTCGACCAGGCCCAGAGCCATCAATCGCTGCACGTCGCCATGCACGTTGCTGTAGTTGCGCCCCAGCGTCTTGGCGAGTGCGTACACACTTTGCGTGCCGCCTCGGCGCAGGGTTGCCAGCGTGCGCATGCGCTCAGCCGTCAGGTCGGCAAACACCTTGGCGGCACTCTCGAAACCGATGTGGAAGTCGGTTTCCTCGACATTACCCTCGGCGACGCCGCGAGCGGCCGTCACCGCGCGACGGTGCAGCTCGGCATTGCTGGCAATTTCAATGATCGCTTTCATGGTTTGCCTCCGTGGTCAGGTGGATGACGTCTTGCTGGAAGTCTTCGAGCATGGCCTCCAGCGTGGTGAAGGCATACGGTTCCTCGCGCTCGCCGTAGTGCTGATGGTCGCCCTTGCCGGCTTCGTTGTCATGGCGCACAAGGCACTACGTGGCATCGCCGCAGAACAGCGAGTATTTCAGCCCGTGCGGACGTTCCGCATCGGCTTCCGGCAGCACCCACACCGTACGCTCGACGATCCAGCGACCCATGATGGCTTTCGAGTGGATGATGCAGGTTGCCTTGGGCATATATTGCATCATGCGCAATACACTGTCTTGTGTGCAACAGGGTGTTCGACGCGCAGGGCGATGACGGTGCACGTGATGACGCGGTGGCGGCCTCCGGCAAGGAGAAACAGGCGGCGGAGTACGCCGTTCGCGGCTGCGGGTGCCGGGGCTTCTATCCATGGCACACGGCATGGCCAATGGATTCTCTGAGACTCCCGGGTTCGCCCTCCGCGCCGACTGACAGGTGTGGGGCTGTGAGTGCAATGTGGCGTTGAGCCTCATGTTGACGCATGTGTAGGTATACATACAATGTATGTATGATTGAGTTCGAGTGGGATCCCGCCAAGGCTCGGGGCGACCTGCGGAAACACGGGGTCTCTTTCGAAGAGGCAAAATCCGTGTTTTACGACGAGTTCGCACGCCAGTTCTTTGATGACGACCACTCGGGCAATGAAGATCGCTTCATCATGCTGGGCCTCAGTGATCGCTCGCGGATTCTTGTTGTTTGTCACTGCGAACGTTCAGGTGAGGGTGTCATTCGGATTATTTCAGCCCGCAAAGCCACCTCTGGCGAGCGCAAGTACTATGAAGGGCCGACGCCATGAAACAGGAATACGATTTCTCCAAGATGAAGTCTCGCAAGAACCCGTATGCCTCGAAGTTGAAGCGTCAGGTGACGATACGCATGCGGGATGACGTGATCAGTTACTTCAAGGCCATGTCCGAAGACACCGGCATTCCGTATCAGAGTCTTATCAACCTTTATCTTCGTGACTGCATGACATCAGGTCGGCAACCAGACCTGTCTTGGCATTGATGGTGCCCAGGCTCCTGCGCGCTTCCGGGTAGCCATGCTTTCACGGAGCGCGTGCAAGCGCATTTCCACAAGGACCAGTCGCTTTCCTGGATACAAGGCGATCGTCGTCCTGCGTGAGGCGAGCGGAACTGAATGATCTCCACCATGGTGTCTCGGTGCATGGATTCTGCGACTCCGGCCTTCGCCCTCCGCGCAGAATGACGGGGTTGGGGTGGTCCTGCGCGGAATGAGAGGGTGTGCATGGTTTGGACGCTCGTCAGTTCAATGAATCGTACCCACGGGCTGTTACACTCGGTGCAAGACGGTTTTTCGCCCCGAGGGCCCGGTGGACGAAACGGAGATATCGCTGTTGCCGTTGCCGGCCGTGCTGTTTCCCGGCGCGCAGCTTGAGTTGCGCATCGTCGAGCCGCGTTATCTGGCGATGCTGGGCGAGTGTGCCCGTGACGAGTCGGCGTTCGGTGTCTGTCTGTTGCTGCCGAGCGAGGGGCAGGAATCGACCATGTTGCCGGCGGCGGTGGGGACGCTGGCCGAGCTGGTGGATTTTGATACCTTGCCCGAGGGGCTTCTGGGAATCCGCGTGCTGGGCACCGAGCGCTTTCGTGTGCATGCCTCACGGGTGCGCGACGATGGGCTGATCCGTGCCAGGGTGGATCTGTGGGGGCCGGAGCCGCGAGTGAGGATTCCTGCCGAGTTCGGCCTGCTTGCCACTATACTCGACCGCTTGGCAGGGCAGTTCGATGATCCGGGCGCGGCCGCCGACCAGAGCTGTTTCGATGATGCAAGCTGGGTCGGCATGCACCTGGCCGAACTGTTGCCCTTGCCATTGCCCGAGCGTCAGCACCTGTTGGAGCTGACCGACCCGCTTGAACGACTGGCCGAGCTGCGCGATTTGCTGCCGCGTTTCCAGTCGGACTGACTACCAAGGAGCGACCATGAGCGACCTCAACGGCAAGACCCTGTTCATCACCGGTGCCTCGCGTGGCATCGGCCTGGCCATCGCAGAGCGCGCTGCGCGCGACGGTGCCAATGTGGCCGTGGCGGCCAAGAGCGACAAGCCGAACCCGAAGCTGCCCGGCACCATCCATACGGCTGTGGAAGCCATCGAGGCGGCCGGCGGCAAGGGTCTGGCCATCAAGTGCGACATCCGCGACGAGGCCAACGTGGCCGCGGCCATGGCGCAAACGGCCGGGCACTTCGGCGGTATCGACATCCTCGTCAACAATGCCAGCGCCATCTGGCTGAAGGGCCTGATGGACACGCCCATGAAGCGCTTCGATCTGATGCAGCAGGTCAACGCCCGCGGTACCTTTGCCTGCTGCCAGGCGGCCATGCCGTATCTCGAGAAGGCCGACAACCCGCATATCCTCACCATGGCGCCGCCGCCCAGCCTCGACCCGCGCTGGTGGGCGCCGCATACGGCCTATACGCTGGCCAAGATGGGCATGAGCTTCGTCACCCTGGGCCTGGCCGGCGAGTTCCGCAAGGCGGGCATTGCCATCAACGCCTTGTGGCCGCGCACCGTGATCGCCACCGATGCGCTGAAGATGATTCCCGGCGTGCCGGTGGAGCGGTGCCGCAAGCCCGAGATCGTGGCCGATGCGGCGCAGGTGATCCTGCGCGAGAAGGCCAGTGAAGCCACGGGGCAATTCTTCCTGGACGAGGATGTGCTGCGCGCCGCCGGCCAGACCGACTTCGACCAATACGCCGTGGCACCCGGCAACCCGCTGCTGCCCGATCTCTATCTTGATCTGGAGGACGCATGAAGTACCTGCATGCCATGGTGCGCGTGCGCGATGTCGAGGCCTCGCTGCGCTTTTACTGCGAGGGCCTGGGCCTCCGGGAAACCCGCCGCACCGAAGTGCCCGAGGGCAAGTTCACGTTGATCTACCTGGCCGCGCCGGCCAACCCGGACGTCGAGGTGGAGCTGACCTGGAACTGGGATTCGGACGAGGACTACGGCAACGCACGCAACTTCGGCCACCTGGCCTTTGAGGTCGAGGACATTTACGCCACCTGCCAGCACCTCGCCGACATGGGCGTTGTCATCAACCGGCCGCCGCGTGATGGCCACATGGCCTTCGTGCGCTCGCCCGACCTGATCTCCATCGAGTTGCTGCAAAAGGGCGAGCCGCTGGCGCCCGCCGAACCGTGGCAGTCGATGGCAAACACCGGAAGCTGGTGATCGACGCATGAAGACGGGGCGGGTGATCCTGCTGTTGGGCGTGCTTGTGGCCGGGGCGAGTGTCATCGGCTGGACGATGTTTGCCGCGGACAACGGCCAGACGGTTTCGCCGGCCGATTCTGCAGCAACGGCCAAGGCGCCATCCGTGGCATCAGCCAGGGTGGCGGGGCCTGATCGGTTGCCCGGCCAGGCCCGTAGTGCTGCGATGCCAGCCGCGGTGCCGCAAGAGATGGCAGGTGATGGCAGCTCGGGTGTGATGCCGCCAGCCGACACGCCCTTGGGCGAGAGTTTCGAGACCTTGCAGGCATTGGCGCGGGGCGGCAATCGCATTGCTGTGGCGCGCTTGTACCGCGAACTTTTGCATTGTCGTGAGGCGGTCGGCGTGCGTAGCAACAATGTGCGCCTGGCGTCGCGCTTGCTTGAGACGGATGCCGACACGACGAAGGCCAGGAAACTGGTGGACGCCGCCGAGGGCTTGTTGCGGTATTCGGAAAAGTTGTCCCGTGCCTGCGTCGGCGTCACGCCACGGATGCTGCTGCAGACCAACGAGGCGGTCTTGCGCGCGGCGCGCCTGGGCGTGCCGGAAGCACGCTTTTGTTATGTGTTGCGTGGTCCGGCTTTGGACCGGGCCGGATTGCTGGCCGATCCGGGATCGCTGGTGCTGTACAAGGAGTTGGCGCCGCGGTTCATCCGCGAAGGCGTGGAGGCCGGTGACTGGCGCATGGTGCGCTTGGCCTTGCATGGCCATCTGGGCCTGGATGATGATCTTCTCAGCGGGTTGTACGGTTTCGACCCCGAACAGGTGTATCGCTATGGCAAGTTGTACCAGTTGGGCGGTCCGGCTGGCGGCCCACCCCTGGGTGGTACCTGGGCGTCACAGGTGGAGGGCAGGTTGAGTGCCGAGCAGCAGGCTGCCGCGGTGCGCTGGGCGGAGACCACGTATCAGCAGTACTTCGCCGGCAAGCCTGGCCACGAGGTGATATCGCTGATGTCGGCCTGTGGCAAGAGCGAGTTCTGACCGTGTCGGCCGCCGGCCCTAAAGTCAGGCATTGTCGGTGGTAGTTTGTTCGCCAACGGCGATCATGGCCTGCAGGCTGGCGAGATGCCGGACGAGGGCCTTCTTGCCGGTGGCAGTCAATGCGTACCAGGTGGTCGGCTTGCGCTTGACGAAGGCCTTGCGCACCTTGATGTAGCCGGCATCTTCCAGGCGGCGCAACTGCGAGCCGAGGTTGCCGTCGGTCAGCTCCAGACGCTCCTTGAGGCGGGCGAAGCTGATTTCGCCATGGCCCGCCAGCAGGACCGCGACGGCCAGGCGCACGCGGTGTTCAAACAACTTGTCGAAAGAGTCCAGGGCATCCATGGCTCAGGCCTTGGCCGCGCGCAGCGCGTTCACTCCGGCCCAGGCCAGGGCAATGGCCACGGCGATGCCAGACAGCGTCCAGATGTAGGGCGGGTGCACCAGCAACAGCAGCACGTAGGCCACCAACATCAGGATGCCGCCGGGCAGGATGCCGCGCTCAAGGTGAATACCCGCCAGGCAGTAGCCGATGCCGCCGACCAGCAGGAACAGGCTGGCGCCGTTGGCCGGGTCGATGACGCCGGTGATCATGGGCAGGGCGGCCAGGATGAAGCCGATGCCAGTGACCAGCCAGTGGAAGCCGTAGCGCCGCCCGAGGCGCTTGTTGTGCACGCCTTTTGCCTTGGCGTCGTGTGCGGCCAGGAACCAACTGACAAAGCCGCCGGCGGTGCCGCAGATGAACCAGTACAGGCCGGCAAGCTTCGGGGCGAAATCGGGCAGGGCGAAGCCGACGAGGACGATCACCGCCCACAGGAAATAGATGGACGGCGTGCCGCTGGCCAGATTCTCGCGCTGGACGACATCGGCCACGTAGTCGAGGTTTTCATGGGCGGATCGGGTGGTGTTCATGGAAGTACTCCGGTGGTTGGTATGCGCAAAGTACTCTGAAACCGAAAGTATGTCAACAACCAAAAGCTTGACTTGCCACCATGATTTGAAGATGACGTGGACGTTGCTCAGGTGTGGCGCGTTGCCGGGGTCACTTTGTCAGGCGAGGACTTTGAATGCGGCGCGTGCTGCATCCAGGGTCTCGGCGATCACGTTCTCGTCGTGAGCGCTGGACATGAAACCGGCTTCGAACATCGAGGGCGCCAGGAACACGCCATGTTGCAGCATGGCGGCATGGAAGGCGCGAAAACGGGCTTCGTTGCAGGCGGTGGATCGGGCAAAGCTGTCGACCGGGCCGGCCGCGAAGAACAGTCCGAACATGCCGCCCACGCGCTGGGTGCTGAAGGGAACGCCTTCGCCGTCGGCAATGGCTTGCAGGCCATCGGTCAGCAGGCGGGTGCGTCGGGCCAGCTCGTCGTGGAAGCCGGATGCCTGGATCAGTTTCAGCATGGCCAGACCGGCCGCCATGGTGATGGGATTGCCGGACAGCGTGCCGGCCTGGTACACGGGGCCGGTGGGTGCCAGTTGCAGCATCAGATCGCGGCGTCCGCCCAGGGCGCCGACGGGCATGCCGCCGCCGATGATCTTGCCGAAGGTG
>CAZOXZ010000143.1:0-6330 GCA_964583865.1 uncultured Rhodanobacteraceae bacterium | reverse complement strand
AATCAATTGGTCGTAGGTTCGAGCCCTACACGGCCCACCATCAAAAACAGGCACTTGCACGGTTTCCCGGCAAGTGCCTTTTTCTTGCCTGGTGTTCTGGTGCCCGGACGTTGCCTGCCCCGGGATGCACCGTTTCACCGCTTCTTGATCCACGTCATGGTGGTCTGCGTGTTGAAATGTCGCAATGGTTTTGTCAAACACGCTGGATGCGGTATAAAGAACTGGCGTGGCTTTGTGCTGCGCCGGTCTCGTGAGGACGCGGGGCTCGAGACACACAGGAGGTTTGCCGAGTTTGCATGTGCTGTGAAAGTGCGTGCGAATCCGGGGAAAAGGAGAGTCGGCATGATCAGTACTCATTCGGGAGGCGGCCATGAAGGGTGATGTCTCCAGCATGATCGTCGGTGACTGCAACAATGTCCTGCAGGAGCTTTTGGCAGCGCACACCAGCACGTGGGGTGCCGTCATGGCGCAAGTGGACGGGCGCGCTTTTGCCGCGGCCTTTCGGTCCGGCAATGACGTCGAGGCGCCGCGAATCGCCGCCATTGCCAGTTCGCTGCTGGGGTTGTCCGAGTCCTTCACCAACGAGGCGCTGAAAGCCAAGGCGCGCTACAACAGCATCGTCACCGAACAGGGTTGCATCGTAACCGTGCGGGTGCCGTCGGTGCATCGCGCACATGTGCTTTGTTTGTGGGCTGACGATTCGGAAACCTTCGCCATGATTTTGCGGGCCGCCCTGGATACCGCCGGGAAACTTGCACGTATCGTTGATGGCGGCGGCTGATTTTTCATTGCTGTACCCCTCATCCCGACGGGGCAAGGTCGGGCTTTTCATTCGCCAGACAGGAGAACCGACATGGCAAAATTCTCACTCGAACCAATTCGCAGCATTGATGGCTACATTGCTTCCGCCCTGGTGGATTCCGAGAGCGGCATGATGCTGGCCAGCGATGGCAGCGGCCTTGACCTCGACGTGGCGGCGGCCGGCAACACCCAGGTGGTGCGTGCCAAGCGCAAGACCATCAACAACCTCAAGCTCAACGACACCGTCGAGGACATCCTCATCAGCCTGACCAAGCAGTACCACCTGATTCGGCCTCTGGAAACCAATCAGAACGTGTTCCTGTACCTGGTGCTGGATCGCGAGAAGTCCAATCTGGCCATGGCGCGTCACGAACTGCGGACCTTCGAGAAGACCCTGGACATGGGGTGATGTCGGGGCCGGGCAGGCACGGCGGTCGTGAGCGTTGTGTCTGCTCGAACTTCACAGTGCCAACAGGGCAGCTGATGACGAGGTGTGGCGGACATGGCATACGATATCCGCATTGCAGGGCTCAATGACGAGCAGGAGCGCTGTGTGCGCGGTGCAGCGATGCGGTTGCAGGTTTTCAAGCTGGCTACGCGCGTAAGCAGCTGGGACGGCACCCGATGTGATTTGTTGGTGGCAGCCGCCGACGATATCTACGGGTTCCAGATGCTGCGGGTTGCAAAGCGACACCATGTACCGATCCTGCCGTTGGGTAATCCCTTGCGTGATCTCGGTGTCCACGGCCTGCCGGCGGCCGCGGATCCGGCCATGCTGGCCAAGCTCATGCGGCGCCAGTTCGAGGGCGAATCTGCTGGTGAGGCTTCGCCAATGGCGGCTGATGCCACCAAGGGCGGTCAGAAAAAGCGGCGCAGCCCGGCCTTGTGTCGGCTTGCCGGGATTGGCCGGCGCGGCAAGCCGGTGAATGCGACCCGGTTGGGGCGTACCTTGATGCTGCGGCCCGAGCGCGGCCGGGTGTTTGCACACAGTCATTCGGACTTGCTGACCGGAATCGAGAGCTTCTTCGAGCCCGGTTGGAGCATTTCCGTGGTCAGTGATTCATCGGATTTTGCCGACAATGCCTCGGCCAGCCTGGAGTCATTTCTGTTGCGCGCCGCCTATCGCGGCAAGCAGCATTTGCCGGATTTTCCGAGCGGCGAGTATCGCTTGGCGGCGTGGCCGGACCTGGGCACCATGCCTTCCTTGTTGAGTGTGCTGCATATCGCCAAAAAGCTGGTGGCCGGGCCCGTGTCGCCCGATGACCTGATGGGCGCCGATGGTTGCGGCAAGAATCGCGCCAATATCAATGCCTGCCTCTGGGGCCTGGCGGCGGCCGACTTGCTGATCAGCGTGGCAGCTGATACAAAGGCGCCGGTGGCAGCACCGGCTGTGGCGGCACCACGCAGACGTCTGGGACGCGGTGTCTGGACGAGCATTGCCAGACGGTTCGGATTGCTCGCGCAGTAAGGATGACCGAAACCATGATGCAGCAGGGAGTTTGATGTGCACGATGAAGGCGTGAAACTGGTGCTTGCCGGGCCGATGGGCACGGGCAAGACCACGGCTCTGGCTTCGTTGTCCGATACGCCGCCGGTTTCCACCGAAATGCCCATGCTGGACGGCGCCATGGGTGACAAGACGACCACCACCGTGGCCCTGGACTTCAGCACCGTGATGCTGGATGACGGTACGCCGTTGCAGATGTTCGGCCTGCCGGGCCAGGAGCACTTCGGGCACATGCGCCAGATCATCCTCAACGGGGCCTTTGGCGTCATCCTGTTGTTGTCCGGCGATGATCCGGATGTCGCCGAGCATGGCAAGCGCTGGGTTTCCGTGGTCCGGGACGTGGATGAGGGCATGCCCATGGTCATTGGCATCACCCGCACCGATCTGGCGCCGGAATTCCGCATGGACACGGTGCGTAAAGCCGTCAATTCGGGCACGGCACCCATCCCGATCTTTACCGTCGATGTCCGTGATACCGAGCAGACGCGGCAATTGGTGCGCGCTTTGCTGTTGACCATGGGCTGACCATGACGCATGAACTGGTCGAGGCGTTTGCTGCCCAGGGCCAGCCTTTGGGGCGGATCTTGCGGCAAATGCTCGACGAAGAGCCGAAGCATCGTACGGAGCGTCGTGGTTGTGGCCTCACCCAGGCCACGCGACATCTGGGAGACCGCATCAATGTGCCGCGAGATGCGCTGGATACCGGCGATCTGGTGCTGTTTGCGGAGTTGTCGCAGCGACGTGCCGACACGGTTGCCAGTTGTGCGCGTGAGCGTGGCTGGGCCGCCGGCTGGCGCAATCTTTCGCATGCCCCGCAGGCCGTTGTTGATGCGGTGACCGTGTTGCCTGACGGCGAGCAGTTGTTGCAGCTGGATCAGGTGATGGATGCGGTCAGCAGGACCGTGGTGTTGCCCGAATCACGGCTGCTGTTGGGCCTCATGGCGGATATTCTTTCTGCGGGAGCCACGGGCGGCCCGCAATTGCCGCCCATGGCGGACAAGCCGGAGATCGGAAGCTGCTCGCAGGCCGAGGAGTTTTTTCTGGAAATCGCCCATGGCAAGGTGCGCCGCGGCGGCAGTGTGAACATCATTGTCGACGACCAGGGGCGACCGTTGCTGGTGGAGAAAATGAACCTTGGCGAGTCATTTTCGGCGATGTTCCTGCAAGCGGCCGTGATCAATGGCGTGCGCGTGCCGCCGGGTGCCCTGGCGGCGCTGCGGCATCATCCGGACGTTGCCCCGCTTGGCAGCCATGCGCATGGTGACACATTGCCCCTGACTGCCCTTGCTGCAGTACGCTTCTTGCGCCTGACCACGCTGGTTGTCGCACCGGAGCATCGCGAGCGGGCGTTCAGCGCCCAGTTCCGCCGCCAGGTACGCAGCAACATGCTGTCACCGGCCAGCACCACCTTGCAGCACCTGCATGGCTTTGCCGACGCCTGCATGCAGGCCGCGTGACATGCGGGTGCCGGCGTTTTTCAATCCGCGCTACGCGCCGGCGAAGATCCCCACGCTGGCCCGCCTTGCGACGGCGCGCGATGCCTTGTTGCGGCTCGGCCTCATCGAGGATTTCCTCGCCGAGAACGTGGATTTGGCGCTGCTAGCCGGGTTGCATGACAGTGATTATCTGCACGGTTTCCTGGAGGGCATCGAGCCGCACGCATCCCGTCAGGGCATTCGTTGGAGTCCCGAAGTTCGCGATGCCACCCTGAACATGCTGGGCGGGCAACTCCAGGCTGTCCGGCACGTGCTGGCACATGGCGGCGTTGCCATGAACATCGCGCGCGGCTTCCACCACGCCCATCCGGCCGGCGGCAGTGGCTTTTGTCCGCTCAATGGTCTGGCGTTGGTGGCGCACGCCATGCCGGACAGGCGCGTCATGGTGATTGACTGCGACGAACACGGTGGCAACGGCACCGAGGAGTTTGCCGCGCGCCTGCCCAATCTCTTTGCCACCTCGATTTTCGGCACCCGCTTCGGTTGCCGTGGCGGGGTGCGCTCCTGGGCGTTCCGCATCGCGCCGGATGACGATTTCGGTGTGTATGAACAAGCCTTGCGGGAAGTGGCCGGACTGGTGGACCGCATCCAGCCGGACATCATCCTGTACCAGGCCGGTGCGGACTGCCACTACCGCGATCCGAAGAGCACGGTGTGTCTGTCAACGCGCGAGATGTTCCGTCGCGACCTCGCCGTTTTCAGGCTCGTCCATGCACGCGGTTTGCCGCTGGTGTTCGTGGTGGCCGGCGGCTACCAGAGTGCGGCCGGCGTCGCCCGGCTGAACGTCAACACCGTACGCGCGGCTCGCAGCGTTTTCGCCGGCAGTGGTTGTGCGCGCGCTTGACCGGACCGCGAACACGAATGGCCAGGAATGCATCATGGCAGCGCAGGCCCGTGGCAACATTGTCAATTGCTCAATTGCCATGGTTTCCGGTATCCTGTGCGGCTTGAAGTTTCAGGCCGGGCACTGTCATGTGCGGCATGCCGGGCACGAGATTCCGCGAAAGTGGCGGAATTGGTAGACGCGCTGGATTTAGGTTCCAGTGGGGCAACCCGTGAGAGTTCGAGTCTCTCCTTTCGCACCAGATCATCAACCGCAATACATCAATCCCGTCGCTGGCGCATGCCCGGCGCCGGCCCAGGAGTCACCATGCAAGTTGAGTTGGAACACACCGGCAAGCTGGAGCGCAAGCTCACCGTCAAATTCCCTGCCGACAAACTGGATCAGCAAGTTTCCGAGCGCGTCGCGCGCATGGGCCGCGAGGTTCGTTTGAAGGGCTTTCGTCCGGGACGCGTGCCCAAGGGTGTCATCGAGAAGCGCTACGGCCAGCAGATTCGTGGCGAAGTCCTGTCCGAGTTGGTCAACGAGACCTTCCGCGACGCGGTCAGGCAGGAGTCGCTGGAACCCGCGGCAGCCCCGGCCATCAACACCAGCGGTGAGCCGGAAGACGGCGAGATCGCCTACACCGCCACCTTCGAGGTGATGCCGGAGCTGCCCACCGTGGATGCTTCCGGGTTGACGGTCGAGCGGCCGGTGGCCGAAGTGACCAGCGAGGACGTCGACGAGATGATCGAGACCTTGCGCAAGCAGCGGCGCACTTTCGAGCCGGTGGAGCGCGAGGCTGCCGACGGCGATCTGGTGCTGTTCGAGTTCGAGGCCGATACCAGTGATGGTCGTTTCCCTGCGGAAGGCCGCGAACGGGCCGGCACCGTGCTGGGCAGCGGCGAGTTCAACGAAGATGTTGAAAAAGCCCTTGCCGGACTGGCCGCCGACGCCGATTTCAAGGTCGAGGCGACCTTTGCCGACAGTTTCAGGTTCGACGAGCTGGCTGGCAAGTTGTGCCAGATCCGAGGGCGCGTGGTACGGGTGCAGGAAGAGCGTCTGCCGGATGTGAATGCCGAGTTCTTCAAGGCTTTCGGGATCCTCGACGGCGACGAGGACAGTTTCCGCCAGGCTGTGCGTGAAAACCTCGAGCGTGAGCTGAACGCCGCCCTGGCTGGCCGCTTGAAAGCTGCGGTGGCCGAGGCCTTGGCCAACAGCCACGGTGACATCGAGGTGCCGCGGGTGATGGTGGTCGGTGAAGCGCGATCAATGCTGCCCTTGTCGCGATCTGACAGTCTCTCTGAAGAGCAGTTCCGCCAGGTCGAGCCGGTGGCGCGCCAGCGCGTGATTGCCGGCCTGCTGTTCGTGAAGATCGCCAACGACGAAGGCATCAAGGTGGACGACCAGCGCGTCGGCAAGTCGCTGGCGGCCATCGCCTCCACTTACGAGGAGCCGGAGCAGGTTGTCGAGCTGTACCGCAGCAATCCGGACCTGATGAACGGCCTGCGCAGTGGTGTACTTGAGGAGCAGGTGGCCGAATGGGTGGCCGAGCATGCCGAGTGCGTCGACAAATCCATGAGTTTTGACGATGTCATGCGCCCGGGCGGGGCGGGCTGAGCCCGCGGCCCGGTGCCGACTTTCCACGGAGATGATCCATGTCCCATTCTGCTGACCCGATAAAAAACCTCAACCTTGTCCCGATG
>CAZOXZ010000142.1:0-6429 GCA_964583865.1 uncultured Rhodanobacteraceae bacterium | reverse complement strand
TACGAGTTCTACAAGTCCGGCATCGACGACTCGTTCTCCGCGGACGGCCAGTACGAGGTCTACTGGACCCTGCGGCAGCAGTAAGCCGCACAGGCCCTGGACATGCTGGAACCACGACACCCCGCGCCCGCAAAGCGCGGCGTGTCGCTGTTCGGGCGCCTGGCGCCACAACACCGCGGCGGCCAGGTCGACCAGGCCGCCGAAGGGGGTAAACCAGAACCACAGGATGCGCTCGTCAACGGACAGCCGCGCCAGCACCTCGGCGGCAATCAAGGTCTTGCCCGCTCCCGTTGGCGCCTGCAGCACCACCGCGCCGTCGCGACGACGTGCGCGGTCACGCTCGGCGGCATCAACGCCGCGCAGGCCCTCGTACAGCCGGCGCACATTGGCAAACCGCGCCACCACGCCGGCGCACACATCTTCCTGAAAATCCTTCAGTACCAACGCCATGGTCATGCTCCCAGCCGGGCGGCAAGATAATCGGGGATCGGCGCCAGCGCCGCATCCGGGAAATCCTCACGCAGGCGCTCCGGTGCCCACGAATACAGGGTAACCGGCTGCCCTGCCCCGGCGTCGGCGTCGGCCATGGCTTGCCGCAGCGCGTCCAGGTGCTGTGGCTCGAAGTCGGCCAAATAGGCCAGCTCCCCGCTACGGGCAAACCCCGCGTCGGCGGGCCACGGCTGCAATGGCTGACCATGCAACAGCTGCAGCGCATGCCAGATTTCGGCGTGCTCGATGCGGATGGCCAGCCGATGCCGCGCAATACGGCGCGAACGCAAGTAGGCAAAGCCGCCACCCAAGCCCGGCACCGCCTCGCCCTTGCGGTCGCGATACCCGGCCATGACCCGGCGCACGCGCTCGGCACAAACATCGCGACACAAATTCTTGTCGGGTTCGTCTTCCGTGGCCTCGGTATTCGATACCAGAATGAACTTGCGCTGACCGCCATCCTCGGCATTGAGCCGGGCCACGGCATGGGCCGTGGTGCCGGAGCCGGCGAAAAAATCCAGCACCGTGCCGCGGTCTGCATTACGCAGTCCTGCTCGTACAAGTAACTCAATCAAGGTACTGGGTTTGGGATAATTAATCGGCAACTCGTCGACCTCGGTGGACATGATGGAACCGAGCTCCGAGGATGCAGACTCATTGGTTCCCACATCCTTCAAAAGCAGTGAGGACAGCGCCTTGAATCCTTGATTCGCCGCACCTTTCAAGGCCCGAATCGAGAATCTTTTAGATTTCACGAAGAAGCGCGCTCCGGCCTCGACCTCAGCATCCAGGTTCTCTTGCTCCCAGACGAAACGTGCTTCGACCCGTAGCTCATTCGTCACCCGGCCATCATGGACCAACGCCGGGCACAACAACTTGGCCGATGAGCCGCCCTTTCCATAGACTGTGGCCGGATACTCGCCATCTGGAAGTTTTGTCTCAATTTTGCCAGCCGGGAACACCAATTGCTTCATGGAGTTGACTTTTTTGATAAGCGGTTGATCCTCATCTGCTCCCGCAGCCTGGCCAAAAAGCTCGACACTGCTGCCACTCTTGGACGCAATAAGAATGTAATCAGACTTCTTCGTGAATTTTTTGGATAGATGGCTCCCCTTGCGCTTCCTTTCCCATGTACACAAACCAACAAAGTTCTTTTCACCGAAAACCTGATCCATCAACATGCCCAGCCGGAACAGCTCGTTGTCGTCGATGCTGACAAAGATCACGCCGTGGTCGGCCAACAACTCGCGTGCCAACAGCAGGCGGCGGTACATGAACTCCAGCCACAGGGAATGGCGAAAGCGGTGGTTCTTGTCCACGAAACGGTCGTTGTAAACGAAATCCCTGTTGCCGGTGTTGTAGGGCGGATCGATGTAGATGCAGTCGATGGCACCCTTGTGGCTCATGCGCAAGGCCCGCAGGGCGTCGAAGTTGTCGCCTTCGATGATGAGGTTGTCCCAGGGTGCCTCGCCGTGACTCAGTTCGCCATCCAGCTGCAAGGCCACGTAGTCATCGTTGATGGCCCGGTCGGCATCCAGTTCGTCACGCTCCCACACCAGACCCAGCTGGCGTTCCGCATCGCGGCGTTCCAGCAAGCGCACCAGCGCGTCGCGATCGAGATGGTCGTAGTTCCCCATGGGTATGGCGTCTCCTCAGCACACGTCCGCAACTGGCGTGGGCGCCAACATCATACCCGCTGCGGCGTGGCTGCTCAGTCAAAAATCCAGCCGAGCACGACCCACACGATCATGACGGGGGCGACGAGGATGGCGATGAGCCCCAGCCACGCCTGCCAGTTCACATCCCACGCCACGACGACGATGACCAGTATGGCGATGACGACAAGCATCACGATGGCGTCGGCTGCGCTGGGCTCACGGGCCTTGGGCGACTTATTGAACCAAACCAGGTCGATCATTTCGCCGTCGTCGGCAAGGAAAGCGTAATTGCCGTGACCACGGTCTTCGATCCATTGCACTGGCTCGACGAAGCGCTGCGCATGTTCTCGCAGTTCGGCTGGCAGCCTGGGATCGGCAGCGGTGTAAACCTTGTCTTGGCGGGTGTTCATGGCGTGTTCTCCCGGGTCACGAGCACTGAGCGGATGCGGCAATGCACAGGGCTGTAGTCGTCGCCCATGGTGATGTGGGTGATTTCCGCCTGCAACGACCATCCCGCATCCATGCGGCAGGCCACGCGGCGGTTGCCGGAGCGCGGCACGTAACCGAGCTTGTGGCCGCGCCAGTCGATGCGCACGGCATGGCCGTCGTGTGGGTTGTGCGCTTCGCGCACCAGCTCCAGCGTGTCGCCGACGGCCAACCGCCCGTGCACGGCCTCGCCCTCACCGTAGCCGTAGCCGGCGATGCCACCACGCCAAAGCAAGCCGCCCTGTGCCTCTTGCTGCCCGTGCTGCAACTGCCAGCCCAGCACCTGGGCCAGTTCGCTGCGCGATTTGTTGTCCAGCCGGCGAATGGTGCGCGGCGCGGGCGCATTCACACGCTGGCATTCACGTTTTGCCTGGTAGAAGACGCGCTCGCGCCTTTCGCGATTGTCCTCGCTGTTGATGCAGCGCTCGACCTGGCCGGCCAGTTGCCGTGTGGTGGCGCTGGGCTCGGCGTTGTAACGCCCGCGCAGGCTGTCGAGCGTGTACGCCAAGTCCATGCTGTGATCCAACAACGCATACGCGGCGGTGGCCTCGCTGCCATCCTCGGCCACCAGGTGCACGATGCGGGTGCCGCGCCTCAGGCAGTGTTCGAAGTAACTGCCCACGCAATGATGCATGGCTTCACCCTCGTCAACCAAGGCTTCGCAGGTGAGCAGCTCGGCGGTACCGGAAATGCAACACGGAGTGCCGGCTGCAGCCAGCAAAGGTTCGAGGACATCGTCGGCGTCAAGCTTGGGCATGCCCACCGTGACCAGCGGTTGCGCGTGCCAGCGTGCGGAGGCCTGCAACAAAGCATGCAGACCTCGACGTGCCATCCAGGCCAGCGCCAGTTCGGGCTCGTCCAGCTCCTCGCAGCCGGCCGGAATCTTCGCCTGTTCCAGTGCGGCTCGCAGAAAATCGCGGCAGTCACGCAAGGCATTGCCGAGCTCCGGAAAAGACGCGTGCAATGCGCGCCAGCTGCTTTCCCAACCAGACTTGAAGCAGGCTGCGTAGCAGTGCGCGGCCAACGAGCTTTCACAGCTCGCCGGAATGGCACGCAACAGGTCCAGGCGCGACTCGACATCCGCCCGTCGATGCGGTCGCGCGTGCGCCGGCATCGCCGCCAGGATGCGCAATACGAACGGTGGGATGGCACCCGCTTGCCAAGGCTCGCGGCACAGCGGCAGGCGTACCAGCGCACGATCAACACGGTACTGTGCGGCCAGCGCACCGATCAGGTCGCGCCCGCGATCCATGGCCTCCAGCACGGGGACGTGGTCGTTCAGTGCAAAAACGGCCCGTGGCAGGAAGTTCGCGTCCTTGCCGGGGAACAAACGTGGCTTGAAGTCGGTGTCCAGCAACAGGGGCGTCACCAGCGGCGGAAACAATGTCAGGGCCTGCAATCGCCGCGCGCGTTGCGTTGGCGGCAACAGCGCCAAACGATTGTAATTGCCCACCGAGCTGTACCAGGCGCCGTTGACCTCCAGAGCCGCCAATGCTTCGAGCACATCGGCATCCAGCCGGCTTGCCAGGTCCCGCAGTTGGCGCTGTTCCGGGCGCCCCCAGGACATGGTGTGATGCAGCATGGGCACCACAGTCGCCGCCGGCACCGGAAACACCTCACCAAGCACGGCATCATCCAGAGGCGTTCCAGGGTGTGCCTCGAAATGCTGCACGAGACGCGCCAGCTTGCTGTCGTCGCCGCACCAAATGGCATCCAGCCGCAAGGCATGCAGCCGACCACTGGCGGCCAGCAGCCAGAGCCAGCAGCACGACTGCCCCCAGGGCCGGTCGAGAAAATGTGCGGGCTGCAGCCATACGTGTGCCTGCACGCCCGGCCAACCCTGCTTGTGCGGTGGCGCGGCCAGCAACCGCGCGGCGTTGGATGCACTCATGTCAGCCCCTGTCATTCACTTACCGACAGTGTGGGGCACGGTTGTCTCACTGGCTGCGACAGGTGGACGGAATCGAGCAACGCGGATACTGGCTTGTGCGTGGTCTGGCTGGTGCCACGACTGACGGCACGAAGCCCGAACCGGAAATCCCGACCTGGCACGCACGCCTGGAATCTGCCCGCGATGCCGCCGCAACCGCCACATGCCTGGATCAATCTTCTCCGGGCAGTGTTGCCTTGGCGCGGCCCACGCCGATGCACAGGATGCCGATCATGGTCACGAGCCAGCACACAGCTCCTGTAAAAAAGGCGAAGATGATTGCTACCAGCCCGCTGACGCAGCCGGTACAGCCGGCATAGGTTGTCCAGCACCACCAGCAAACCCAGGCGAAGCCTGCGGCGGTGAGTACGCACGTGCCGGTGCCGATCCAGTAGAACCAGCCGAAGCTGCGTTTGCTGAAAATTCCGTACAACAAGGCCGGGGGAACCACGCACAGTGCCGGACACAGCAGCAGCGCAAAGCCGCTCCAGCCTAGAATTTGCAACAAGGTCATGCCTTGCCGTCGAACAACGCGCCGCGCACCCTGGTACTTCGGAGCAGTGCCGCGACCCGGCTTGCAGAATGGATACGCATCTCAGGCATCATCCTCGACGAACAGCACGCGCCGGGTCAGGCCGCAGGTGAGGTCGTAGGCGATGGTGCCGGCATGCTCGGCCACGGTTTCGGTGGGCAATTCCGGTCCCCACAGCGTGACCGGATCACCGACCCTGACCTGCGGGGCGCGGCGCAGGTCCAGGGTCAGCAGGTCCATGGACACGCGGCCGGCCACGCTGGCGGGTGCGCCGTTGACCCGTACCGGTGTACCGGGCTGCGCCGCCCGCGGGTAGCCATCGCCGTAGCCAATGGCGGCCACGCCCAGACGCATGGCCTCGGGCGCCTTCCAGGTGGCGCCATAGCCCACCGGCTCGCCGGCAGCCACGTCGTTGATGGCGATCAGACGCGTGGCCAGGGTCATGGCGGGGCGGTAGCCGAAGTCCGCCGCAGGCTTTCCGGCCACGACGCTGAGGCCATACAGCAAGCCACCCACGCGCAGCCAGTCGCCATGCGCGTTCGGCCAGCCCAGCATGGCCGCGGAGTTGCCCAGCGAACGCGGCCCGGACAAGTCCGCGGTGGCCTTGTTGAAAGCCTCGATTTGCTGCCGTGTCAGCGCCGAATCAAACGCGTCCGAGGCCGCAAAGTGGCTCATCAGGACAATCTCGTCGTGCACAGTCGGCAGAGCCTTCAAGCGCGCATGCATGGCGGTGGCTTCGGCAGCTGGAAATCCCAGCCGGTGCATGCCGGTGTCGAGCTTCAGCCAGACCCGGACCGGCCTGCCATGGTCGGCTGCCAACCAGTCCAGCTGGCGCTGGTGATGGATGACGATGTCGAGGTCGAGATGCCGCACTTCGGCCAGATCGGCCGGACCATCCGGGCCGGCCAGCACGACGATGCGCTGACGATGCCCGGCGGCACGCAGGCGACGCCCATCGGCGATGGCAGCCACGCCGAAGGCATCGGCATCGGCCAGTGCCCGCGCCACTCGTTCCAGTCCGTGGCCGTAGGCATCGGCCTTGACCACGGCCAACACGCGCGCATCGCCTGCCTGGGCGCGCGCGCGGGCGAGGTTGTGCCGCAGGGCACCAAGATGGATGGTGGCCGTGGCCAGGCGGCTCATGGATATTGCAGGAAATGGGGCAAAGGGGCCAGGAAACAGGGCCGCGCTTGCCGAATTCGCATTTCAGATGGACATGCCGGAGCCGCACCATTGCCAGAACAACCGGGCACCGGGAAAGTCTCTTCCCTCTTCCCTGGCCTGCATAATTCATGAGGGTCGCGGATGATTGCGGAATTCGCAGCAAGCCACGC
>CAZOXZ010000141.1:0-6589 GCA_964583865.1 uncultured Rhodanobacteraceae bacterium | reverse complement strand
ACTACATTTTACCAAACAAAGGGCCTTCCGTCATTATTCTGGTGAATAATCCAAGCTAAGGGGCAACCGGCAACCTGGTTGATCCCCGTCTGTAGAGAAAGGTAGCTCCGCGACGAAGCAAAGTCAGGTCGGTAACCAATCCACGTATATCAGAGTGATCTATCGTCGCCGTTAGCCACCGTGTGCTGCTCCAAGCACCGTACCCAACAGGAATGAACAATGTAGCCGAGCACCAACCACCACTTGACAGGTCAATCCATATCAGGAGCGCGCCTGCGCGCGACCGGTAGGCCGCGAATCAGTGCCGGATCCGCGCTGGCGCGCTCGATCCGACCTGCATCAAGCCGCCGGGCAACCCACAGGCCTGCTCAAGGAGCGCAGCCACGGAGCGGGCAATCGTGGTGGGAGCCGGGAAACGGGAAAGCGGGAGCCGGGAATCGGGGCCCGGGGTGCTTCAGGTGTCTGCGCGAAGGCATTGGGGTTACCGCCATCCAGACGCGCGCGCGCCTATTCCCAGCCATCACTCCTCACGGATGGCCGCCATGTCGTCCGGGGCGGTATGATGCGCATGTGCTGCTGAATACTGACAAGGAGCCATCATGCGCGCACCACGATTGCTGGTTCTTGGCGGGACCGGTTACCTCGGGCACCATTTGCTGCCGCGTCTCAGTCGTGCCGGATATCTGCTCGAGGTACCGAGCCGCAACCGCGAGCAACACCGCGAACTGACTCTGATCCCGAACCTCGTGATGCACAATGCCGATGTGCATGACCAGACCACGTTGGCGCGGTTGGTGGCCGGCAAGGATGCGGTGATCAACCTGATCGGCCTGCTCAACGAGGGCGGCCGGGAGACTTTCCAGAAGGTGCATGTCGACCTGGCTGGCAAGCTGGCCGCTGCCTGTGACGAGGCCGGTGTGCCGCGCCTGCTGCAGATGAGCGCGTTGGGTGCCGGTCGTGGCGAGTCACGTTATCTGGCTTCGCGCGGCGATGCGGAAAAGGTGATCAAGGCCTCCGCCACGGACTGGACCATCCTGCAATCCAGCGTGATCTTTGGAGGTCATGGCGGACTGGTGGCGCGTTTCGCCGGGCTGCTGTCCATGACGCCCGTCTTGCCATTGCCCTGTCCGGAGGCACGCATGGCACCCGTACATGCAGACGATGTGGCCGAGGCCATCGTGCGTGCCATCCGCGGGCCGGCCACGTCGCGCAGCACACTCGAGGTGTATGGCCCGCAGGTGTTCACGTTGCTGGAGATCGTGCGCCTGATTGCCACCACCATGGACGGCAAGCGCCGGGTTCTTCCCATGCCGGGTGTCCTCGGCCGGTTGCAGGCGAGCCTGGCAGGCCTGGTGCCCGGCAAGCCCTTCTCCCGGGACAACTTCCTGTCGTTGCAGACCGACAGCGTCGGCAGCAAGGACGGCCTGCGAGCTCTCGGCATCGAGCCGCGTGAATTCTCGACCCTGTTGCCGCAACTCATCCATCCGGACAATCGCGCGCGGCGCTACAACGCCTTGCGCAGCCAGCGCGACAATGCCTGAGCCGACCGTGGCCGGTGCGGGTTTCAAGACGTACCTGGTCGGCGGGGCCGTACGCGACAAGCTGCTGGGCAGGCAGGCCAGCGACCGCGATTACGTTGTCGTCGGCGCCACGCCCCAGGCCATGCAGGCCGCCGGCTTCAAGGCCGTGGGCAAGGATTTTCCGGTGTTCCTGCATCCGGACACGAACGAGGAATTTGCCCTCGCCCGCACCGAGCGCAAGACCGGCCACGGCTACCACGGCTTTGCCTTCCACGCCGCGCCAACGGTAACCCTGGAAGAGGATCTCGCCCGGCGTGACTTCACCATCAACGCCATGGCCGAGGACGCCGCCGGGCAGCTGGTCGACCCGTTCGGTGGCCACGCCGATCTCGAAGCACGCATCCTGCGGCATGTTTCCCCGGCCTTTGTGGAAGACCCGGTCCGCGTGCTGCGGGCGGCGCGCTTTCTGGCGCGTCTTGCGCCGCTCGGCTTCTGCATTGCCGACGATACCCGCCAGTTGATGCGGCAGATGGTGGCTGCGGGCGAGGTCGATCATCTGGTGCCCGAGCGTGTCTGGGCCGAGCTGCACAAGGCGCTTGGTGAGCCCGAGCCCAGCGCTTTTGTGCGGGCTTTGCGCGATTGCGGCGCACTGCAACGCATTTTGCCGGAGGTCGATGCCCTGTACGGCGTGCCACAAACGGAGAAATACCACCCGGAAATCGACACCGGTCGGCACGTCGAGATGGTGCTGGACATGGCCGCGCATTTGGCGCCCGGCGATCGTCTGGTCGGCTTCTGCGCACTGGTGCACGACCTCGGCAAGGCCCGCACGCCCGAAGCCGAATGGCCCGCGCATCGCGCCCATGAGCAGCGTGGCCTGAAGCCGCTGGCCGCCCTGGCCGCTCGCCTGCGTGTCCCGACCGACTACCACGCGCTGGCCAAGGCCGTGTGTGCCCAGCACCTGAACTGCCATCGTGCCCTGGAACTGCGGCCGGCCACCGTGCTGAAGCTGCTGGAAGCGCTGGATGCATTGCGCCGCCCGGAGCGGCTGGCGCCGTTCCTGCTGGCCTGCGAAGCAGACAAGCGCGGCCGCCTGCATCACCAGCAGGACGCCTATCCCCAGGCCGACTTTCTGCGCCGTGCCCACGCCGCGGCCAGCGCGGTCCAGGCCCGGCCGTTCGTCGCACAAGGGCTGCAAGGCCCGGCCATCGGCCAGGCCGTGCGTCGCGAGCGCATCCGCGCCATTGCGACACTGTCAACCTGATCCCCTGATGCGGTCAGGTAGGGTATGCTGCCTGTTTGCGTAGTGACGGTCGGAGAACCCTCATGATGAAAATCCGTACGCCACGCCACCGCCGTGGCCAGAAGGCAGCGTTGTTGGCGATCCTGCTGCTGGCTGGTGGCCTGGTCGGCTGTTCCGGGTCCACTGGTGACAACGGCGACAAGGCGGTCAGCAGCGTGGCGACAGCAGACACCGCCGACACGGCACCGAGCAGGGCAGCCAAAGGCGAAAATCTCGGTCTTCTCACCGGGATTCCCATCGTGGCTGGCGAGCGCAGTCACGACCGCAAAGGTACCCGCAGCAAAGGCGGGACGTCCTTTCGTGCCATTGGCGTGAAGACAGGCCAGCCGTGGGAGGCGCTTGCTGCCAAGGTGCGCGCGGACATGCACGATGCCGGCCTCGGTGAAGAAACCTGGGTCGTTTCCCGTGCTGCACCGATGATGCAGGGCATGGACGCCGAGCGGGTACGTGCCGCGTTCACCAAAGGCGAACTCTTCATCACCGTCAAGATCGATTCCGCCGGCAACGTGGACTATGACATACGCGAAATGCCGGCCGGTTCCGCCGAGGAAAAGAATTTCGTCTGCGACAGCCTGCGGGCGCTGGGACCCGCATTGTTGCGGCTCAACCTGGCAGTTTCGCGCAAGCAACCGGTAACTGCCGACCAGGTGGCTTTCCTGTTTGCCTGGGCTGACACCTTGCAGGATGAGGTACCGGCCAGCTTGTGGTCCGCCGAACAGGCATTGCACCAGGCCGTGGCCGCCAGCGCCGGCGCGGCGGGCGAAGCCTACCAGCCTGATGCAGCTGCCAAGTCCGCCATCAGCAAGGCACAGGCCGCACTCAAGGCCGAGACCGGCAAGGTCTGCGCCGTTTGAGCAAGCGTGTCAGCATGGATGAACCGTTCAGCTTGCAGCGTTTCGTAGAGGCCCAGCAGCCGGTGTATTTCCAGGCACTGGACGAGTTGCTGGATGGGCACAAGACCACCCATTGGATCTGGTTCATCCTGCCGCAGCTCGAGGGCCTTGGGCGCAGTCCCCTGGCGCGTCGGTATGCCATCAGCGGGGCACTGGAAGCCCGGGCGTACTTCACTCATCCCGTCCTGGGACCGCGGCTGGTGGAGTGTGTCCAGGCCCTGTTGCGCCATCGTGGCACACCCATCGAGGCCATTCTGGGCCCGGTGGATGCCATGAAATGCCGTTCCTGCCTGACACTCTTTGCCATGGTGGCGCCGGATCAGCCCGTGTTTGCCGATGTCCTGGCCTGTTTTTTCGACGGCAAACCGGATTCACGCACCGAAGATCTGCTGGGCAACGAAGCCTGACGGGAACCGAAACGTCGCGTGCCAGCTGTAACCAATGGCACATTGTCACCTCACCCGGGGTTGGTTACGCTTGCCGGTCTGTATTCGCGGAGAAACCCATGAAGACCCTGCTGCAATTGATGGCGGGCATGGCGTTGGCCATGCTCGTGGGCATGCCTCTGGCACATGCTGCCGACACAGGCACCCCTGATATCCCCTACACCCGGTTCACGCTGCCCAACGGCTTGACCGTGATCGTGCACGAAGACCACAAGGCGCCGGTCGTGGCCGTGGCGGTGTGGTACCACGTCGGCTCCAGCTCCGAGCCCAAGGGCAAGACCGGTTTTGCCCACCTGTTCGAGCATCTGATGTTCCAGGGTTCGGAAAACTACCCGGACGAGTTCTTCAAACCGTTCGAGCAAGTCGGTGCCACCGGCATGAACGGCACCACCAACCAGGACCGCACCAACTATTTCGAGACGGTTCCCGTCACGGCGCTGGACATGGCCCTGTGGATGGAGTCGGATCGCATGGGCCATCTGCTTGGCCACATCAACCAGGCGCTACTGGACGAGCAACGCGGTGTGGTACAGAACGAAAAGCGCCAGGGTGAAAACCAGCCTTACGGCCGTGTATGGACCAAGATGCTGGCCAACATCTATCCCGCCAACCATCCCTATCACCACTCCGTGATCGGCTCGATGGACGACCTCAACTCGGCTTCCCTGGAGACGGTCAAGAAGTGGTTCAAGGACTATTACGGCGCCGCCAATGCGACGGTGGTGCTGGCCGGTGACATCACGCCGGACGTTGCCAAGAAGAAGATGTTGAAGTACTTCGGCGACATTCCGGCCGGTCCGCCGGTGCCGCGCCCGCAGCCGTGGATTGCCGCGCGCACCACGTCCACGCAGGACGTGATGACCGACAACGTGCCGCAGGTCGCCATCTTCCGCGAATGGAACGTGCCGCAGATCGGCAGCCCGGCCCTGCCCTTGCTGGATCTGGCGACAACCGTGCTGGGCTCGGGCAAGAGCTCGCGCATGTACCAGCGCCTGGTGTACAAGGACAAGCTGGCTGACAGCGTATCGGTCGGTGTCAATTCGGGCGTGTTGGCCAGTGGTGTCAGCATGCGCGTGATGGTGAAGGACGGCGTGGATCTGGAGAAGATCGAAGCCGCCATCGCCGACGAGTGGGCCAAATTCCTGAAGGAAGGCCCCACGGCTGCCGAGCTGGAACGCGCCAAGACGCAGTACGAGGCGGGTGTCATCCGCGGCCTGGAGCGTGTCGGCGGTTTTGGCGGCAAGGCCGTCACGCTGGCGCGGGGCCAGGTTTTCCAGGGCGATCCGGGTGCCTGGAAGGTCTACTACAAGCAGATCGAGGCCGCCACGCCGGAAACCGTGAAAAAAGCCGCCGACAAGTGGCTGTCGCAGGGTGACTACACGTTGATCGTCAAGCCCGGCGAAGTAGCCACCACCGATGTGGCCAATCTCGAGGGTTTGCCGGCTTCCCCGAACCGTCCCGAGGACAAGCTCGACAACACCGGTGACTACCATGTGGTGAAGACCGACGTGGACCGCAGCAAGCTGCCGAAAGTCACCGACTTCCCCGATCTGATCTTCCCGAAGCTGCAGCACGCGACCCTGAAGAACGGCATCGAGGTGCTGCTGGCCGAGCGCCACACCATTCCCGTGGTGCAGATGAGCATGATGTTCGATGCCGGCTACGCTGCTGACCAGGGCAAGAAGCTGGGCACTTCCAGCTTCACCATGGGCATGCTGGACGAAGGCACGGATGACCTCAATTCCATCCAGATTGCCGAGCGCGAGCAGAGCCTGGGCGTGCGCATCTCCAGCGGCTGCGGGCTGGATACCTGCACCGTGTCGATGAATGCATTGAAGGCCAACATCGAGCCGTCGCTGAAGCTTTATGCCGATCAGATCCGCCATCCGGCCTTCCGCGAGGCCGATATCACACGCGTGCGTGACCAGTGGCTGGCTGGCATTGCCCACGAAAAGAGCCGGCCGATGACCATGGCGCTGCGCGTCCTGCCGCCGTTGTTGTTCGGCAACGACCATGCCTACGGCATTCCCATGACCGGCTCGGGCACGGTGGCATCCATCAAGTCGCTGAAGGCCGATGACATGCACGCCTTCATGCATGACTGGATCCGCCCGGACAACGCCACTTTGCTGGTGGCCGGCGACACCACGCTGGAAGCCATCCTGCCGAAGCTGAACGCGGCTTTCGGTGACTGGAAAGCGCCCGAAAGCGCCATCCCGACCAAGAACATCGCCAAGGTCGACCGCCCGGCCAAGCCGCGTGTATTCATGATGAATCGACCGGGCGCGCGTCAGACGGTGATCCTGGCGGCCGAGGTCATGCCATCCACCAAGGCGGACAATACGCTGGCCATCGACACCATGCTTGGCGCTTTCGGCGGCACCTTCACCTCGCGGTTGAACATGAACCTGCGCGAAGACAAGCACT
>CAZOXZ010000140.1:0-6596 GCA_964583865.1 uncultured Rhodanobacteraceae bacterium | reverse complement strand
CTTACCGGCATGGCCGCGGCAGCGGCCTGGGCTTTGATTCACCGCGATGCGAGCAGGATGCTCGCGGTCCTTGGAGCGCCGGCATCTTGCCGGCATGGCCGCGCCAGCGGCCTGGGCTTTGATTCACCGCGATGCGAGCAAGATGCTCGCGGTCCTTGGAGCGCCGGCGTCTCGCCGGCATGGCCTCGCCAGGGGCCCTCGGCAGGATGCCTTGTCCCGTGGGTTTCGTCCCTGACGCGCGGTTTGTACGCGGTCGCGGGCAGACCCGCTCCTACAAACTGCCCCGGATACCGGTCCGGACGCATGATCCGTCCACGGTTCTCGATTCCCGCCACGAATGCCTGCTCAGTCGCTTCGCTCCTTGGGCGGAGCTACGGTTCTCCGGCTTGTTTTTGCAGCCAGTAGGTGCAGCTGTGGAAGGCGGCACCGTCGCCGATTTGCGGCTGTACCTGGACCACCTCGGCGTTGGCTTTCTGCAGCAATGCCAACATTTCTTCGTGCGGGTAGGTGTGGATCTCCATGACATGGTTCTTGCCGTGCACGAGGCGGATGCCGAGGTTGATGATCGGTGCCGGGACGAGGCGATGAATGATGCCGCGAAGTGTGTTGAGTCGGCTGCCGGTACAGGTGCGGAACACGGCCACGCCGCCGGGTTGCAGGATGCGCAGAAACTCCTGCACGAAGCGGTGTTGTTCGCTCTTCGGGATGTGTTGCAGCACCAGGTTGCTGTAGATGAAGTCGATGCTGTTGTCCGCGATGACGTGCAGATCGGCGCTGGTGTTGTGGATGAATTCAACGTTCGGCCGATCGCGCAGATTCTCCCTGGCCTTGGCCAGCATCGGTGCGGAGATGTCCACGGCCCGAACGCTCTCGAAATGACCGGCGAGGGCGCGACTGAGCCGGCCGACGCCGCAGCCGAAGTCCAGGGCCGTGCCGTGTTGCAGATCCGGAAAGAGGTGTTCTGCGTGCGCCACGACGAATTCGACTTCGCGCTCGCCGGTGGCATAGAACTCGTCCTCCTTCCAGCGTCCGTTGGCTTTGTCAGGGTGTGACAGCACGCCCCAGTACGGGTCGTGTTCACCCAGTCTTTCCCATTGTCGACGTTGCCTGTCTGCCACGTCCGCTTCTCCTGTGCGTGGGGTTATGCCGGCAGCCCGGCGAGGTCGTATTCTTTGGCGCTGACACGCAACACGCTGCCTTGCCGGTACCAGTCGCCCAGGACGGTGCGCCGGGCGGGCTGGCCGTCAAGGGTGAAGTCGTGAATGGCGGGTCGGTGGGTGTGGCCGTGGATCAGGTGGGTGACCCCTGCCTGGCGCATGGCATCGGCCACGGCTTGCGGGTTGACATCCATGATGGCCATGTCGGTGCTGCCGGTGTGGGCTTTGCTGGCCTTGCGGGCGTTGGCGGCAAACTGGCGCCGGGCGGCAAGTGATTGGCTGAGGAAGTGCCGTTGCCAGGCGGGTTGTCGAACTTCTCTGCGAAACGCCTGGTATTTGCGGTCATCAGTGCACAAGGTATCGCCGTGCATCAGCAGCGTGGGCCTGCCGCCAAGCTCGATCAGCGTGCCGTCGGCCAGCAACTGCATGCCGCAGCGCCGCGCGTAGGCGGGGCCGAGCAAAAAATCACGGTTGCCGGCGATGAAGTACAGCGGCACGTCGTGCTCTGCCAGGCCGCGCAAGGCCGTGGCAACGCGTGTGGCAAGCTCGCTGTCGTCGTCGTCTCCGATCCAGTATTCGAACAAGTCGCCGAGGATGTACACGGCCTGCGCCGAGCGAGCTTCGCCGGCCAGCAAGCCCTCGAACAGGTCGAGAATGCCGGGACGCACCGTGTCCAGGTGCAGGTCCGAGATGAATAACGTGGTCACGGGCTGCTGGTGGCTTTGGCGGGCACGGCCGCGCTGGCAGCGGGTGCCGGTGTGCTGGATGCCTCGGCAGGTTCGTCGTCGTTGAGCAGCTCGACGCCCTCGATGACCACCAGCGGCTGCGGTACGTCACCCGAGAACGGCCCCAGCGGGATGGTGGGCAGGTTGCCGATCTGGTCTACCACGTCCATGCCTTCGATGACCTTGCCGAACACGGCGTAGCCCCAGGTGAGGCCGCTTTGCTTGCTGACGAAATCCAGCCGGCGGTTGTCGACCAGATTGATGAAAAATTGCGAGGTGGCGGACTGTGGCACCTCCGGCGCGCGCGCCGCAGCCACGGTGCCGCGCAGGTTGCTCAAGCCATTGTCGGCTTCGTCCGGAATGGCGGGGCGCACGCGGCGCTGCTCCAGGTCGCGGTCATAAATGCCGCCCTGAACCAGGAAGCCCTTGATGACGCGATGGAACACTGTGCCGGCGTAAAAATCGTCGTGCACGTATTGCAGGAAGTTGGCGACCGTCCTGGGTGCCTTGTCGGGATACAGCTCGATGACGAAATCACCCACGGAGGTATGCACCTTCACCTGGGGCAGTGGCTCGCTGGCGTTGTCGCCGGCTGCGACGGCTGGCGTGCTGTCCTGAGCCTGGATGGCCGGCATGGCCAGCAGCAAGGCGATGGCAAAAAGAGCTCGGAGCATGGTGGCGGAAAAGGTACTCGTGACAATGCCCGCATGATACATGCCACGGCGGGCATCGGGGCGTTCAGGCGTTGCGTTGCACGGTGAAATCGGCCAGCGCCTCGAGCATGGACGTGTCGGCGTCGAGCTCGGCCAGCTGCGCGTGCGCCTCGGCCATCAGACGACGACAATACTCACGCGAGCCATCCAGTCCCATCAGCGAGGGAAATGTGGACTTGGCCTGGCGGGTGTCCTTGCCAGCGGTCTTGCCAAGCGTGGCGCTGTCGCCTTCGATATCCAGAATGTCGTCCCGGATCTGGAAGGCCAGACCAAGGCGCCAGGCGAACGCGTCCAGCCCTGCCAGGGTTTGTTCGTCGCCACAGCCACCAGCCAGCGCGCCCAGCTGCACCGATGCACGGATAAGGGCGCCGGTCTTGCACTGGTGCATGTGCACCAGTTCGTCCAGGGTGAGCGTTGTTGCGGTCGCTTCCAGATCAAGCGCCTGGCCGCCGGCCATGCCGCTGGATCCGCAAGCGGTGCCCAGGCACTGCAACATGCGCGCGTGCGCGGCCGGGTCGGTCGTGGCACTGTCGTCACGGGCCAGGACTTCGAAGGCCAGTGCTTGCAAGGCGTCGCCGGCAAGAATGGCCATCGCCGGGCCGTAGACCACGTGGCAGGTGGGTTTGCCGCGGCGCATGGAATCGTTGTCCATGGACGGCAGATCGTCGTGGATCAGCGAATAGGTGTGGATCAGCTCGACGGCGCAGGCGGGTGCATCGAAGTTCTTGATCTCGTGTGTGATGGCCTTGCCGGTGGCATGGACCAACAAGGGTCGCAGCCGCTTGCCGCCAGCGAATACGGCATGCCGCATAGCCTGGTGCAGTGTCGTCGGCGAGGTGTCCGCATCGGGCACGACCCGATCAAGCGCGTCCTCGATGCTGGCTGTCAGTTCCGGGAAAATGCCAGTGCGCTCAGTTGTCGTCGGCATCAAAAAGCTCGGCGTTTTCAGGGTCTTCAGGGTCCATCAGCAGTTTGACGCGCAATTCTGCCTGCTCCAGGGCTGTCTGGCAGTCACGGAAAAGCGCCACGCCACGCTCGAAGGATTTCAGCGAATCATCCAGGCTGAGGTTGCCTTCTTCCAGCTGGCCGACGAGCTTTTCCAGTTCGTCCAGCGATTGCTCGAAATGCGCGATGCGGTTGTCGGGTGGAGTTTCCTCGCCCATGGCAGATACACCGGTGTGGAATGTGGCTACACATGATAACGCCAATGCGGGCGCGCGCCGATGGCATGAAAGAACGCAGCGCCTGCATCGGTGAGGCACAGGCCGGCCACGGCCAGCAGCTCGTCGCCATCGTGAATGAGAGGACACAGCGGCCGCAACCAGGGCGGCAGGCCTTGCTGCTGGAAAACGTAGCGCAGCTCGCGACCGTGCGGGTCCCCGGTTGGGTGCAGGTACTCTCCGCCGCGCCGCAGGGTGACACGCAAGGCGCGTGCAAAGGTGGGTGCCTGGCTGGTCTGAGCGCATGGTTGCAAAGCCAGCGTGCCCAGCGGCAAGGTCAGTTCCCGGCCGTCCCAGCGAGCCTCCCAGCGCGCCGGCGGCGCTGGCAGGGGCGCCATGCCGTACAGTCGCCCGCGCCACAGCCGCAAGTCCACGCCGGGCCAGTGGATGCACGGATTCTTGTCCTTGCCGGCGGTGGCGACTTGGCGTTCGAGTTCGTGACGTTGTGCGACCGTGGGTGCGTCGAGGCCACGGCCATGCAGCCAGGCCTCCAGCACCAGGCCGCGCAGGGCATCAGGCAAGGCCAGCCAACCGGCGGCATCGAGACTGTTGTCTTCGGTCAGCTGCGCCAAGTGCGTGGCGGCCTGGTCGTCCAGATAATCCCGCGTCACCGCGCACAAGCGGCCGGCGTGATTGATGGAGGCCACGGCCTGCGGCATGTGCGCGCGGATGCGCGGCATGATTTCTCGCCTCAACCAGCTGCGGCTGAACGCCGGGTCGCGATTGCTCGGATCATCAAGGCTGGCCAGGGCATTGTCGCGGCACCAGTCCGCAATGGCCTGCTGCGCCACCTCCAGCCACGGGCGCCACAGCCAGCCGGCGGCAAACGGGCGCCACGGCCGCATGCCGGCCAGACCGTGCGGGCCGGCGCCGCGCAGCAACTTCAGCAAGATGGTTTCGCCCTGGTCGTCGGCGTGGTGCGCCAGCAGCAGGGCTTCATCGGCCTGCAACGCGTCGGCAAAGGCCGCGTAGCGGGCCTCGCGCGCGGCGGCTTCGGGGCCGGAGCCGCGGGCGTCCACGTGTACCCGCATGATGGCAAGCGGGACATCACGTTCCTGGCAAAACTGCCGGCAATGCGCGGCCCAGGCGTCGGCTTGTGGTTGCAGGCCATGGTGAACATGGATGGCCCGCAGGCCACGCTGGCGTGCCTTGGTGGAGCGGGCCAGCATGTCCAGCAGGGCAGTGGAGTCCGTGCCACCGCTGAAGCCGACCAGCAGTGGCTTGTCCAGATGCAGTTCAAGCACCCTGTCGGTCAAGGCGTCAAGCGAGAGGTTAGTGCTCATGGCGCGAACGTGCAGCTTGTCCACGGCAGCGCACGAAATGGAAGGTTTCCGGCACCGGATCCTCACCACCCGTGCACAGGGGCTGGCAGCGCATGATGCGCCAGATGGCCAGCAGGCTGCCGCGCCAGGAGCCGTGCCGTGCGATGGCTTGCCTGGCATAGTCCGAACAGCTGGGATAAAAGCGGCAACGCGTGCCCAGCAACGGGCTGATCCAGCGCTTGTACAAGTGCAGCAGCAACAACAACAGGCGGCTCATGACTGTGATCTGCTTCGCATAAGGACGGTGGTGCCTTGCCATGGATACAAATCCCGCGCCGGGCACAGTACAATGGCGCGCTTCAAGTCCGGAGGTTTGGACACGATGCTTCCAGGCACGGACGCACTATAACGCGTCACTGCCGCCGCATTCACGGTGATATCCATGGCGACCAGAACAACCAGTTCCAGCAAGAAGACCACAAGCAAAAAAAAGGCCGCTTCGACCGCGAGCGAGAAAGCCGCTGCAAAGAAGACGACGGTGAGCAAGAAGGCTGCCGGCAAGAAGACGGCAACCAAGCCGGCCAGCAAGAAGACCGCCGGCAAAAAGACGACCACGAAAAAGGCAAGCAGCAAGAAGACCGTCAGCAAAAAGACAACCGCGAAGAAGACGGCCACCAAGAAGGCTGCCACCAAGAAGACGGCGGCGAAGAAGGCTCGGGTCGGAAAGCAGGTGGAGAGCAGCGTGGTCGAGCTGGCCATCACGCGCGAAGAAGGGCGTTACGCCTTGCCTTCCAGCGTCGAAGTGGACTTGCCGAAGAACTACCATCCCGGTGAGGATGAAGAGTACATGGGCCCGCAGCAACTGGCCTACTTCCGCGCCAAACTGCGAGATTGGCGAGCTCAGCTGGTCGAGGAGTCACGCCAGACCATCGACAACCTGCGCGGCGAAGTGCGGGATGTGGGCGACGAGGCCGAACGTGCCACGCGCGAAACCGAGAATTCCCTGGAGCTGCGTACCCGTGATCGTTACCGCAAACTGATCGCCAAGATCGACAAGGCGCTGCGCCGCATCGAGAACGGCAGCTACGGTTTCTGCGAAGAAACCGATGAGGAAATCGGCTTGCGACGCCTCGATGCCCGGCCCATCGCGACCTTGTCACTGGATGCCCAGGAACGCCGCGAGCACCTGCGCAAACAGATGGGTGACTGAACCCGCCGCCGCTTGTGTTTCTGCCGCCCAGGCTCCTGGGTAGGTCGGGATCACGCGCAGCGTGAACCCGACATGGCGGGTTCGAAGGGACAGGATGCATTCCCGTGATGCCGTTGGCACACGTAGTGCTGCGTCGGGTCTGGTTGCACCGGTCCCGACCTACGGTTACAGATGGCACGGATGGTTGGAGCGCCGGCATCTTGCCGGCATGGCCGCGCCAGCGGTCTCGGCTTTGATACACCGCGATGCGAGCAAGATGCTCGCGGTCCCTGGAGCGCCGGCATCTTGCCGGCATGGCCGCGCCAGCGG
>CAZOXZ010000139.1:0-6660 GCA_964583865.1 uncultured Rhodanobacteraceae bacterium | reverse complement strand
GGGAAATCGGGCCAAAAGGGCGCAGCCGCAGCCGCTTGTGTTTCTGCCGCCCAGGTTCCTAGCCCGGGCCGGCTGCGGTGATGCGCTCGTGCAGGCCCGGCACGTCGAAGGCGTCGGTTGCCAGGTCGCGGTCATTGCCACTGGCGTGTTTGGCCAGGTCGGTGAGGCCGATGCCGAAGGTGGGCAACAGCGGAAATTCTGCCGCTTCCAGCCGCCTTGGCGTGAATCCGGCCTCATGCAATGCGCGCCAGAAGGCATTGCCCGGATGAGCATAGTAGGCACCCGCTGCGGCCGAACGGCGGCTGGGTGCGGTGCCACAAAAGACCAAAGCCAGCCCCGGCGGCAGCAGGTCGGGCAGTATCGGTGCCCGACTGCTTGCCGTGGTCGGCTTGGCTGAATGCCCGTCCGCAGCTCGCATGCGGGCATTGTAGCGATCGCTTGCGATCGCTTGCGATCGGTTTCAGAACTTGATGTTCAGCATCACGCCCAGCATGCCGGCATCGAAGTCGCGCTGCGGCCCGCGGTCGGTGTAGATGCGATGGTCGACGACCAGGCTCTGGTCCAGGCCAAGGTAATGCCAGTCGCGGAAGCTGCCGGACCAGTAACGCCCGAACAGACGCATGCCAACACGGTTGTTGAACGGTACCGACAGGCCGAGGTCCACCGTGTTCAGACGGTAGTGGTTATCCGGGAAACCCTGCAGCCCTTGCGTGGCCCAAGGCAGCTGCGTCTCCGAGAATGCGCCGGGTGAGGCGGCCACCCAGCTGACGGCTGAACGCGTGAACACGTACGACCAGGCAGCGTCAAAGTGCATGCCGTTGTCGAAGGCGTGGCCAAAAGTCGCACCGGCGTTGATGCCGCGGGCCTTGTCCTCGAGCCACCAGCGGTTCGCCAACGGGTACAGCGGACCGCCAAGCGACGGATCAGTCTGGCCGATGGTGCCCAGCGCGGCGCCGTCGTCGTTGACGTTGGCCATGGCGACACGGGTGCGGTCCCAGCCGCCCCAGGCGCTGATGCTGGTGGCCGGCGACGGTTGGAAGTCCCAGGACAGGGTGATGCCCTGGTTGTGGTTTGCCTGACGGCCGATGAGGACGTCATGGTTGTCATTGCGTCCGTGCCAGGTTGCCGACAGGGTGGCGCTGTCACCGATGGGGAAAATGTAGATGGCCCGCCACTTGGTCTGCTTGCGGTCGCTCATGTCGTACTTGCGCATGGCGTCGGTGGTCAAAGCCGTGAGACCAACATCGGGCACGACGAACTCCGGCAGCGAGACGGCAAAGAACTCCTCGTAGGGATCGTAGTGGTACGTGTCGCCGTTGCGGCTGGCGCGTTCCAGTGAGACCCGCAGGGTGCCGCCGGCGAGGTCGCGGGCCACCCAGGCCAGGGTCAGGCGCGTCTCGTCCAGTTTGCTTACTTCGCGGTTCTCGGGTTTGTAGCGCTGGAAGCTCAGCTTGGCGTCCAGTGTGTTGTCGGCAGTGATACGCCAGTCCGCACCCAGCTCGAATTCACCTTTTTTCTTGCCGAAGGGAATGTTGCGAATGCGCGCGGCGGCATAGGACCAGAACAGCGGATTGTCGGGATCGAAGATGCCGGTTTCACCGGGAACGACCGTGCCCTGGGCACCGTTCTCGGAAATGTAGCCGTACTGACCGGTCAGCGGGTTGAACAGCAGGTAGTGCGCGTCGTAGTCCTCTTTGTACCAGCGCAGTTTGGCATGCCAACCGAACTTGGTGGATGGCCGGAAGCTGGCCTTGGCATACAGCAGTGCGGTATCGATGCCGACGTCGGCATGGGTTTGTGACAGGGCAGCCGGGGTGTTCCAGTCGGCGCAGTTGAAGGTGAAGTCGGCCGGCGGCGCGATGAACACACCGCCCATGCCGGTGCAGGTGACCGGTGCGCGTAGCGCGTCGTCCTGGCGCATGGTGCCTACGGCCACGGCCATGGAAAGATCGCCATTCATGGGCAGGTCACGGCCCAGCTCCAGACGCAGGTTGTGGTAGTCGTTGTCCGGTTCCAGCGAGAACTCACCCTGGTAGATGTTGCCGACGTTGGGTGTGCCGACCACGTTCCACAGGTCGAATGGGCTTTCGTAGCGCAGATAGTCGCGGTGGTTGCGGAAGAAGGAGCCGGTGTAGACGGCGTTGAAGCGCCAGGCTTCACCCACGAAGCGCAGGCCCATGTGGATGTCGGTGGTACGAAAATCGATGGGGCGGACAGTCTCGAAGGCGCCGCCATTGTGCGGGAAGGGATAGTTGAAGAACATCGTGCCGCCCCACAGGCGTGTGCCCTGGCGGTCTTCGTTGACGATCGAGGCGTAGGCGAACCAGTCCTTCAGCAACTGGCCTTCCAGGCTCAGGCCCGAGCGCGTACGGACCAGCTTGATGGTCTGCCTGGGACGATTTTCTGCCACGGCCGCCACCGGATCCGGCAGGGCGCTGTCGCCCGGCGTCAGCGGCGCCGGCACAGTGAGGTTCGGAGTGCCCACGCCATCCCAGAAGGGAAAACTGTTGGTGGAAATGGTGTGCGGCATGTTGCGGTAGAACGCCTGCACCCTGTACTTGCCGTAGCGTCCGGCACGCAGGCGCACGTACTGGTCGTCGCTGCTGATGTGGCTGGCGCGGATCTCCACGAAACGTGCCGTGGACGGCTGGTAGTACTGCAATGCCAACAGCCCCAGTACCAGGCCGTCGGTCCAGTCCGCATACTGGCGCACGAACAGGGCGTCGCTGTCGCCATCGGTGGCCAGAAACCCCAGTTGCAGGATGCCGTAGCCGACCCAGCGATCACTGTCATCATCGGGCAGCTCGTCGTCACGTGCTGGCGGATAATTGAACAAGGTGCCGCTGGGTGTGCGCTTCATGCCCTGGTGCAGGTAGGACATGCCCTGCGGGTCGCGTGGCCACAGCAGCGGCATCCAGCCGGTTGGGTCCAGCGCGTTGCCGTAGGTCATGTCGCCCACGCGCATCGTGTCGCTGCCATCGGCAACCGCCGGCAGTGCGACGACAGCCAACGCCAACCCGAGGATGATGGCGGTGAGAAGTCTGGTCAGCATGTTCATGGTGATTCCCTCCCCGCCTTACTTGTGGAAGCGTGGGCCCGATGGGTTGTTCGAGCCGTGGATGTTGGTATGGCAGGTGATGCAGGCGCGACCGATCAGGCGCTCATCCGGTGCCGGGCCGCTGGCCAGGCCTGCCATGGTTTGCAGGTCGTTGGGATGGCGTGTCATGGAGTGACATTGCTGGCACAGCATTGGCAGCGGCATCACCAGCAGCGTCTGCTGGTTCGAGCCGTGCGGGTCGTGGCAGTTCAGGCAGCTCTCGCGCACCGGCGCATGTTCAAACAGGAACGGGCCGCGCTTTTCCGCGTGGCAGGCGTAGCAGGTCTCGTTGACGGTGTCGGTCTTCAGCAGTGGTTCGGTGATCGAACCATGCGGGTTGTGGCAGTCGGAGCAGGCAATCTGACCCTCCGGCAGCGGCATGTGCGAGCGCCGGTTGAAGCGCGCGCGGATGTCCTGGTGGCAGGTGGCGCAGACCTGATTGATGGAGGCCTTGGCCAGCACGCCCTCGGCCGAGAGGTTGGCCATGGGGTTGTGGCAGTCGGTGCAGGACAGCTGGCGTGACTGGTGGATGGAGCCGGCCCAGTGTTGGCGCGCGCCACCGGCATGGCAGCCCAGACAGGTGCTGGTCTGTACCTCGATGGGCGTATTGCTGCTGCGCGTGAAGGAGATGATGCGTCCGGGTGACGGATCGGTGATGTGCGCCGAACCCGGGCCGTGGCAGGTCTCGCAGGTGTACTTGGCGCTGGAACCGGATGCACCGGCGCGGAAGGCCCGGGCGTGCAGGGAATGCGAGACGTGGATGTTTTCCAGTTGGTGGCAACCGACGCAGGTCTTGCTGCCGATGGGCGTGGCGTCTGGCACCATCGGATTGACGGGAATCGGCGCCGAGGCAAAGGGCGTGGCGGCGTCGGAACCGCCGAAGGCCGGATGGTTGGCGGGCAGGCCGCGGCTGGCACCCATGTCCGTGGCGGGCAAGGTGGCGGCAATGTCAGCCTGGGTCAGACGCCCGCTGTCGCCATCATCGGCGCGGGCAAGGGACCAGCCCGCGGTCATCAGGCTCAAACTGGCTCCCAGCAGCACAATGGCCGTGGTGGTGATGATTCTGGATGCGTGCATGCCACCCTCCCGTCGAATGCCCCATGCCCTATGGAGCCTGGGCGGTAGAAACGCAAGCGGCTGCGGCTGCGCCCTTTCGGCCCGATTTCCCGCCCATTTTCGTTGAATAGCAACCAGTATTCGCCTCAAATGGTCAAAAAATCGCTCTCAAAATGGCTGTGCCTCGCTTACATGGTTCCTACCGCCCAAGCTCCTATGCCGAAGATTGCCGGCAACCTGGTTCCATGCTGCCATGATCAATGTCAATTCGAAAGGCGGAAAATCCGAAAACATTGTTCGGTAAACGAAACAATGCCATTATCGGTGCCGGAAACGGTGTGCATCGGAGAGAGCAATGCAGCAGGATCTCAACGACCTGGTGGTGTTTGCGGCCGTGGTCGAGTGCGGCAGTTTGACGGCTGCGGCAGAGTCGCTGGGCATCGGCAAGTCGCAGGTCAGCCAGCGTCTGGCGCGTCTGGAGCGGCGCCTGGACATGCATTTGCTGCATCGCACGACGCGGCAGCAGCATGTCACCGATTTCGGCCGTCAGTACTATCAGCATTGCCGCGAGGTGGTGGCCGCCGCCGAGCGCGCCCAGCGCAGCGCCGATCGGGCCACGGAATCACCGGCGGGGACGGTGCGTGCGGCCTGCCCACCACTGTTCAGCGAGCTGGTATTGCGTGACATCGTGGTCGATTTCATGCGCGCATTTCCGGACGTGACGTTGGCACTGGAGCAGCGCGATCGCGATGTCGATGTGGTCGCCGAGGGCTATGAGCTGGCATTTCGCGTGCGTGCGACGATTGATGATTCCAGCCTGGTGGCGCGCACCGTCGGCGATGATTCACATCTGCTGCTGGCCAGCCCCGGCTTGCTGGAAGAACGTCCGGTACAGCATCCGGAGGATCTCGAGAGTCTGCCCAGCCTGGCCCTGGCAGCCACCATCGATCATGGCCGTTATCTGTGGCGACTGACCGGCCGGCATGGCGCGTTGCGGGTGGTGCGACACGCGCCGCGTCTGATCACCAATGACATGATTTTGCTGCGCACGGCCGCCGAAGCCGGCCATGGCGTGGTCGCGCTGCCGGCCTTCCTGTGTGCCCGCGCCATCGCCGAGGGCCGGCTGGCCATCGTCCTGCCGCAATGGTCCCTCCCGGCCATGAACGTGCACATTGTCTATCCAAGCCGTCAGGGCCGGCCACCGGCGGTGCGTCGTTTCATCGAGTTCGTGGCGCCGCGCATTGGCCAGCGCATGGACCAATTGCATGCCATGATCGCCGAGCCGGTCATTGACGCCGACCTCGCGCGCTGATCAGAACAGCAGACTGCTCATTTGCCGGCGGTAGCGCGCCACCAGGGCCGTGTCGTCGATCATGTCGAAAGCGGCCACCAGGCGCTTGCGGGCCTGGCCGTCGTTCCAGCTGCGGTCGTGGCGCAGCAATTCGAGGAAAGTCTCCAGCGCGGCTTCGCTGTCGCCTTCCATGAGCTGACGCACGCCCAGCAGGTCACGGGCTTCGTGGTCGTCCGCATTCGCTTCCAGGCGTGCCTGCAGCTCCGCGGCGGGCGGTGCATCACCCAGCGATCTGGCCAGGTCAATCTGGTCTTCCAGCCGCTTGGCGCGGTTGTCCGTCTGCAGGTTCACCGGCAACTGGCCTAGTTCGGCCTGGGCGGCTTCGACATCGCCCGTGCGCAGCAAGGCCTGAATGAGATCGAAGACCTTCTCCTGGTCTTCCGGGCTATCCGCCATTTCCTCGCGGATGCGGGCCGCGGCCTCGGCGGGCGATTCCACAGGTGCCGCCGCCGCAGACGCGTTGCCGTCGCCGCCGATGACGCCGGGACGCTCGACATGCTTGTCCAGAAAAGCGCGGATCTCGCCTTCGGGCAGCGCGCCGGTAAAGGCATCGGCCGGCTGGCCATTCTTGATCAACACCACCATGGGGATGGAGCGCACGCCGAAGGCGGCGGCCAGGGTCTGCTCCTTGTCGACATCGACCTTGGCCAGCACGAAGGCACCGTTGTACTCGCCGGTCAGCTTCTCCAGTACCGGCCCCAGCGACTTGCAGGGCCCGCACCATTCGGCCCACAAATCGACCAGCACCGGCGTGGACATCGATTTTTGGAGGACGTCGGTCTCGAAGTTGCCCTGGGTGGCGTCGAAAACGTAGCTGTCGGTCTGGTTGCTCTGGTGTGCGGTCGGGTTCATGGCAAATCCGGCATGAGGGTCAATGTCATGATCTTGTGGTCAGCGTGCCCAATTGCAAGTGCAGCCCACCCGGCCGTGTTTTCAGTGTCGTGTGCTTGGCCTCGATGTTGCACTGCGGTACGCTGCGGCATTGCCCTGTGCTGACCACAAAGACCATGAGCGACAGCTACGATCCGCATGCGGTGGAGCAGACCGCGCAAGACTACTGGAACCGCACCCGCGCCTTCGAGGTCACCGAGGACCCCGAGCGCGAGAAGTTCTATTGCCTGTCGATGTTCATGTATCCCAGTGGGGCCATGCACAT
>CAZOXZ010000138.1:0-6712 GCA_964583865.1 uncultured Rhodanobacteraceae bacterium | reverse complement strand
CCAGTTGCTTGTCGAAAAGGACGTCTTCGAAGGCAGCGAGGGCGTGATCGTCATCGCCGCCACCAACCGGCCGGACGTGCTTGACCCGGCGCTGCTGCGCCCCGGCCGTTTCGACCGCCAGGTGGTGGTGCCGCTGCCGGACTTGCGCGGCCGCGAACAGATCCTCAAGGTGCACATGCGCAAGGTGCCTCTGGCCGATGATGTCGATGCGCGCGTGATTGCACGCGGCACGCCGGGCTTCTCCGGTGCGGACCTGGCCAACCTGGTGAACGAGGCGGCGCTGTTTGCCGCGCGCAACAACCAGCGCAAGGTCGACATGCTGCAGTTCGAGCGCGCCAAGGACAAGATCATGATGGGCTCGGAACGCCGCTCCATGATCATGAATGACGATGAGAAAAAGCTCACGGCCTACCACGAATCCGGCCATGCCATCGTCGGCTTGCTGATGCCCGAGCACGACCCGGTGCACAAGGTCACCATCATTCCGCGTGGTCGCGCGCTGGGCGTGACCATGTTCCTGCCCGAGGAAGACCGTTACAGCCATTCCAAGCTGTCGCTGGAGAGCCGCCTGGCAAGCCTGTACGGCGGACGCGCGGCCGAGGAACTGATCTTTGGCGAGGACAAGGTCACCACGGGCGCCTCCAACGACATCCAGAGGGCCACGCAGATCGCCCGCGACATGGTGACCAAATACGGCCTCGATGATGCCCTGGGGCCGATGACCTATTCCGAGGAAGAGGACGAAGTCTTCCTGGGGCGTTCGGTGACCCAGCACAAGCAGATTTCCGAGGAGACTTCGCGCCAGATCGACAAGGCCGTGCGCGCGGTCATCGACACCGCCTATGACACCGCTCGCCGGATCCTCGAGGAAAACATGAACAAGCTGCATGCCATGTCCAAGGCCTTGCTGCGCTACGAGACCATCGACCGCGAGCAGATTGCCGCCATCATGGCCGGGCGCACGCCAAATCCACCGGACGGATGGACGCCGGGTGACTCCAGTGGTGGCGGCGATGTCGCCGGACATGCAACGGCTGACAGCGACGAGGGCGCGGACAAGCCGGAAAAGGGCTATGACCGCCCCGCGGAGCAGCATTGAGGCAGCTTGATTGCGCTGGCCGGGTCCTGGTGCTGGACCGGCCGCGCATCGCCGGCATCGTCAACCTCACCGACGACTCCTTCTCCGGCGACGGCTTGCACGGCCGGGCCGACGCTGCCATCGCCCAGGCACTGGCCATGGTCGAGGCAGGCGCCGACCTGCTGGATATCGGCGCGGAATCCACCCGGCCCGGTGCCGAGTCCGTCACCACTGCCGCCGAAATTGCCCGGCTGATCCCGGTCATCGAGGCTCTGGCGCGACAGCTTGATGTGCCCATTTCCGTGGATACTTCGAAGCCCGAGGTCATGCGTGCGGCCGTGGCAGCTGGAGCCGGGCTGATCAACGACGTTTACGCCTTGCGCCGCGAAGGCGCGCTCGAAGCCGCGGCGGAGCTGGGCGTGCCGGTGTGCGTGATGCACATGCAGGGCGAGCCGCGCAGCATGCAGGCCGATCCCCGCTACGACGACGTGGTGGCGGAGGTGCGCCAGTTCCTGGTCCGACGCGTTGCAGCCTGTGCCGCGGCCGGCATCGACCCGGCTCGCGTGCTGGTCGATCCGGGCTTCGGCTTCGGCAAGACCACCGCACACAACATGGCCCTGCTGGCGGCGCTGGAAGGCCTGGCCGGACTTGGTGGCGGCCTGCTGGTGGGCTTTTCGCGCAAGCGCAGCCTCGGCGAGATCACCGGGCGCGCCGTGGACGAACGCGTCCATGCCTCGGTGGCGGTGGCCCTCATGGCCGCCGAACGTGGCGCCGACATCGTGCGGGTGCATGACGTGGCTGCCACGACCGATGTTCTGAAGATCCTGGCCGCGGTGAACGCAGCGCCCTGACGTGCGTTGAAGCTTTGCCGGCGGGCATGTCCGCAGGGCTGGAGGCGGCATTCACGGTGCATCCAACGCAGCCTTCTGCCCTTGTCTTCGCCGCAACCGGAGCAGGTGTTTCCGCGCGCCACGAAATTGATTGACAGAGTTTTGGCCTTCCTATAAAAAGCTGCGGCCTGATTGCGTCAGGTGAAGAACATGTCCGGTTCCCGGCTTGTCAGCAAAAGGATGAAAACATGGCCGAACAGCAGGCGCACCTGAAGCGGTCACTGGGCCTTTGGGCCATCGTGGGCCTCGGCCTGGGCTACATGACGCCGACGGTCGTGTTCGACACTTTTGGTATCGTCTCGAACAAGACCAACGGACTGGTGCCCCTGACGTACCTCGTCGCCCTGGCGGTCATGCTGTTCACGGCCATCAGCTACGGCCGGATGGTACGCATGTTCCCCAGTGCCGGCTCGGCCTATGTCTACGTCAAGGAAACCATGCATCCAGCCCTGGGGTTCCTGGTGGGCTGGACGTCACTCCTGGACTACCTGCTCCTGCCGCTGGTGAACGCGGTCATCATCCGCATCTACATGGTGGCGGTCTTTCCCGGCAGCCCGGCATGGCTGTGGGTCAGCCTTTATGTCGCGGCGGTCACGGCAATCAACGTGGTGAGCATGGGCAAGACCTCCCGTGCCAACATGATCCTGCTGGTGTACGAGGTGATCCTGATTGCCGTGTTCATCGCGCTGGCATGGTCGCAGCTGCGCGACGGCCTTGGCGCAGGCACGATCTTCACGTTGCGGCCGTTGTTCCACGAAGGTGCCGAACTGACGGCGATCCTGGCCGGCGCCACGGTGGTCGCGTTTTCCTTCATCGGCTTTGACGCCATCACCATGTACACCGAAGAGGCGGTGGATGAGAAAACCGTGCCCCGGGCCATCATGCTGACGGTGCTGATCGGCGGCGCGTTGTTCTTCATCGGAGGCTATTTTGCCCAGGCGGCCTTTCCCACCGTCGAAGCGTTCAGCAACACCGACGATACCTTGCCCGAGCTTGCCCTTTTCATCGGCGGCAAGCTGTTCATGATCATCTTCCTCTCGGGGGCCTTCGCCGCCACCTGTGCTTCGGGCCTGGCGTCGCATTCGAGCGTGGCACGCCTGCTGTACGTGATGGGACGAAACAAGGTTTTGCCGCGGAGGCTTTTCGGCTATATCCATCCGACGTTTCGCACGCCGGCCTTCAACGTGATTCTTGTGGGCGTGGTGTCGCTGCTGGCCATGGGGCCTTCGCTGGAATTGATCGCGTCAGTGATCAATTTTGGTGCCTTGATTGCCTTCACCTTCGTCAACTTGTCCGTCATCGCCTGTTTCGTATTCCATGAAAAGCGGTATCGCTCGGCGGGCGAAATCTTCAGGAATATCCTGCTGCCCATGGTCGGCGCCGGCCTGACCGGCGTGCTCTGGGTTCACCTCGGGCCGGACGCATTGGTCGGTGGCATTGTCTGGTTCGTCATCGGCCTGGTGTACCTGGCGTTTCTGACAGGCTTCTTCCGCCGACCGGTGCCGAACATGAGCATCGAGGAGGCTGTGGAGGACGGCTACATCCAGTCCTCGGAGGCGGTTGCCGGGTCCGCGCCGGGAATCGCCACAAGCCATACCGGCTGACAACCTTGCCGGCCCGCGGATGCTGCGTGGCGCGCCATCATCGGCGATACTTCGCGTACGTGCCGGTCGCCGCCGGCCATGGCCCGTACGGGGGACACGATGGATTTCTTTGCCGAACAAGACAAGGCACGCCGGCGTGGACGTTTTCTGGTCGTGCTGTTCGTTCTCGCAGTCGCGGCTACCATCCTGGCCGTGGATGGCGTGGTGGCATTGGTCCATCATGTGTTCACCCTGTGGCTGGATCGCGCTGATACCAGCCTTTCCAGCGAATTCATCATCAAGCTCAGCATCTTCCAGGCCGTGGTCATTGTCGGTGCCGGTGTGTACCGCATGTTGAAGCTCAACGGCGGCGGTGTCAGCCTGGTCTGGGGCATGGGCGCCAGCGTGGTGGATGACGAGGCCGATAGCCTGGCCTGGCAGCGCTTGCGCAACGTGGTCGAGGAAACCGCCATCGCCGCCGGCGTGCCCGTGCCGGGCATTTTCGTGATGGAGAACGAACCGGGCATCAATGCCTTCGCTGCCGGCTACAGTCTTGGTGATGCCGCCATCTGCGTTACCGACGGCGCATTGGAACTGCTGAACCGCGACGAGCTCCAGGGCGTCATCGCACACGAGTTCAGCCACATCCTCAACGGCGACATGCGCCTGAACATCCGCCTGATGAGCGGCTTGTTCGGCATCATGGGCGTGGGCATTGTCGGCCATCGCATGGTGGACATGGTGATGGGCATGGGGCCGGCGCCGGTCAGTGCGGAAACCGGCCGGCGCGATGGCAGCATGCAGGCCGTGATGCTGCTGGCCGGCATTATCGCCATTACCTACGGCTTTTTCGGTTCGCTGTTCGGGCGCATGGTGCAGGCTGCCATCTCGCGCAGCCGCGAGAGCCTGGCTGATGCTTCGGCGGTGCAATTCACGCGCCAGACCGACGGTATCGGTGGCGCGTTGAAGAAGATCGCCGCCAGCCGCTCGGGCTCGCGCGTGACCCTGTTCGATGTGCGCGAAGTGACGCACATGATGCTGGGCAGCCCGTTTCAATGGCGCCTGTTCGATTCGCATCCGCCGCTGCCGGCGCGCGTGCGTGCCTTGGGCGAGCGCTGGAGCGAGGCGGAGATCCGGCAGCTGGCCGAGAAGTTGCGGCGCATGCGTCGCAGCCCGAAGTTGCAGCCGCTGGGCCAGGCAACACGGCCGGTGTCGATGGCGGATGACATGCCCGCCAGTGGCGGAATCCCGGCTGCTGGCGAGCCCGACCCGCTGGTTGATTTCGGCGAACGCATCGGCCAGCCCGGCCCGGCCGACTTTCTCGCCGCCAGTGAGCTGCTTGCCGCCTTGCCGGCCGATGTCGTGTCGGCCGTGCGCGATCCGTGGCAGGCGGGCACGGTCTTGCTGGCCCTGGTAATGGATCGGGATGCCGTGGTGCGCAGCAAGCAGGCGGCGTTGATCAAAAGCATGTTTGGTGCAGTAGTGGCCACGGCGGCCGGGCGCATGACCCGATACATGGACGACCTGCCACCAAACCAGCGTCTGCCACTGGCGACACTGGCCTTCCCGGCGTTGCGTCGCCAAGCCGCCGTGCACGTGGAACGGTTGCTGGCCACAACCGCACAGCTGGTGCGTGCCGATGGTCATGTCAGCGTGCACGAGTTCTGTCTGCAGCGCCTGGTTCAGGTACAGCTCGAGGCCATGCTGCACCCGCGCCAGCGCCAAGCGGCGCATCGCAAGTCACTGCTTGAGTGTCGTGACAGCGTGGCCACGCTGTGTGCCATCGTGGCCCTGCGCGGCGACAGCGGCACGAAATCGTCCAGCGCGCTGGCAGCGGCCATCCGCAAGCTTTTCCCGGGCTGGCATGGGCAGGTGAAGGTGCCGGACGACTGGCAGGGCAGCATGGACACCTGCCTGGACGATTTGGCCGGCTTGCGCGACACACATCGCAAGGCGGTGGTCGAGGCCATCGCCTTGGTGATTCACCACGACAAGAAAATCACGCTGGCAGAGTCCGAGCTGTTTCGCGTCATCGCCATGACGCTGGGCTGCCCGATGCCGTTGCGTTATGCCGATTGATGCGCGGCCTGCGCGGATGTCGCGTGGGCCTTCAGCGTCTGGAGCATCGAGGCCAGGCCGTTGGAACGGGTGGGCGACAGGTGCCGGGCGAGCCCGATGGCCTGGATGAAGCCGGGTTCGGTGGCCAGAATTTCCTCCGCCGGCCGGCCCGAGTACACCCGCAGTACCAGTGCCACCAGGCCGGAGACGATGGCCGAGTCGCTGATGGCGCGGAAGCTCAGGCAGTCGGCGTCGCCGTCGGGCACCAGCCAGACCTGGGACTGGCAGCCGGTGACGCGGTATTCCTCGCGCTTCAGTTCCTCCGGGAACGGCGGCAACTTGCGGCCGACGTCGATGAGGTACTGGTAGCGCTCGCTCCAGTCGGTGAAAAAGGAGAATTCGTCGATGATTTCCTGCTGCGCCGCGGCAGCGGAAGTGGCAGTGGTCTGGTTCATGCGGCCATTATCGCGCGTTTCGCATCGCGCTTCAGTCCTTCTTGATGTGCCAACGCGTGCCTTCGGTGCTGTCCTCGATCTCCACGCCCATGGCGGCCAGTTCATCGCGGATGGCATCGGCGCGCTGAAAATCACGGGCACGACGGGCTTCCTGGCGTTCCTGCAGCATGGCGTCGACGCGTGCGGCATCGATGTTCGTGCCAGTCCTGTCGTGGAACCAGGCCTCCGGATCGGCTTGCAGCAAGCCCAGCACCGCGCCGCCGGCCAGCAGCGCGGCCTTGTCGGCGGCTGCGCCGGATTTGCGTGCGGTCGAGGCCAGGGCAGCCAACTCCGAGATGGCTCTGGGCGTGTTGAGGTCGTCGCGCAGGGCCGCCTCGATGGCCTCGGGTACGCTGTCGGTCTGATCCGCGACAGACACGTCGGCGAGGTCGCGCAGCACACGGTACCAGCCATCCAGCGTGGCGATGGCCTGGTCAATGGCCTTTTGTGACCAGTCCAGTGGCTGGCGGTAATGCGCCCGCAACAGCAGCAAACGCAACGCCTCGGGCGGATGCTCGTCCAGCAGCGCATGCAGCTGCAACACGTTGCCCAGCGATTTGGACATCTTGCTGCCATCCATGCTGAGCATGCCGTTGTGCAGCCAGAAGC
>CAZOXZ010000137.1:0-6760 GCA_964583865.1 uncultured Rhodanobacteraceae bacterium | reverse complement strand
AACGATCGGCATGCCCCGAAAGGCACTGGATGCCGGGCTCCGGTCGCATGAAGCCGCGCCCGGTCCCGGCATGACGATGATTCTGTGGCCGTCGATCGAGCCGGGATTCGGTAGGAGCGAGCCTGCTCGCGACCGGGCAACAACGATCGGCATGCCCCGAAAGGCACTGGATGCCGGGCTCCGGTCGCATGAAGCCGCGCCCGGTCCCGGCATGACGATGATTCTGTGGCCGTCGATCGAGCCGGGATTCGGTAGGAGCGAGCCTGCCCGCGACCGGCGTCAATCGTTGCGCTTGACGATTTGTCGCAAACGGCGGAATACGGCTTCCTCACCGGCGGCGCAGGCGCGGATTTGCTCGGCCAGTGCCGGGTAGTTGTCCGGCTGGCGGCCTTTGCACATTTTCGCGGCATCCAGGGCGAACATGCGCCACTGGTCGCCGACCTCACCCAGGGTGCGAGCCTGCGCGTCGAGTGCGGGCAGATCGAGAAGCTGGGCGGCTTCCTGCAGGAAGGCCGCGTACAGGAAGCGGAAACCGGCGCCGCCCGTGCCGATTTCTTCCTGCATGCGGACGATATGGCCCAATAGCAGATGGTTGGCGCGGGCTTCGGTCGGGCTCAGGCGCTCGACTCGGCGCGCCACGCGGCGCATGCCGCGGATGCCGATGATGGGCGCGGGCGTGTACAGCATCATGCCGGCGGTGTGGCGGATGGCGCGGCGTGCCGCGCGGCGGAAGTCCGGCTTGTCCGGGATGTGGACGGGAAAATACAACTTGCCCTTGGGCGCCATCACGCCGCGGGTGAAGCGGGCTTTTTGCAGGGCGTCGCGCTGGCATTCGACGCGGATGTCGATGACCGGGTCGCTCACGAGATAGCTGTCGCCGCGCCGGCCGTACGCCACCAGGTTGTGGGCGTTGAAGTGGAAGCGCATGTCCGGCGGGAAATAGTCCAGCCAGTAGGCCGATGCCTGCAGACCCACGGGTTGGCCCGCGGCCAGTCGGGCATCCAGCGCGGCCATACCGTCTTGCGGCCGGCGAAAGGTTTCAAAGTGCATTTGCACGCCCAATCGCCGCGCGACGTTGCGCAGGATGGCGCCTAGCGGTGCGCGGTAGGCGAACAGCGGCTGGCCGCCGAACTTCACGAAGGGCAGGTACGCGTAGGTCAGGCCGCCACCGATGCCGAAGGCCATGGCTTCGGATATCTCCAGGCCCGCGTGGCGTAGCAGCGAGGCGGTGGCACCGCTTTCGCAGTGCGCTGCCTGGCGGTGTTCGAAGGGCAGTTCGATATCGTGGACCGCGTTCATGCCGGTTCCGCATCCGCGGAGGGCAGGTCAGCCAGCTGGGCAGGCGTCTTGCCCAGGGCCTCGGCGTAACGTTGGCGCAGGGCCGGTGACAGGCGGGCAAAGGCACCGGGGCGCAGATGCCGACGCACGCGCCATTTCGGCAGGCCCGTGCTCTGGGCCAGCAGCTGCACGTCCATGCGCTCGTGGTACATGTGGACTTCCAGCGGGCTGGCCTGGCCGCTGCCGACGCGTTGGCGCGCTTCGCGTGCGAGGCGCTGGAACTCGGCCAGTGCCTGGTCCAGCACGATTTCCTCGGCTTCCCAGCCATTCGAGGGCGCCGGTACATAGCGCCCGGCTTCGTTTTCGGCCATCAGCAACTTGCTGTGACCCTGGAAGGCACGCGCCTGGTCCTGAGGTACCTCGTTCTTCTTCACGCCGTGCCCGGCGCGCAGGCGGTGAGGTGGATCCAGGCGGTGCTAAAGCGGCCGCTCTCGGGCACGTAGCACAGCAGGCGTTGGCCGGGCTTGATGCGGCCGGAGTGGAACAGCTCGGCCAGCATGATGTAGATCGAAGCCGCACCGGTATTGCCGCACTCGTACAAGTTGGTGAACCAGCGCTCGAAGGGGATGTCGAAGCCGGCCTTCAACATGTGTTGGCGCACTGGCTCGCGGAAGTAGTGCGACGAGTAGTGCGGCAGGAACCAGTCGATGCTGTCGGCATCCAGATTCTTGAGACGCGGCAGCTCGCCGAGCGCACGTTCCACGGTGTAGTGCATGACATGTTCGTTGAGCTGCTTGACATCCTGCTTCAGCGTGAACACCGACTCGGTTGCCCATGCATCGGGTGCGTAGGCTGGCCAACCTTTCAGGTGACCGTCGGCCATTTTCTGTGCGCCACCGTACATGCAGGCCGGTTGTTCGTTGGCCCAGGAACGCTCGGCGATCCAGTCCAGCCTCAGCGACAGACCATCGGTTGCCTGTTGGGGTTCGACCAGTGCGGCGCCGGCGCCATCGGACAGCATCCAGCGGATGAAATCTTTCTGGAAAGCCAGACCGTGATCTTTCTCCAGGGCCACGGTGGCTGCTTCCTGTTCCGGCTCGAAGTTACGCGCATGCATGACGACCGACGGCGTCTCCGAGCCGACGCTGACGGCGTGTTGGAACTCGCCGGCGGCGACACCCAGCATGGCGTACTTCAACGCCGATGTGCTGGAGATGCACACGCCGCCCGAGCTCATGGTCTCGCAGGGCGGGATGCCCAGCTCGCCGTGCACCATGTTGGCGTGGCCCGGTACCAGCTGGTCGGCAAAGGTGGTGCCGCAGGCCAGAAGGTCGGTGCGGGCCGGGTCAAAATGATCGTTGCCCAAGGCGCGCACCGCCTCGGCCGCCAGTTGTGCGTTGGTGTGCGTTGGCTGGCCCGTGGCCGGGTCGATGACGTAATGGCGCTGACGGATGCCGTTGGAGCGCAGCACGATGCGACGGGCGCGCGACGGCCTCCCGGCGACCATGCCGAGAATCTTCTCCATGCCCTCGTTGGACACCGGTGCATTGGGCAGAAAGGAGGACAGGTTGGTGATGTAGGCCGTACCGCTCATGACTTCTCTGTTGTAGCGCCACCCGAAGGTTGGCTGAAATAGGCCACTTGGGCCGCGATGCGTTTGCGCATCACTGGCGCCAGGATGGTTTTCAGCAAGGCACTCACCGGCAACACGGTGACCAGCAGAATCACCAGAAAGACGATGTACAGGGCCACGACAGGTTGGCGTTGCCACGCACCTTGCGGGCCCAGCTTGCGCAGCAAAGCGCCCCAGGCCCGGAAACCACGTTGTGCGGCACGCTCGGTCAGCAACACGCGCGTGTTGACCTTCACCGCCTCCAGGCCGCGCAACATATTTTCGTCGACCGGAGCGCCGTTGTCGAGCACCTGGCACATTCGCTCGCCAAAACGCCGGCTGGCGCGGACCTCGTCTTCAGCGACGCCGGCGCGTGGAATCAGGCCTCCGAGGCTGGGGCCACGCCGGCCGGTGAGCAGCCACAACGGCGTCGCCACGAGGCTGCCGAAGCTGCCGCCAGCATCGACCAATGCGATGTTGCCCACCAGTCGCGCACCGCAATCGGCCAGCAGGCGCTTGGCCTTCTCCTGGGCCAGCAGCCACATGTCGCGGCAGACGATGGCCGTGACCACGGGCGTGCCCTTGAGGATGGACCTGGCTTCGGGGCTTTGCAGGAAGGCTACGGTCGGCCCGGAGGGCGCCAGGAACCACACCTGATAGGCCAGGATGACGAGGTCAAAGCGGTCGTCAGGATCAAGGCCGGTGGGCTGAATGGCCGGTGGCTCGAGGTAGATGGATTCCGGAAAGGTGTCGAAAAAGCGCAGGATGGGCCAGGGGAACGGGCAGGGCTCGACCGGCTGCAGCACCACGTGGCGCAGCTCGACGGCGTCGTTTTCGGCCAATGGCGCCGTCAAATGCTCCACCACATGCGTCAACTGGCCGCTGGCCGAGCCGTAATGCACCAGCAGAACCTTCTTCCGTGCCACTGCCGTTCATCCTCGTCACAAAGAGGCCAGTGTACTTCAGGTGCTTGCGGCTGTCGCTTGCCGGGACAGCGATTGTTGCCAGGTTCGCAGACCCAGGACGGCCAGCAACACCAGGACGGCGTAGAACAACGAGGTGGCCCACAGGCCCTTGTAGATGTACATGCCGATGTAGATGACATCCACGCCGATCCACAACCACCAGTTGGCGATATGTCGCCGGGCGCTCCAGTACGAGGCCACCAGTGAGCCGCTGGCAAGGCTGGCATCCATCCAGGGCAATGCAGCATCGGTCAGCGTGTGCATCAAGCCGCCCAGAAGCAATGCACCGGCGATGCCCAGGGCAAGATGCAGCAGGGCCGGGCGCCGGGCAAGCGGCGTCACCACCACCCGGCCGCCGTCATCACGGTGGTGCTGCCATTGCCACCAGCCGTACAGCAGGAAGCTGATGAAGAACACTTGCAGCAGGGCATCGGAATACAGCTTTACTTCGACAAAGACCAGCACGTAAATGGCCGAGGCCGCCAGGCCGAAAGGGTAGGTCCACAGGCTGCGACGGGTGCCGCACCAGATGCCGAGGGTGCCGAGGACGGCGCCGCTGATTTCCAGCCAGTTCATCTCAGAAACTCCAGCTCACCGCCAGGCGCAGCTGTCGTGGCGGGCCGGGGAAGAGATAGAAATCACCATAATTGCCGCCCGAGTCGCGCCAGTAAAAATCATCCAGCACGTTGCTGGCAATGAAGCGCCAGGTGACCCGTTGGTTGCCGATGTCCATGCCGTAGCGTAACCCGAGGTCCAGGAGGTTGTAGGCATCGGTGGCGATATCGCCCTTGATGCCGGCCATGCGTTTGCCGCTATGCCGCCAGGTGGCGATGAGGTGCAGTCCCGGCAGTGCCTCGGGCTGGTAGTCGGCCGACAGCGTGGAGCGCAGTTCGGGCACGTTGATGGTCTGGTGGCCTTCGTAGGCCGCCACGCCGGTGTCGTGCAGGCGGGCATGGGTCCAGGCCAGGCTGGCATCCAGGCGTAGATGCTCGCTGACCTTGCCGTGCAGTGCCAGCTCCAGCCCCTGATGGCGTTCGCGACCACGCTGCACGAAAGTGAAGCCGGCGTCGCTGTCATCCGGCAAGGCAAACTGCACCGGGCGTTCGATACGGTAGATGGCCGCCGACATCGCCAATGGCCCGCGGCGATACTTGGCGCCCAGCTCCCACTGCTTGCTGGACATCGGCGGCAGGAACTGGCCGGCATTGCTGGTCCAGGACGGGGCCTGTTCGCCGAGTGACAAGCCTTCGCCGTAGCTGGCGTAAAACGTGGTGGCCTCGTCGGGCAGCCACATCACCGCCACCTGCGGCAAGGCCTTGTCCAGCTCCGTGCGGAATGGTGCGGGCAGGTCGTCGTCATGGCTGGTTTGGTCCAGGCGCACCAGACGGGCGCCCAGCAAGGCCTGCCAGTGCTCACCGAAATGGATGCGGTCGCTGGCCACCAAGGCGTGTTGCCAGCTCGTCAGCACCCGCGCCTTGGGTCCCGGCTGCTCCGGCGACGGCGCGAACACCGGCGGCGTGCGATCGTTGATATTGGCGCTGCCGACGTACTCGTACACCCACGGGCGCTGGTCGACGGTGCGCCGCAGCGCGTCGTAACCCACGGTGAGGACGTGTCGCACGGCACCGTCGCCGAGGTGGCCGGTCAGCAGAGCGCGGGCCTCGCTGTTGCGCCGGGTGTCGTCCGGACTGCGGAAATCATAGATGTCGTAGGTGCCATCCGGAGCGAAAGCATTGGCCGGATACGTGTCGTCGGCGCAGGCGGGCACCGACCAGCAGCCCCAGGCAAAGGCCACGGCATCGTCGATGACCGAGCGGCTGTGTCCGGCCGCCAGACGCAGCTGCCAGCCCGAGCCGAAGTTCCAATCCAGCCGTGCGCTGTTGTTGATGGTGCGGATGACATTGGGCTGCTGCCAAGGCTGGTAGCCCAAAAACCAGGTGTTGTGCGGGTCCGGCGGCAGAACGCTGCCGCCCAGCGGCTGGTAACCGGACACCGAGCGCTGGGCGCTGGTTTCGTAACCGCTGTCCAGGTACAGCGTGGCGTTGTCGCCGATCAACCAATCCGCGGCCAGGGCGTAGAAGTTCTGCCGACCATTGATGTGGTCGACATAGCCGTGGATGTCGTGCCACAGGGTATTGAAGCGGACACCCAACGTGGGCGTCAGCCAGTTGCCGTAATCCAGCATCAGCTTGCGCGAGCCTTCGCCATCGATGCCGACGGTGAGGCGACGCACATCGGCCGGACGCTTTGTCACCAGGTTGATGAGCCCGCCCGGGGCAACCACGCCGGCCTCGATCCCGGCCAGGCCCTTCAGCACCTGGATGCTGCGCTTGTTGGCAAAGACCATGCGTTGCTCGCCGGCCACCGTCAGGCCGTTGATGCGGTAGCCGGTGGCCAGATCCAGCGGAAAGCCGCGGATGGAAAAGTTCTGGTAGTAGCCCACCGGCGCGTAGTTGGGGTTCACGGAGGCATCCACGCGCAAGGCCTCGGACAGGCTGCGTGGCTGGATGTCGCGCAGGCGCTTCAAGTCGATGAGGTTGACGCTGACGGGGCTGTCGTTCAGTGCAGCGCCATCCAGGGAGCCGATGCTGGCGCTGTTGCTTTGCACCGTGGCCGTCACTTCGACGGGATTGAGTGACGTCGCATTGGCCGCGGTGGCGGCTGCAGTCGGGGCTGTCGCTGCCGGGCCGGGTGCGTTCGCTGTTTCGGCAGGCTCGGGGGTGGCGGCTACGGCCACGGGCAGGGCAAGAAGCAGGGCGGAAAGGAGTTTCACGGGTCGCATATTGGCAATCTCGTTGCGGAAGACAACGAAGCGCGGGCGACCCGCCAGGCGCCGAAGCGCCTGGCGTTTCGAAGCTCCCTGCGGCGGTACTAACCGCATCAGGTTCCAAGGGTCTTTCTCAGC
>CAZOXZ010000136.1:0-6772 GCA_964583865.1 uncultured Rhodanobacteraceae bacterium | reverse complement strand
GAGCACGGCTTCGACCCGCAGATGGGCGCGCGGCCCATGGCGCGCGTCATCCAGGAGAACATCAAGCGGCCGCTGGCGGATGAGTTGCTGTTCGGCAAACTGGTTGACGGTGGCAATGTCAACGTCAATGTCGAGGACGACCAGCTGAAAATCACCACGGCCGAGGCCGAAAAGCTGCCGGCACCGGTGTAAGCGCGACGCAGGCAAACGAGAGGGAAGGCAAGCATGGATGTCATCAAGCCCATTGTCGGCCACCTGCTGGTCAGCCTTGTCGTTGTGCTGGCCGCTTGGGCCATCTGGTACGTGGCCACGCCGGTGTCGGGCCGCACTGCCATCGTCTCCCTGCTGCAGTGGGGCCTGCTTGCCGTCCCTGTTGTCACCGCCATACTCTCCGTGGCCGGTGTTTGCCGGCGCCGCCTGCGCCTGCCAGCGGCCGGTTTTCCGCTGATGGCCGGTCTGTTGGCCGTCCTCGGTATCGTGGCGGCAGCCTTTGTCGAACGCGGCCTGATGCCCGTTCCGACGAGCGGCATCGTTCTCGCTGTGGTCATCGCGGCATTGCTGCGCCAACTGAGTACCGAGATCGCCGGCGATCGCGGGCGGTAACAACAACCCGGAGTGCATGGATGGCCCTGGCCGTGCGCTCCTGGCAGGCAACACGGATCAGGATGATCGCATGGCATTTTTCGGCATCGGCGAGAAGGACGCGCAGGGCAGGCAGAAGCGCGTCGAACACCGCGGACGGCACTTGCGTATCAGCCGTACGGGCGGCGTGGCGCTGCGCGCGCAAACACGCCGGGCCGGGTTGACACTCACGGCCAACACGTCGCAAGGGCTGCGTGTATCTACCGGTATCGCCAAAAACACCCAGGTCGCGTTGCAGAACGGCCGTTTCGTGTTGCGCGGCCGCTATGGCGACGGCCCGTTGCACGCCAACCTGTCCAAGTCCGGCCTGAGCATCTCCACGCGCACGCGCTTTGGCACCGTCAACCTTACGCGGCCCGGAAGCTCCTCGTTCAAGTTTGCCGGCATCCAGCTGCGCGGACGCAAGGCCGTATGGCTGCAGTTGGCCGCGATGATCATCAACTTGGTGGTGGAACTGGCCATGTTCGCCTTCCAGTTGCTACTGGCGCTGTGCCAGTTGCTGGTGGCTGTCGGACTGTGGCTGTGGGATGTCCTGTCCGGTCTTCCGGAACGCTGGCGGCTGCGTCGGCGCCAGCAACGCAATGCGGCGCTGGAGGCGCAACTGGATGGCGGCGTCATCGCGGTGGAACGCTTGTTTGCCAATGCCGATCGCGAACATCTTGTCGCGGCACTCGTGCTGTTGCTGGCCGAGTACGGTCGCGGCATCGGCGGCAGCGAAGCGACAGCTCGTGCCAGGCGCTTGATCGCGCAGCATGCGACCGAATGGCCATTGCTGCTGGCCAGCCAGGACGAGTTGGACAGCGCAGCGCTGGTCCTTGCACCGTTGGCCGAAGACGGCCAGCATGCCCTTGCCATGGCCGCGTTGGCACGACGCATCCCGGTTGTCCTCGACGCCGAGGACACCACCGAAGTGCTGCTCCAGGCCGATGAACTTGCCGTCACGCAGGCGCCGCGCACGGAGCTGCAGGAGACCTTGTTGCAGGTCTTCTCGGATTTCGCCGATCTGCGCCTGCAACCGTCACACACCCATCCGCATGACGACGCGTCATCGACATTGGAAAAGCCCGCGCCAGCGGATCGACAGAAATTTACCGGTCTGGACCTGAGCGCGCCTGACGCCGTCGACCTCAACCGTGCCGGCATGTCGGAGCTCGCCACCTTGCCGCATATCGGCCCCGGGCGTGCAGCCGCGATCATTGCGCTGCGCCCCATCGACGACATTGCGCAGCTCCAGGCGATCAAGGGCATCGGACCCGCACGCCTGGAAGACATCCGTGCGGCAGGCGTGCGATTGTGAGGCTGGCGGACGGCGGCGGTCTGACAATTGGTGTGTGCCATGGCCGGAATTTCGGCTCAGCCTCGTTTGTCATGGGCAGGGCCGGCGTACCAGCCTCACGGAGGCCGTCGACATCATGAAATTTCAAGGCATGATGTCGATGCAGGCGGCAATGCAATGGTCAGTGTCATCCTGCGCAAGCGTATCGTTCCAGAGGCAAGGCATGAACCCATCCAACAGGAATCAAACCATGAAACACCCCGTCATCGTCGTCGTCCTTGTATCGCTGGCATTGACCGCAACGGCTGCCTGGGGCCAAGCCAGGACTTATCCCGACGGCCATGGTGGCGAAGTGACCTTCCCGCAGGGCGAGGTGTCCTTTGCCGATGAAGTGGTCAGCCACGACACCGGCAGCAAGAAGCCGGCCGACCATGCGCGTGATCCCGAAGCGGCATTGGGCATCCCGGATTACAGCAACGACCGGGGCTACACCAGCTTGGGTTGTGGCGGCACCTTGGTGCTGAAATTCACCGACAATGCGCTGGTCGACGTGCCCGGCCCGGACCTGTACGTGTTCGAGATCGGCCCTGATGTCGAGCCGACTGCACTGGCCATTTCCGCTGATGGCGAGGCCTGGACGCGGGTTGGTCGCATCGAGGGTGGCAAGGCGGAAGTCGACATCGCGCCCTATACCGAGCCAGGCGCCACGTTCCGCTTCGTCAAGCTGGTGGATCTCGGGGCGCATTGTGGCAGCGACACGCCCGGAGCCGATATCGATGCGGTGGGTGCCATTGGCTCGGCCAGGCGTATTGCATTGTCCGGCAAGGTGCTGTTCGACAGCGGCAAGTACCAGCTGAAAACGGCTGCGACGGATGCCATCGTCACAGCCCTGGCCGATGTTGATCCGAAGGCGGTCCAGTCGGTGGAGGTGGCCGGCTACACCGATTCGGTCGGTGATGACAAGGCCAACCAGGTGCTGTCCGAGAACCGCGCCAAGGCCGTGGCCGGCTACCTGGTCGAAAAAGCGGGCTTTCCCGCCGGCAAGGTCGCCACCATTGGCCATGGCGAGAGCCAGCCGGTGGCCGACAACAACACCGCGGCCGGGCGCGCGCAGAACCGGCGGGTGGAGATCACCGTGCGTTCGCTGCAAACCGACGCCCCGGCGAATACCCAGGCAAGAGTGACGATCCTGGGACTGTGGGATGCCGGCAGCATTGGTACTGTCGAGCTGAGTGAGGCAGACGGCAAGATTCAAGGCACGTACACCGAAGACAACGGTCGCGTGCGTGGTCAGTTCAGCAGCGAAAACGTCATCGACGGCTACTGGATCGAGGACGGATCGAAGAAGGCTTGTGACACCGAGAAGGACGGCAGCAAGCATTGGGGGGCCTTGCAGATCACGTTCAAGTCGAAGGCCCACGACGAGTTCGACGCCAAGTGGCGCTATTGCGGCGAGGAGGACTGGCATGGCGCCTGGCCACATGCCACGCGGGTTTTGTGACTTGCTCTCTTGCGCGAGCCAAGGGAGCACGTATCCGGCTGCAGACCCGGGGCCGCGGTGAACATGCGTGGACGCAAAAGCCTCGTGCTGTCATAATGCCTGGCCGTGCAGAGAAGAGCGGAAGGCCCGCAACGCGCTGAACTTTTGCAGGAAGCTCAGCTGGATGGAGTAGCGGCCGCCGAAGCTGGTACTCATCGCCGATCGCGGGCAAAATCGACGTCACAGCGCCGTTACTCGAAAACACGCGGTTCGATAGAAAAAGTCCTTTAAAAACGCGCCTGTAGCTCAGCTGGATAGAGTACTAGCCTCCGAAGCTAGGGGTCGTGGGTTCGAATCCCGCCAGGCGCGCCAACCGCCCTGTGACAGATTTGTGACAGAACCGCACATGGGGCCAGCCCCGCGATGTGCTTTATGTGCTGGATGCGGTCGGCAACCGCACCGCGGAGACGGTCACCGTGGGTGGCACGGTGGTGAGCGACTCCACCCTGAGCTACGACGCCCGCAACCGGCTCACCGAGCGCAGCGACCCCGTGGCCGGTATCCATGTCACGCAAACCTTTGATGCCGACGGCAACCGCGTGAGCCAGACCATCAATGGCCAAGGCCGCACATTCGCCTACGACGCGCGTGACCGCATGGTTACCCTGGCTCCCTGTGTCAAGATAGATGTCCGCTCTTTCAGGTCGACTTTCATAACGCGTTGCGTCATATAACGTGAGGCGTTATGCTGTGTTTGTGATCAAAAACTGCCGTGACAAGGAAACGCAGTGCATCCGGCAAGGCAAGGTCTCGCGCAAGTTGCCGCAGGCGATGCAGCGGCTGGCGCGGCGCAAGCTGCGAATGTTGAACAACGCGGTCAGCTTGTCGGATTTGCGTATTCCACCGGCGAACCGGCTGGAAGCGTTGCAAGGTACGCGCAAGGGACAGTACAGCATTCGCATCAACCGGCAATGGCGCATCTGTTTCCGTTGGACCGGTGATGCGGAAGATGTCGAGATCGTGGATTACCACTGATGCAGAGTGATGACATGAACCAATTGCCCAATGTCCATCCCGGCGAGGTGTTGCTGGAGGAGTTTCTCCGGCCGATGAATCTCAGCCAGAACCGCCTGGCGCGGGAGATCGGCGTGCCACCACGGCGCATCAATGAGATTTGTCTGGGTAAACGGGCCATCAGTGCGGAAACGGCGGTGCTGCTGGCAGGCTACTTCGGCAACAGTGATCGTTTCTGGCTTGGCTTGCAGATGGATTACGACCTGGAAGAAGCCCATCGGCGCTTGGCCGCCTGAACGGCCCAAGCGGTTCGGAGTCCGGGTGCCGCTTGAGCACGAAGCCCATCCCTGCCCGGATCAAACTCGACCGACGCCACCAGATCGAGCTGGCGTTTCTGAAGCAGCTTGAGGGGCCGGGCTGGGACATTCCTGAACCGAGCGATGACGTTCTCGCCAAGAGGTGGCACGCCGAGGTAGAGCCTTGTTGTTGAACAGCAACCAGTACGCGCCTCAGATGGTTGAAAAATAACCCTCAAAATGGCGGTGCCTCGCTCACATGGCTTCCGATGCCCAGGCTACCAGGCTGAGGCCACCCCTCGTGCGTCAGGGCCTGGCTTTGCGCTTGCTGCGCGGCGGTCGGCCCTGGCCGTGGCGCGGACGGTTCTTGGCCCGCGGATGACGTTCACCGGAGCTGGTTTCGGCGCGCATTTGCAGTGGCCGGCCGGCCACGCGCACTTTCTTCAGGTGTAGCAGCAGTTCGCGGGGCATGCCTTCGGGCAGGTCGATGAGGCTGAAGTCCTGGCGGATGCTGAGACGGCCGATGTAGCGGCTGTCGAGGCCGGCTTCGTTGGCGATGGCGCCGATGATGTTCTTGGGTTTCGCACCGTGCCGGTGGCCGACGTCCAGCCGGTAGGTGTCCTTGCCGGCTTCGCCTTGATGGGGACGGATTGGGCGTTGTTTGTCGGCCTTGTCGTGTCGGGGCGTGGCGCGATTGACGCCGCCGCTGGCAGTGGCCGGCTTGCGTGTCGCCGCGGGTGTGTCCTTCACCAGCAGCTGTGCCTTGCCGTGAACCAGGCTCGCCAGCGCCGCGGCGATGTCGGCCAGTTCGGTGTCGTGCTTGCTGGCGTAGCGGTCGATGACCTTGCGGAACGGTGCCAGGTCGTCATTTTCCACGCTGGCATGGATGCGCTCCACGAAGCGCTGCAAGCGGCGCTCATTGATGACGTCCGCCGAGGGCAGCGTCATGGGTTCCAGCGTCTGTTTGGTGGCATGCTGGATGGCACGCAGTTTGCGCTGCTCGCGCCCGCTGATGAAGATGATGGCCTCGCCTGTGCGTCCGGCGCGGCCGGTGCGGCCAATGCGATGCACGTAGGACTCGACGTCATGCGGGGCGTCGTAGTTGACCACGTGGCTGATGCGGGCCACATCCAGCCCGCGTGCGGCAACGTCGGTGGCCACCAGCACGTCGAGTGCGCCATCACGTAGCCGGCGTACCAGTTGTTCGCGTTGGGGCTGGGCAATGTCGCCGTGGATGGCGGCAGCGGAGAAGCCGCGTTGCTGCAATTGCTCGGCCACGCGATCGGTGGCCTGGCGGGTGCGCGCAAAGACGATGGTGGCGTCTACCGGCTCGCCTTCGAGGATACGCGTCAGCGCATCCAGTTTGTGCATGCCGGCCACTTGCCAGTAGCGCTGGCGGATATGGGTCGAGGTTGGTTTTTCCGTACCGATCGAGATTTCGACCGGCTCGCGCAGGTGGCTGCGGGCGATGCGCCAGATGGAGGCTGGCATGGTGGCCGAGAACAGCGCGTTCTGGCGTTGGGCCGGCATGGCCGACAAGAGCGTGTCGACATCCTCGGCAAAACCCATGCGCAGCATTTCGTCGGCCTCGTCAAGCACCGCAAAGCGGATGCGAGAGAGATCCAGCGTGCCCTTGCGCAGATGGTCGATCAGGCGTCCTGGCGTGCCCACGACCACATGCACTCCGCGCTTCAGGCCACGCAGCTGAGGCTGGTAGTCCTGGCCGCCGTAGATTGGCTGAATGCGGAAGCCCTTGATGTGTCGGGCAAAGGTTTCGAAGGCCTGGGTTACCTGTAGCGCCAGTTCGCGGGTTGGCGTCAGCACCAAGGCTTGCGGTGCACCGGCCTGCGGCTTGAGCCGGGACAGAAGCGGCAAGGCGAAGGCGGCGGTCTTGCCGGTGCCCGTCTGTGCCTGGCCGATGACGTCGCGGCCCGCCAACAGGGGCGGAATGGTGCCGGCCTGAATGGCGGAAGGCTGCTGGAAGCCGATTTCCTGTACGGCCTGGTGCACGTTTGACGACAGGTCAAACGCGTCGAAGCCCGATGTGGCCGGGCTGGGAATAGG
>CAZOXZ010000135.1:0-6780 GCA_964583865.1 uncultured Rhodanobacteraceae bacterium | reverse complement strand
ATGCATAGGTGCCCAGCTTGCCGGTGCGTTGCAGGGCGATGGATTTGGTGTCGAACACGCGCGTGGACACCATCAACTTGTACAGCTCGACCATGTGGTCGAGGTCTTGTGCGAACTTGGGCAGGTCCTCACGGACCAGCTTGCCATCCGCATCCATGTATTGCAGATATTCGATTTCGAATTTCGCGGCGATGGACACTGGATCCTCCCGATTCTGGATTGAGGGGCGAGCCGATGGCCCGGCCACTGCGGATTGCGTACCGCTGATGCGACGCAGCTTGCCATTATCGCATGACCTGCCAGATCGGACACGTCGGCACGTCAACCAGCCGCAACGACGAAGCTGATACGATGGCGGCCCCCGAACGACCACACCGGACCGGTGCCATGTCCAACGACAATTCTCGCGCCCTCGAAAATGAAATCCAGCGTGATGTCGACAAGGATCTCAGCTACGGCGGCTACCTGAAACTCGACCAGTTGCTGTCGGCCCAGCAACTGAACTCCGACCCGCCGTACCACGACGAGATGCTGTTCATCATCCAGCATCAGGTGGCCGAGCTGTGGTTCAAGCTGTTGATCCACGAGTTGCACGCGGCGCTGGCCTTCCTGCGCAAGGACGAGGTGGACCCGTGCCTGAAGGTGCTGGCGCGCGTCAAGCACATCCAGCAACAGCTGTTCGAGCAATGGGGCGTGCTGGAAACCATGACGCCGGCCGAGTACCTGAAGTTCCGCGACCAGCTCGGTCCGGCATCCGGTTTTCAATCGGTACAGTACCGCACGGTGGAGTTCCTGCTGGGCAACAAGAACGCCGACATGCTGGATGTCTTCGCCGACCCGAACGCACGCGCAAGCCTGCAGGCCACGCTGGAAGCGCCCGGCCTGTACGACGAGGTTCTGCGCTGGCTGGCACGTCGCGGACACGCGGTCCCCGAGGCCATTCTCCAACGCGACGTGCGCGAAGGCTGGCAGAACCAGCCGGACCTGTTGCCGGTGTTTGAACGCATTTATCGCACGCCGCAGGACTTCTGGCCCGAGTACCACCTGTGCGAGGTGCTGGTGGACATGGAAGAAAGCTTCCAGCTGTGGCGTTTCCGCCACATGAAGGCCGTCGAGCGCATCATCGGCTACCGCACGGGCACGGGCGGATCGTCCGGAGTGAGCTTCCTGAAAAAAGCGCTGGATCTGACATTCTTCCCCGAGCTGTGGGAAGTGCGCACCCAGCTCGGCAACTGATACTCACGCACCGCATCCCCGCTGCAGCCCTTCAACGTAAACCACTTCAGTTCACTTCACGGGCAGATCGGCATTCGCAGCGTGTTTCCGTGCTGTTCCGTCACGGCGCCACCCAGCAAGCCTGCTTCGGATCCCATGCGACCTGCGTGATGGAGCCGTCGCGGATGCGTTGCACGGCCTCGTCGATGGCCGCCAGCGGCACCAGAAACCACTCGCGCGGTTGCACCGGCTCACCGAAGCGGTCCTTGATGGTCAAATCCAGCCGCGCCGGCGCCAATGCGCGGTGCAGAAGGTTCTCCAGCTTCACGCGGTTGATGCCGGCCAGCTTGTACGTGGCCACGACTTCCACGTCGGCCAGCAGGTAGGTCGGGTCGCGCCGGGCATTGGCAATGCGTGTTTCCACCTTGCCGCCGGTGACGCCGATCTTGTGCACCAGCTCGCGGTGTTCGGCCACAAAGGGCTCGTCGGACTGGCTGCGCAGCACATAAATGGTGCCGCTCTCGCTGTCACCCTCGTCCATCTGGTCGGCAAACAGCGGGCCGGCCTCCGGCTCGCTGAGACGCCGTCCGGCCTCATCTTTGTACAAAGCGCGTTGCAGCGAACGCAGCAGCAGGTTGCTTTCGGTACCATTGGCAAAAATCACCCGCAATCTGGCATCACGCTCGCCATTGGGTGCCTTGATCGGCTCGCCAACCTCGGCCACATACGCCAGCTGCCCGCCAAGAATGAAGAAGTTGCCCTGCTCCGCGCTGGCATCACGGCCAAAGCGCACGGTCTGGCGCACGCCGCTTTCCAGCTCACGTTGGGCCTGTTCCAGCAAGGGCTGGTAGCGCTCGAAGTCCTTGCATGGCTGGCGTTCGGCCACTTCCTCGGCCGCCTTGCGTTCGGCATGGGAGCGCACATGCCGCAGCTTGGTGATGTCGTCATCGCCAGCCGCCCCCAGCTCGGCCAACAAGGCATCCTCGTCCAGTGGCTCGGTGGCTTCGCCGTCGTCCACATCCACTGCGGCCAGCAGGCCCTGCCGGTCCATGGGTGCAAGCAGCTCGCGTGCCTCGGGCAACTGCCGCAAGCGATCCAGGCGCACGGCATACAGGCGCTCGAAGATGTCCCGTTCCTCGCCGTGTGCGGGTCGATGCCCATGCTCGTCGACGAAGCGCTGGATATCCTCGAAGCCGGCGATCAGGCGTTCCTCGGCCTTGGTGTACTGGCGCACTTCCTCGGGCGTGATGTCAACGCCCAGCGCCTCCAGCATCTTGTCTTCGTCGGTCTTGCTCACGCGCCGGCACTCCCGTCTGTTGCATTGGCGGCACGTTCCTGACGACGGAAGCGGGCCAGTGCGGCCACGCCTTCGGCCATGCGCCGCTCCCACGGGTCGGCAGCGTTGATGTCCGGCGCCCGGCCACGATCTGTCTTGAACATCAGTGCCCGGCGGGTCAGCTCGAAGGCCTCGTCACGATCAATCGCCATGCGCTTGCCCTCGATGGCCGCCTGCACCTGCTTCAGCGTGCCCTCGTCCATGGCGCGGGCCAGCACCGCGTAGGCCGCATCGAACGGATTGATGGCGTCCACCAGGTCGATGTCGAGGTCATGGACATTGACGAACCGGCGCACGCCCTGGATCAGCGCCAGGTTGCCCTTGTCTTCACCACGCGACTCGGCTTCCTCGCGCAGCTTGCCCAGCTCGGCCTTGGCCTGCTGGGTCAGGTTCATGGCCGCCACCGCATGCTGGCGCACGGCCTCCTGGTCGTCATCGGACAGCTCGGGATAGCGATCGCGCACGATCTTGCCCATGCGCTGGATGGTCAGCTCCTCGGGCAAGGTGTTCTCCTGGTCGAACACGCCATGCTCCAGCGCGGTCTTGTCCTGCACAAAGGCGGTAATGACCTCGTTCAAATCCTCGCGGCAAATGCGGCCGGCTTCCTCGCTTTCGGGTTCCTTCAGGCCCTTGATCTCCAGGTGGTACTGCCCGGTGGCCTCGTTGACGCCGACATTCGGCTTGTCTTCCCGGTAGCCATCGGGGCCATAGTCAAAGCCTTCCAGCGGGCCGCTGTTTTTGGGCGTGAACTCGAAGCGCGGCGCCAGCACCTGCTCCATCAAGAGGCTGGCGGCAATGGCCTTCAAGGTGTCGTTGACCGCCTCGATGACCATGGTCTCGTCGGCATCCGGCTCGGCAATCAGGTTGGTGAAGCGAGCCCGGTGCTTGCCTGGGGCATCACGGGTGGCGCGGCCGATGATCTGCACGATCTCGGTCAGGCTCGCGCGGTAGCCGATGGTCAGCGCGTGCTCGCACCAGATCCAGTCGAAGCCCTCCTTGGCCATGCCCAGCGCGATGATGATGTCCACGTGATCGCGATCCTGGCGGTGTGCCGGATCCTTGAGCGCCGCCAGCACTTTGCCGCGCCGCGCAAGGTCACTGTCGTCCACCAGGTCAGCCACCTTCAGAACCTGCCCGTCGCGCTCGATACGGTGAAAGCCGGTCACCGGGTCGACGCCCTGCCAGGTGCCCAGCGAATCCATGATCTCCTCCACCTCGCGGTGCTTGTCCTTGAGGCTTTCACGCGCGTTGACGTTGGGGATGTGGACAATGGTCTTCAGCGCCGGATCAAGCACTTTCATGATGGCGTCGAGGTAACGCCCGGTGTAGAAGAAGTAACCGATATCCAGCGACTTCAGGTACTCGTAGCCGTTGAGCTGCTCGTAGTAGGTGTAGGTGACGGTCTCGAAGCGCGCCTCGTCCTGCGGCGCCAGCACCGCCTCGGCGTCACCACGAAAATACGAACCCGTCATGGCCACCACATGGCACTTGTCGCGGCCCATGAACTCAGCCAACTGGCTGCCCAGCTTGTTGTCCGGGTTGGCACTGACGTGGTGGAATTCGTCGATGGCGATCAGGCAACCGTCGAAGGCATCCACGCCCAGCTCATCGACGGCAAAACGGAAGGTGGCATGCGTGCACACCAGAATGCGGTCCGCGCTGTCCAGGAACGCCGCCACCGTGGCCACCTTGGAGCGGGCCACGCGCGGCTCATCCGCACCCGGCGCATTGCACAGGTTCCACTGCGGTTGCACCTGCCAGTCCCACGGAAAACCGAACTCGCGCAAGGGCTCATCGCCGAAACTGCCGCCGATGGAGCGCTCCGGCACCACCACAATGGCCTTGCGAAGGCCCTGATTGTTGAGCTTGTCCAGCGCCACGAACATCAGTGCCCGCGACTTGCCCGACGCCGGCGGCGACTTGATCAAAAGATATTGCTCGCCGCGCTTGTTCCAGACGCGTTCCTGCATCGGCCGCATGCCCAGCGCGTTGGTCTTGCGGCTCTTGCCGGTGTGCGCCGTGGTGATGGATACCGCCGGCACCGTCACGCGGTTGACTGGATTGCTCACTTCTCATCCCCCTCGTCGGGCTTCCGACGCTTGCTCCGCAGCTCATCTTCCAAGTCTTCCAGGACCCTCAGGTCGTCTTCATCGGCCTGCCTTGCCTCGGCACGACGCCGCTGCGCATCAAATTGCTCGTAGCGTGCCACAGCGACTTGTTCCATCCGTTCGCGGCTCACCTTGCCCGACCCCTCCAGGATCGTCTGGTCATTGAAGGCCAGCATCTTGTCCACGTTTTGCCGCCAGTAGTCCAGCGTCAAGTCTTCCTGTTGCTTGACCCGAAGCTCGGCCTGCTCCAGGAAAATGACCACCAGGCGATTGAGCGTATCGATTTCATCAGCCGTGAGATAATTCTTGGCAATCGTGATATCGCCCTTGCGCACCCGCGAACCGCGCCAACTGGTCAGCGCCATGTTCGGTTTGGACGGATCGGCACGTGCCACGATGAGTTCCGCTGCCGTGCGCCCAGTGGTGGCGTACAACAGTTTGTTCTGCACCTCGGCAAAAAATATCTGCGTATCCTGCTGGCGGACCTGATAATCCGATGACAGGGCAAACAGGTCGCGAACTTTCTGGTAAAAGCGCTTCTCGGAGGCACGAATCTCGCGGATACGCGCCAGCAACTCGTCGAAATGGTCCCAACCGCCGGGATCCTTCAGCCGCTCGTCATCCATGACGAAGCCCTTGACCAGAAACTCCTTGAGGTGCGTCGTCGCCCACTGCCTGAACTGTGCACCACGTGGCGACCGCACCCGGTAGCCAATGGCCAAAATCAGCTCGAGGTTGTACAAGCTCAGGCTACGCCTGACCTTGCGCTTACCCTCGGTTTGAACTGTCAAGGATTCCTTGACAGTTGCCGATTCCGCCAACTCATTGTCTGCAAAGATGTTCTTGGCGTGCAAGGACACGTTCTGCTTGCTGGTCTGGAACAACTCGGCAATCTCGGCCTGCGTCAACCAGACGGTATCCGCTTCCACCCGCAGGTTGAGACGGACTGCGCCATCGTTGGATGTGTACAGAACAAGCTCGGTCATGACCCGATCCTCTTCGACTCCATAAAGCCCCGGCGCGCCACGCGCCGACTCGAGTGGTTTAGCCTCAAGGAACCAACTCCGACTGCCCGACCCGTGTCGCCGTCAGGCGGTTGGTTGGATTACTCACTTCACTCTCTCCTGACGATCCTCCGCCGTACACAAGCCTGCCTGCAACAACCCGCCCCGCATCCGTACCCGAGCTGTCAAGGCATCCTTGGCAACGGCCGCCACCATCGAGGCAACAAGCCGTCGTTCAGCCCAGCAAAGCCATGTCGAAACGGTCGGCAGCCCCACGATCAAAACTGAAGGTCTTCTCGCAACCGGCACGCCGCGCCAGGGTTGCGATCAATGCATCGGCAAAATCGTTGCCCTCCTGACGATAGCACCGCAGCGCCTGCCAGGCCGCTTCCGCCGAGGCCACCACCAGGCTTTCCACCTGCAACAGGGTTTCCAGCACCTCGATCACGCGCTTCCGGTCCGCGTCGTAGCAGGACTCCAGCACCCACACAGTTTCCACCAGCACCACCAGGGAGACAAACCCCGGCCGCGTGCGGCTCAATGACTCGACCAATTCGGTGGCAAGCTTCGCCTGCACAGGCTCATCCTGGGTCAGGTAACGCACCAGCACGTTGGTGTCGAGCCCGATCACCGCGAAGCCTTGCCGCCCGCCCGCTCACGGATCGCCGCATTCATGTCTTCCACGCTGACGGGCTTGGCTGGCCTGGCCACCAACCCCTTCAAGGCCGTTACGGGCAAGGACGCAGCCACCACCTCGTAACGGCCGGGCGCCACCTCGATGAACTCCACCCGATCACCCGTGTCCACATGCAAACCCCGGCGGACCGCCGCCGGAATCGTCACCTGTCCCTTGGATGTCAAAGTTGCCGTTGCCATGAAAACACCCTTCCTTACACGAAAGTAAGGATAGCGAATCCACCCAGCCCCGACAATCGCCCGCAGGGATCGAAAACCACCGTTGGCCGCTCGGTTCTGCGGATCGCGGTCATTGCAGGCCCGCACAAGCGCAGCGTTGCGGGCACGGGGGCGATTGGTACGGTACGGGCTCCATCGCGGGACGAGTGTAGGCCCGCATAAGCGCAGCGTTGCGGGCGCGGTGAGTCGATTCGCTGGGCGA
>CAZOXZ010000134.1:0-6780 GCA_964583865.1 uncultured Rhodanobacteraceae bacterium | reverse complement strand
TTCCGCAACACCGTCATCGTCATGACCTCCAACCTCGGCTCGAACCTGATCCAGCAGATGGACACCGACGAGGCCGGCTACGACAAGATGAAGGCGGCCGTGCTGGAAGTGGTGCAGGGCCATTTCCGGCCCGAGTTCATCAACCGCCTGGACGAGCTGGTGGTGTTCCACCCGCTGCACCGCGACGAGATTCGCCAGATCGCCCGCATCCAGCTGAAGGGCCTGGACAAGCGCCTGGCCGAGCGGCAGTTGTCACTGGAGGTCAGCGACAAGGCGCTGGATCTTCTGGCCAACGTCGGCTTTGATCCGGTGTATGGCGCCCGGCCGCTGAAGCGCGCCATCCAGCAGCAGTTGGAAAACCCGCTGGCACAAAAGCTCCTGGCCGGCGAGTTCCTGCCCGGTGACGTCATCGCGGTGGATGCCGAAGGCGGCAAACTGGTGTTCCGCAAGAAAGACTGAAGCCGCAGGCCGGGTCGGTGCGCGCCGGCCCGACGATCAGGCGGCGGGCGCAACCGATTCGTCGGTCGTATCGTTTTCCGGTTCGGTATCCGGGTGCAGGTCGAGTACGGCAGGCGTGGTGCGCAGCATCGGCACGAAGTGGTTGTCCTCCACCAGGTCGCGCTTGCGGGTGAGGAAACGGTACAGGGCATAGCCAGCCAGCAACAGGCAAAGCCCGGCAAACCAGGCAAACAGCAGACCGGGTTGTACGCGGCTCATCAAGGTGCCGGCAGCCAACGGGCCGATGGCCGAGCCCACGCCATAAGCCAGCAGCACCGTGCTGGAAGCCGAGATCAGTTCTTCCTTGGGCAGGTAATCAACCAGATGCGCCACCGCGATGGGATAAAGCGCGAAGCTGAGGCCGCCGAACAGAAAGATCAACGCGAACGCGGTAGCCGCCGAGACGCCGGACAGAAACAGGGCGGCCATGGCCACGAGGGCGGCGAGGGCGCTGATGATGGTCAAGGCCAGGCGCCGGTCGATACGGTCGGAAAAGCGTCCCAGCGGCCATTGCAGCAGCACGCCGCCGCCGATGGCGACCGTCATGTAGGTTCCCACGTGGGTGGTATCGAAGCCGATGGCCCGTGCGTACAGGGGCAGCAGGCCCCACAGAGCCCCGAGGATCAGGCCGGACAGCAATGCCGCCACCAGGGCGGTCGGCGTGCGCCGATACAGGCGCCGGACATTGATGGACGGCACTTCCTGGACTTCCGGTTGCACCTGACGCGTCGCCGCCACCGGCAGGGTGGCCAGGCAGAACAGGATGGCGACCACCGAAAACAGCACGAATGGCTCCGCGTCGATGCGCAGAAACTGCTGCCCCAGTGCCAGTGAGCCGAGATTCAGCATCATGTAGATGGAGAAAATGGGGCTGCGGTCCACCGGCTCGTAGGCGGCGTTGAGCCAGCTCTCGATGATGGCGTACAGGCCGACCAGGGCCAGACCCTGAAACACGCGCAGCACCAGCCACACGACGTACGACGAGGTCAGGGCCTGCACCAGGACCAGGGCAGCCACCAGTGTCGTGCAAAAGGCGAAAGCGCGGATATGTCCGACCCGATGGACCAGTAGCGAGATGGTAAAGGTGCCCGCGAAGTAGCCGACGTAGTACAGCGACATCAGGGCGCCGATCATGGTGACCGAGAATTCCAGCGCCTCGCCGCGCAGGGTGATCAACGTGTTCAGCAGGCCGACGCCGAGCAGCAGCAGAATCGTGCCCAGCAGCAACGCGGTCGCGCGGCGTAGATTGGCAAGCATCAAGACCGTTATCCTGAACAATCGTGGTCAATGACGACATCATACCGGTCCGGGGCAGCGATCCGGCGCGGCAGCCAAAATCGTCAGTCGACGAAGGCGCGTTCGATGACGTAGTCGCCCTGGTGGCGGGTCCGCGGCGAGATTTCGAAGCCGCGGCCATCCAGCAAGGCCGAGGTGTCCTCGAGCATGTCCGGACTGCCGCAAATCATGGCGCGGTCACAGGCCGGGTCGAGCGGCGGCATGCCGATGCGCTCGGCCAGCACGCCGGAGGAAATGGCATCGGTGATGCGGCCACGGTTGGCGAAGGCCTCGCGCGTCACGGTCGGATAGTAAATCAACTGCTTGCGCACCATCTCGCCCAGGTATTCGTGTTGCGGCAGCGCTCGCGTCAGAAAGCCCTGGTAGGCGAGGTCGCTGGCGTGGCGTACGCCATGGCACAGGATCACATGCTCGAATTGTGCGTAGGTTTCCGGGTCCTGGACGATGCTGAGGAAGGGCGCCAGGCCGGTGCCCGTGGCCAGCAGATACAGCCGTTTGCCGGGTTTGAGATCGGTGAGTACCAGAGTCCCGGTTGCCTTGCTGTTGACCAGAACCTCGTCGCCGGGCCGGATATGTTGCAAACGTGACGTCAACGGCCCGCCCGGTACCTTTATCGAGAAGAACTCCAGGTGCTCCTCGTAGTGGCCGCTGGCAATGGAATAGGCGCGCAGCAGGGGCTTGTTGTCGACCTTCAGGCCGATCATCACGAAGTGGCCGCTGTGGAAGCGCAGTCCCGGTGACCGCGTGGTGCGGAAACTGAACAGGCTGTCATTCCAGTGATGGATGTCCAGGACCTTTTCGGTTGCCAGGGTTGCCATGCTGCCACTCGTGCCGATGCCGCGGGCACGAAAAATGGTCCACGCGGCGGGATGGTTGTGGAGAAATGCCGGATGCTTGCTTCCGCTGTCCGGCCGACCCGGCATTATAATGTCGCGCGGACGGGTACGTCGATGGATGCCGGCACCTGCGTGCCTGGAATACGGCGTACCGGCCTCATTTTCAGGCTGAGCATTGCATTTCACAGGATTACTCAAGATGCCGATCTATGCGTTCCGTTGTGGCCAGTGTGGCCATCAGTTCGACCGCCTGCAGAAGCTGTCCGACCCGGACCCGGATGCCTGCCCGGAATGCGGCGCGGCCGCCGTCAGGCGCAAGGTCACGGCGCCGGCTTTCCGCCTTGCCGGCAGCGGCTGGTACGAGACCGATTTCAAGGGCAAGGGCGAGAAAAAGCACAACCTTGCCGGGGAAAGCGGTGCGCCGCCCGCCGCGTCCGAAGGTGGCAAGGGGACGGACAGCGCACCTGCCGGCAAACCCGCAGCGGCACCGCCTGCCACGAATTGAGCGACACGGCGAACGGTGCCGCGTGAGTACCGTCCGCCGTCGATCGATATCCAGGAGCCTGGGCGGCAGAAACACAAGCGGCTGCGGCTGCGCCCTTTTGGCCCGATTTCCCGCCCATTTTCGTTGAATAGCAGCCAGTATTCGCCTCAAATGGTCGAAAAATCGTTCTTAAAATGGCTGTGCCTCGCTCACATGGTTCCTACCGCCCAGGCTCCTGGGGCTCAAACCCGTCCTGGAAGATGGTGTCGCTGATCACCTTCAGGCGGTAATCCTCGGCCTGGCCCCAGCCGACCGTGTTGCAGGGACCGGCTTCCGAAGAGTATTTCTTGATGACCCGCATGCGGACATTGCCCTCGGTCATGCCAGGCGGCACGGTGATGGTCGCACTGACATTCTGGCCGTCGGTACCGGAGGAATTGGTCAGGGTGCCAATGGAATGGCCTTCGCTGGCTTCGAAGTTGCCGTTGCGATCCCAGTCGAAGTAGGCCTTGACCGGCGTGCTGTAGCCGCCGGCGGTGTTGCCTTCCACGAGGAGAACGTAACTTTGGCCCGCTTCGATGTCGCCACCGGGAACGGCCAGGAAGTCCTCGTGCGCCGGGCTGCCGTCCACCGCAGCCGGGCTGTGGTTGTCGATGCCGGAAAACATTACCCGAGTGATGGGCTCGACGGCATAGGAGAAGTCCACGCTGCAGTACGGTAGCGGAAATTGCACGCCGGTGGTGAACGAGCGCGCGGCCGAGTAGCTGGTCTGGCCGCAGGCGTTGCCGGCACGCACGCGCCAGTAGTACGTGGTGCTGGGGGACAGCACGGGGTTGATTATGACACTGGTGACATCGCTGACCGTGCGGCTGAACACCACGTTGCCGAAAGCGGCATCGGTGGCGATTTCCACGTGGTAATCCGTGGCCGTGCCACCGGCATCGGACCAGCTGAGCAAGGCCGCCTGGGGCACGTCGATCGCACCGTCGGCCGGCGACACCGGGCTGGTCGTGCCGGGAAGGGCATGATTGACGCGCAGGCTCAGCGTACGCTGGGTCGAGTCGCTGCCGCTGATTCCGCTCACCGTGAGCTGATGTTGACCGACCGCAACGAGGTCAAGATTGTTCAAGGTCATGGTGGAGCTGCCCGGGACCGGTACGTTGACCGGCGCGAAACTCACCGTGCTGCCGGCGGGCTGGCCAGTGGCGGCAAGGGCCACGCTGCCGCTGAAGCCGCCCGAAGAGGTGAGCTCAACCTGGGTAGTGGCACTGCTGTTGTCGGCCGTGCACACCTCGAGCGACGCGGGATTGAGGCCCAGGATGAACGGGCTCATGGCGATGCCGTCGATGTATTGCGGTGCCGTGCCCAGAGGATCGAGATAATCCTTCATGCGCGTGCTTGCCGAGCCGCTGCCTTCCCAGGCAAGCGCCAGCTGACCATACTTGTCCGACAGGTTTGTGCCGGTCGCGCCGCAGAACGAGTTGCCGCCGCTGAGTACGCCGACGATGCGTTGATCGGCGCTGAACAGCGGCGAGCCGGATGAGCCGGGTTCGGTGACGCCGGGTGGCAGGCTGGAAGGCGGGTTGCCGATGCCCGGAAGAACGGGTGGCGTCGGATCCCAGGCTGCGCGCCAATGCGTGTTGCTGCCGCCGGCAATGCCGCTGAGGGTCAGGGGTACCAGGACGAACGTGATGCGCTTTTCATCCACGTTGGGCTGGTGAATGCTGGCGCAGAGGCCAGCCGTCGAGGTTGGGTCTGCGGGCTCGGAGCACACGGCACCGACGCTGCGCCGGTCCCAGCCTTCCCAGTACAAATCCCACGAGTCGTCAAAGGGGTCGGTGACCTCGACGATGGTCCAGTCGGTGCACTGGTGCGTGTTGCTGCTGTTGCAACCGCTGTCGAAAGGGCTTGGCGTGGCGGCGAGGAAATTCGTGCCGGAGCTGCTCATTTGCGGGTCCGGTGGGTTGGATTGGCCGCTGGCCGAGCTGCCCGGCGTGCGGCAGGTGGGCCACTCGTAGTTCCAGTACAGCACCACCGATGCCTCATTGCCCGGTGACAGCCCGCAGTGGCTGGCCGTCACGAACAGGCGACGGCGGTCGTTGGCGGTGTTGTTGATCAGCGAGCCGGTGCAGGTGTCGATGCCGTTGACCGTGATGGCGGCCACGGCGCGGCGCGGCTCGTTCCACGGATCGGACGGCGCCAGACAGGCCACGTCCATGTTGCAGCTGCCCGAGAGCATGTCTTTGCCCGAGCAGGATGTCTTGCCAACCTTGGGCTCGCCCACATCCGGCTGTGCGTAGCCTTTGCTGATGCCGCCAAAGCTGCGGTAGCCCTGGTTGACGCGGGTGAGCAGCAGCTCTACCTGATCACGTTCGGCCGTGGCCACGTCCAGCTCGATGATGACTTCGTCGGCGACGATGACCGGCGTCCACAACTGGCCATGCGGTTCGTTTTTCTTCATGCCCCAGGGGCCGGCCAGGTGTTGGTGGTCACGGCTGTAGATGAACAGCCTGGCCGAGGGCGGCAGGCGGTAGTGGGTGAAGCCGAAGTTCACGGATACGGCGTTGTCGGTTTGGAAACGCAGTCGCCAGATGCTTCTGTGATCGTCAACGGTCTGCCAGGTGCCGGCCGTGCGCGTGTCCAGGGCCATATGCTCAGGCATGGCAAAACGTGGCGGTTGGCCACTGGCTTCGCGCAAGGCGTCTTCGGTGGCGATGGTTTTCAGGTCCAGCTTCGGCAGGTCGACGACTTGCACTGTCGATAATGGTGCGGTCTTGGCGTTGAATGAGTACGGCAATGCGTCGCCGGCCGGGGCCGGGCTCGGCGCCAGCAGGAATACGAACGCAACGAACCCCAGTGTGCGCAAATGCATGCTTGTTCCCCGGAAGACTTCGAAGATTCCAGCCTACCCATTGTCGTGCGTCCGCTGCAAGCCTTTTTGCTGCCGTGTTGCATTGCCCCGCACTGCACTTGCCGCTGGCGATGATAAAATTGGCGGCTTTGCTGCAGCCGAACCGGAAGCCAAGTCCATGCGTACTCATTTTTGCGGAGCCATCGACGATTCACTGGTCGATCAGAAAATTGTTCTGTGTGGTTGGGTCAACAAGACCCGGGTGCAGTCGCATGTGGTGTTCATCGACTTGCGCGACCACGAAGGCGTGGCGCAACTGGTGGTGGACAAGGACAACGCGGCTGCGTTTGCCGTGGCGCGCAAGCTGGGCTACGAGGATTGCGTGCGTGCAGCCGGCATCTTGCGCCGGCGCGTGTCGGTCAATGACAAGCTGAAAACCGGCACCGTCGAGTTGCTGGTCGAGGATCTGGCGCTCCTCAACGAGGCCACCGGCCTGCCATTCGCATTGCATGAAAACGCCAGCGAGGAAATGCGGCTGACTTACCGCCATCTGGACTTGCGCCGCCCGGAAATGCAGCACAGGCTGCGTACGCGCACGCGCCTGGTGCGCGCCATCCGCCATTTCCTCGACGGCGCCGGCTTCCAGGACATCGAGACGCCCATCCTCACCCGGGCCACGCCCGAGGGTGCGCGTGACTACCTCGTGCCCAGCCGATTGCACCCCGGTGAGCTGTATGCCTTGCCGCAGTCACCGCAGTTGTTCAAGCAATTGTTGATGATGGCCGGGTTTGATCGCTACTACCAGATTGCGCGTT
>CAZOXZ010000133.1:0-6895 GCA_964583865.1 uncultured Rhodanobacteraceae bacterium | reverse complement strand
ACACCGTCTTGCCCGAGCCGGTGGGGCCGGTGACCAGCACCATGCCGTAGGGCTTGTGGATGGCTTCGAGGTAGAGCTTTTTCTGGTCTTCCTCGTAGCCCAGTTTGTCCACGCCCATGCTGGCCGCGGCGCTGTCGAGAATACGCAGCACGACCTTTTCGCCGAACAACGTCGGCAGGGTCGAAACACGAAAATCCACCGCCTTGGACTTGGACAGGCGCAACTTCATGCGCCCGTCCTGCGGGATGCGCCGCTCGGCGATATCGAGGTTGGAAATCACTTTCAGGCGCGAGGAAATGCGCGGCTCCAGCGCATGCGGCGGGTTGGCCACGTTCACCAGGATGCCATCCATGCGCAGGCGCACCCGATAGCTCGTCTCGTAGGGCTCGAAGTGGATATCCGAAGCCCCGCGGCGAATGGCATCGACCAGCACCTTGTTGACGAACTTCACCACCGGCGCATCGTCGGCGCCTGATGTATCGACACCGCTATCGTGCGAGTCGCTCTCGCCACCGTCGACCTCGAGATCCTCCAGACCATCGTCGCCATCCATGCCGTCGATGGTCGTGCTGCGGGCATTCATGGCCTGCTCGATGGCGCGCCCCAGATCCTCGCTGACCACCAGCACCGGCTCGACGGTGCAACTGGAATGGAAGGCGATTTCGTCCAGCGCACGTTCCTGCGCCGGATCAGTCACACCCACGAACAGACGGTTGCCGCGCTTGAACAACGGCAACACGCGGTGCTTCTCGACCAGCTCCTCGCTGACCATGTCGATGGGAATCTGGGCAGGATCCAGCATGCTGATGTCCAGCACCGGCATGCCAAAACTGCGCGCATGCGCCATGGCCACCGTCTGGCCATCCGTCAGGCCCTGTTCGACCAGGTAGGCACCCAGCGGCTGGCCCTTTTCGGTACTGGCCTGGCTGGCCGCACGCGCATCCTCCTCACTCAACACACCGGCAATCACCAGCTGCCTGGCGACGCCCAGCAGGCCCTTCATCAGCGGCGGTTTCACTTGTGTTGCCATAAGAAGTTCGCGCAAGTCCCCGAAATACAAGTGTGAATGTACTGCAAATCGACCCGCTTTGGCAGTCCCCCCGTGCCATTCAAAGTATCCACACGCGCAAAATCGTACAGCAATCCCGCAGAACGCGAAGCGCATCACAAGCCCGGCACGCCGGACCCGTTCCCTCCGGCGAAACGTTTGCGGGCAGGACGCCCGCGCACCAGGGACCGCGAACAGCTTGCCGGACCGCGAGCATCTTGCTCGCATGGCAGCATAGCCGCCCATCGGCGTCAGGTACGGTAAAGTGGCCGCATGTCGATATCCTCCACACCCGCCCTGCTGGATGAACTCGTGGCCCTGCTCCGCGCAGAGTTGCCCGACCTTGTGGGCATCTACCTGTTCGGCAGTTTCGCCAGCGACGCCCAGCGTGCAGACAGCGATATCGACCTCGGCCTGCAAACGGAAGCACCGATCGATCCCCAGGCACTGTTCCTTCTCTCTGGCCGCCTGGCGACGATTGCCGGTCGGGATGTGGACCTGGTGGACATGCGGCGTTGCTCCACCGTGATGCGCGCACAAATCATTGCCACCGGCAAGCTCATCTACTGCCGTGACCGGTTTCGGTGCGACGATTTCGCCGCGACCGCATGGAGCGCCTACGCCCACCTCAACGAAGCCAGGCGTGGCATTCTCGAAGACATTGCGCGCACGGGACGCATCCATGGTCGATGACATTCTTCTCAACAAGGCCGCCATCATCGAACGCTGCCTGAAACGGATTGACGAGGAATACACCGGCCACGAAAGCGCACTCGAGACGGACTTCACGCGCCAGGATGCCATCGTCCTCAATCTGCAACGCGCCTGCGAGGCGTCCATTGACCTTGCCATGCATGGTCTGTCGCAAGCATCAGCTCGGATTGCCCCAGGACTCGCGCGACGCATTCAGGCTTCTGCAGCAGGCCAACCTGATTGACGCAATAATCGCCATCCGCATGCAAGCCATGGTGGGCTTCCGCAACATCGCCGTCCACCAGTACCAGGCACTCAGCATCCCTGTCTTGCAGGCGATTCTCGACAACCACCTGGCGGATTTCACGGACTTCACACAGGTCCTGCTGCGCCGTTGACCGTCATCCGGCCATACCGCCACAACGGTGCCTGCTGACACACGCGCCACACACGCCGGATCCGCGCTGACGCGCTTGATCCGGCCTACAACAAACCACGGCCAGCCCCGTAGGCCTGCTCAAGCAGCGCAGCGACGGAGCAGGCGTTGGTGTCGGGAAACCACCGGCAAACCCGTAGGCCTGCTCAAGGAGCGCAGCGACGGAGCAGGCGTTGATGTCGGGAATCTTGGGAATCGAAAGAGCCCGCGCACCGGACCGCGAGCATCCTGCTCGCATGGCGGCGTAGCCGCCCAAACTGCCCGCCGGGCCATCAACAGGCCGCTGACGCGGCCATGCCGGCAGGATGCCGGCGCTCCAATGCCGGCGCACTGGACCGCGAGCATCTTGCTCGCATGGTGGCGTAGCCGCCCGGCCCACCAGCCAGGCCACCCAGGCCGCTGACGCGGCCATGCCGGCAAGATGCCGGCGCTCCAACGGCCTTGCCGGCGAGACGCCTGCACTCCAGGCATCGCGTACGGACCGCCAAACCGGCCACGTCGGATTCGCGCTGCGCGATCCCGACCTGCGTCAGCGCAGTGACAAGCCAAACAATCACTCCCAACAGAACGATGATAGGCTATATTCGCTCTGTTTGGATGTTTAATCATGAAAACGCCATTGCCATTGCCTGCCCAGCGCGCTATCCACAAACTGGGGCATGATCTGTCGCTCACCCGGCGCCGACGCCGCATCTCCCAAGCCTCGCTGGCCGAGCGCATGGGCGCTTCGCTGTCCACCGTACGGCGCATGGAAAAGGGCGATGGGCGTATCCCGATACACTTCTGGGCGCGTGCACTGACGGTGCTCGGCAACACCGATGCCCTCGCCCAACTGCTCGACACCCAATCCGACGAGATCGGATTGGCGCTGATGGATGAACAGCTGCCGCAAAGAATTCGACACAAGTCGGACACGCCGGAGGGCTTGTGAATACCGCCGCTGCCTCCAGGCAAGAAAAACTGGAGTTGTGCCTGGGCGCAGCCGGCACCCCTGTGGGCACACTGACCTGGGCACGCCAAGGCCGCCGCAGCTACAGCGCGATCCGTTACCACGATGGTTGGCTGGAGCGGCCTGAGCGCTTCAACGTTTCTGCCGACCTCACCCTGCAGCCCGGACACCAACACCACAAGGCTCGGTCTGCACATGACTCGGTATTCCACGGTGCCCTGGCGGACACCATGCCGGACGCCTGGGGCCAGCGCGTCATCCGTCGTGACCACGCCAAGCGACGCAAGGCCGACCCCGACCTCCCCGCGCTCGAAGCACTGGACTACCTGCTCGCCGTGGACGACTTCAGCCGTGTGGGCGCACTGCGACTGCGCGATGCCGACGGCACCTGGCTACGCAGCCCGGGCAAAACGTCGCGCCACACGCGACCCCGCATCGATCTCGGCAAGGTATTGCAAGCCAGCCATGCCCTCGAGCTGGGCCGCGAGACCGCCGCGGACCTGCGTTTCTTGCAGGGCAACGGCACCTCGCTGGGCGGCATGCGCCCCAAATGCACCATGATCGACACCGACGGCGCGCTCGCCATCGGCAAGTTCCCCAGCGTCCATGACGAGCGCAGCGTCACCCGCGGCGAGGTCCTGGCATTGCAACTGGCGCGCAAGGCCGGCATTCACGCCGCCAATGCCCGCATAAACATGATCGACGACAGCCCCGTCGCCATCATTGGCCGCTTCGACCGTGACAGCCGCGGCGGACGAATCCCGTACCAATCCGCCGCCACGATGCTGCAAACAACGCGCCACAGCGACAGCAGCTACTTCGAAATCGCGGACGCCATCCGGGCCCACAGCGCGGCGCCAACCAACGACCTGCACGAATTGTGGCGCCGCATACTCTACAACCTGCTGATCACCAACATCGACGACCACCTGCAGAACCACGGCTTCCTGCACGTGGGGCACGGCCTGTGGCGCCTGGCACCGGCCTTCGACGTCAACCCCTTCCCGGACAAGAATCGCGAGTCAAAGACCTGGCTCTCCGAAGTAGACGGCCCGGTAACCGACGTGGCAACCCTGCTGGCGCGTTGCAATTATTTCGCCTTGAGCCGACCCCAAGCCAACGGCATCCTCGCCGAGGCATACACCGCCGTCAGCCAATGGCGCGAGGCGGCAGGCAATCCCATCATCGGCATGACCAACCGCGACATCGACAACGTGGCACCGGCCTTCGAACACGCACAAACCGCCGCCGCACGGAACATCCTGCGAGCCTGACAACTACCACCATGCGGGCGAGACGCCCGCGCACCAAGGACCGCGAGCATCTTGCTCGCCTTGCCAATCACATGCGGGCGGGACGCCCGCGTACCAAGGACCGCGAGCATCCTGCTCGCATGGCGGCGCAGCCGCCCAACCCTCCAGCCAACCCACCCAGGCCGCTGCCGCGGCCATGCCGGCGAGACGCCGGCGCTCCTGGACCGCGAGCATCTTGCTCGCATGGCGGCGCAGCCGCCCGGCCCTCCAGCCAATCCACCCAGGCCGCTGACGCGGCCATGCCGGCGAGACGCCGGCGCTCCTGGACCGCGAGCATCTTGCTCGCATGGCGGCGTAGCCGCCCGGCCCACCAGCCAAGCCAGCCCGGGCCGCTGACGCGGCCATGCCGGCAAGATGCCGGCGCTCCAACGGCGATGCCGCTTTACGCCTGGTCCGCGAGCAGCTTGCTCGCCTTGCAAAATCTGGTGACACCAACAGCCCCGACGACACGGTGTTCATTATGTCTGCAGCATCCCCTCGACAGCATCCGTAACGCCCGTCCAGGGCCAATGTTCCGCTACTTCCACCAGACCCGCCTTGACCGGGTTCTGCCGGATGTATTCGACACTGGCTTCAAGATGAGGCTGATCGCGTATGTAGCGATCGAAATAATCACGTTGCCAGAGGGCACCCTGTCGTCCCAGATACTGGTTGATTTGCTTGGCGGTGAACGACTTCCACGAATGCACAATCCCACCCAACGGCCTGTCCGGCGTCGTCATTCGTAGCAGCACATGCACGTGGTTTGGCATGATGCACCACGCCAGCAGGTCGTAGTGGCAACCATCAAAGTGCCGCAACGCACTCTGTACCGTCCACGCAACCTGCGGATCGCGCAAATGGCAGGCCCCGTGACCGGCGTCAGCGAAACGCTCCACGCGGCGAATCAACGCCGTAGACAGATCTGTGCTGTTTCTTGTGGCCTCCAGCTCTTCGCGCCAGCGCCTCACCAATTCCGCAGGGACGGAATCTGCCAGGCGAAAGGTGACGAACTGCACGACGTGCCCCGCGTCCAGATGCGGCAGGTAGCCGCGTGAATGCCAGCCAACGGGAACGGATGGTGCCTTTCCATGCTTCACTTCCATGTGAAACCTCCTTTGTCCATGAACCCATAGCCTACGCCCGCTCGGCACGCAGGCCAAGTGACAACGCTGAGCGTCTTGTCAATCCATGCGGGCGAGACGCCCGCGCACCAAGGACCGCGAGCATCTTGCTCGCAGGGCGGCGCAGCCGCCCTGCGCATCGGCCAGACCACCAGAACACCGTCATGCTGCGCGCAGGGCGCCAGCCCGGAGTCGCAGCATCCATTCACCGTGGCGCGGTCATGCCGGCAAGATGCCGGCGCTTCACTGTCCACAAGGGCGGGGACCGTGCGGACTTGAACCCCGTCAAACTGGTCTATAAACTGGTCTAAAGGCCACTTGGGACAAGGTCATGACAACCCGGATCGGCTCATACGAAGCCAAGACCCATCTTCCCGAACTGCTGCGCAAAGTGCGGGCGGGCGAGTCGTTCACAATCACCAATCACGGCACGCCCGTGGCCGAGCTGGTACCGCCCGGGCAACACCGGGATGCCGAAGCCACCCGCGCCGCCGAACGCATGGAGCATTTCATGCGCAACAACCGCATCCCCGGTGTCGACATCAAGGCGCTGATTGAAGAAGGCCGCGATTGAGCCTGGTACTCGACAACTCCGTCACCATGCGCTGGTGCTTTGGCGACGGCCTGCCAGCAGACCTGGACTACGCGGCGAACGTTGCGCGCCATTTGCGTGACGAAACCGCAGTTGTGCCCGCCCTGTGGGCACTGGAAGTCGCGAATGTCATCAGCCGGGCGGAGCGACAGGCACTGCTGACGCCCGCCCACAGCCGGCAGTTCCTGCAGACCCTGACCGCAATGCGTATCGAGGCCGACCCGGCCACCGCCCGACACGGCCTCGACGACACCCTGCAACTCGCCCGCCAACATGGATTGTCCGCCTACGACGCGGCCTACCTCGAACTGGCACTACGGCGCGCACTGCCTTTGGCAACCCTGGACACGCAGTTACGCAGCGCTTGTAAAGCTACTGGTGGCCAACTCTTCGGGAATTGACCCGGAAACGCCCCCACGCTGCAGAACCGGCCAGGCACGTGCCGGCGGGAGGACCGCGAGCATCTTGCTCGCATGGCGGCGTAGCCGCCTGGCCCACCAGCCAATCCATACGGGCCGCTGCCGCGGCCTGCCGGCAGGATGCCGGCGCTCCAAGAGCCGCACCAAGGACCGCGAGCATCCTGCTCGCATTGCGGCGTAGCCGCCCAACCCACCAGCCAAGCCACCCAGGCCGCTGCCGCGGCCATGCCGGCAAGATGCCGGCGCTCCAATACCGATGCCGCTTTACACCAGGACCGCGAGCATCCTGCTCGCATGGCGGCGTAGCCGCCCAACCCACCAGCCAAGCCACCCAGGCCGCTG
>CAZOXZ010000132.1:0-6905 GCA_964583865.1 uncultured Rhodanobacteraceae bacterium | reverse complement strand
ATCGGGCCAAAAGGGCGCAGCCGCAGCCGCTTGTGTTTCTGCCGCCCAGGCTCCTTGCCAGCGACCGCCACGAAACAGTTCCAGAGCGTTGAAGCGGCGTTTGTAGTCCATCTTCGGGTGCCCGGCAATCCAGAAGCCGAGATACAGGTGCGGCAAGCCGCGCTGCCGGCCCATTTTGATCTGCTGCAGGATGGCCCAGGTGCCCAGGCTGCGCGCGTGTTCCTCGGGCTCGAAGAAGGTGTACACGGCAGACAGGCCACTGCGGCACACGTCGGTGACAGCCACCGCCAGCAATTTTTCGTGCAGCCTTGCTTCCACGAATTCGGTATGGCTCCAGGGTGCCGTCAGGAAGTTGTCGAAATCCTCCGCACGCGCCGGGTCCATGCCGCCGCCGGGATGGCGTGCACGCATGTAGCGTCGGTACAAGTCCAGACGTTCCTCGTTGCAACCGGGTGGCGTCACCCGGACCTCGAGATCCGCATTGCGGCGCCCACAGCGGCGCTGGCTGCGGCCGGGGCTGAAATCTCGCAGGCGGATACGGCACGGAGTGCAGGCCTGGCACGCCTGACAGTGCGGCGTGTACACGTGTCCGCCGGCACGACGAAAGCCGAGCGTGAGTGCCATGTCGTAGTCGTTGGCGATGGTTGGCGAAGTAGGGTCCAGCACGACATGGGTCGCCAGGCGGTCGGAGAAGTAACCGCAGGCATGTGGCATGGTTTTCAGCAGACGCAAACTGTATGGGCCCATGGGTTGATTGTGGCCCCAAGCGCCGCTGTCTGGCAATCTTGCTGCATTCCAAACGGGCAAGGCAACAAGTCGATGGGCAAGTATTTCGGAACCGATGGTATCCGCGGCACGGTGGGGCACTGGCCGATCAGTGCCGATTTCATGCTGCAGCTGGGGCGCGCTGCGGGCATCGTGCTGAGGCGAAATGATCAGCCACCGACAGTGCTCATCGGCAAGGACACACGGGTGTCCGGCTACATGTTTGAAGCCGCCCTGGAAGCCGGGCTGGTGGCCGCCGGCGCCGATGTGCGCATGCTGGGTCCGGCACCCACCCCGGCCGTGGCCTGGTTGACCCGCAGCTTGCGTGCCAGTGCCGGCATCGTCATCAGTGCCTCGCACAATCCGTACCGGGACAACGGCATCAAGTTTTTCGGCCCGGAGGGCGAGAAGTTGCCCGACAACGTGGAAGCGGCCATCGAGGCTGAGCTGGAGAAGCCGTTCGCCACGGTCAACAGTGACCGCCTGGGAAAAGTGACGCGTATTGAAGGGACTGCTGCACGCTATGCCGAGCAGTGCAAGGCCACGGTGCCGCATGACTTTGCCCTTGAGGACATGCGCATCGTGCTTGATTGCGCCCACGGCGCGACTTACCAGGTGGCACCCAAGGTTTTCCGCGAGCTGGGCGCCGAGTTGACAGTCATCGGCAATGCGCCCGACGGCTTCAACATCAACGACGGCGTCGGCGCCACCGACGTCGAGCTGTTGCAGGCCACCGTGACCGCCACTGGTGCCGACCTCGGCATTGCCTTCGATGGCGACGGTGACCGCGTGCAGATGGTGGATCGTCATGGCCGGCTGGTGGACGGGGACGATTTGCTGTACGTGCTGGCATGTGACTGGCTGGCGCGCGACAAGCTGCATGGGCCGGTGGTCGGCACCTTGATGACCAATGTCGGGCTGGAGCATGCCTTGGCGAACATGGGGATCGAGCTGTTGCGGGCCAATGTCGGTGACCGCCATGTGCTGCGTGCATTGAAGGCGCATGACGGCGTGCTGGGCGGGGAGACTTCCGGGCATATTCTCTGCCTGGATCGCGCCACCACCGGCGATGGCATCGTCAGTGCTCTGGCGGTGCTGGATGCCTTGCGGCGCCGTGGTGAAGACCTCGCCACGGCTTGCAGCGGCTTGGAGAAACTGCCGCAAACCACCATCAACGTGCGTGCCGACGGTGGCGCCCGGCTGGTAGCCGCATCGCGGGTACAGGAAGCCCTGGCTGCGGTACAAGCCGAGCTTGGCCAGGCCGGCCGCGTGGTATTGCGTCCGTCCGGAACCGAACCGGTGGTGCGGGTCACCATCGAATCCGCGGATGCCGACCAGGTGGCGCGGCTCAGCGAGCGCTTGTCGCGTGCCGTGCGGGAAGAAGCTGACGGCTGAAGTGTTGCATCCGTCCAGTGTGGATCATGCGGTGGCGAGTGCGTGACTTCTGTGGACAGGAATCAGAGCGTTGGCTGCCCGAGTTTTATCATGCTCGATCCCGTTCACATTGGGTGAACGAAGCGATGCCCGGCACCAACGGCGCAATCAGCGGTTGTCATTCTACGTTTTCGTCAGGAGGCAACGCGGCGAGACTCAATCTGGCCGAAGCCCCGTGGGGACTTGTCCGCCGTTATCGCGCGTACGACATGTTGCTGCCGCGGACACACTCGATGAGGTTCGTCAAAGAATCGCTAGCGCCGCAATCATGGGTTTTCCGGAGGCCGTTGGATGATTGACGCGAATAATCCGGAGTCGCCTTGCTTGGGAATCCATCGTGATGGTAAGGTGTGGCGGCACCGTGAGGGTGCCATTGTTTGTTGTCATTCAATTGGAGGAACAACACCATGACACGCAACACGCAACACGCAACACGCTAGCAGCCTATCTTAGTTTCCGTAAAGGCTTGGAGACGCTGAGGCTTGCGGCGCTGTTCGCGTTTTTTGGTTACTCACTTTGGATGCCGACCGTCACCCGCGCCGCTACGAATCTCCCTGGTGTGGTTGTCGACGCTCTTCGGCCCAGTTGTGCTCCTGGAGATGCTGAGATTTGGATTGGCGACAGCTTTGCTGGGTGCGTTGATCTTCAGCTCGTGGCTGACCAGATTTCCCCATTTGGCTGGAGCTGGAGGCCATTCGGTGGTGGCGGCGGTGCGCCTATCCAACCTATCCCAAATGAAGCAGAAGGGTCGTGTGATGATGCTGGCGCTGACGCGGCAGCTGGTGTTGCGTTCAGGGCATATTGGAGCACTCATATCAACAAGGGGAGGGTGCGTGACCTGTTCCCGAACAATCACGTCTATCGGATTCCGTTCTCGGATGGAACACGATCGACGTATCGTTGGACACAACCACCGCAGAGCTCCATCCCTGTCACTCTGATTTCGCCATGTGTCTGAGTGCCAGATATCGAATCTGGTTGTTGCTGTCGGTAGTTGCAGTAACAACTGTGTGTGCGATCGGGGTCGTCTGGCTCCGATCGTCTGTTGATTCACCAGCCAATCATCGGCCAACGACTATGCCGCGGTCCAGTTCCGCAAGGACGGACGCTGACACTAAAGATCTGGCTGGAAACCCAAGGAGCAAAATCGCAGGTCGGAGTGTCGTCACTGCAGCTGAGCTTTATGCGGATCCGAACGTCCCTCTCGCCCAGCGTTTTGATGCGCTTGCGGGCGAGCCTGCGGGCGCTGGCCTCGCCGCAACCCACCTCGCAATGCAAATTGCAAACGATTGTCGGTCAGTGGCCGCTTTGCCGCTGGGAACGCCACCAATCGGACGTTTTGAAACGCGCCCGGCGGAGGTCAGAGCATTGAGGATGGCGCATGAGAAATGCGAGAAAGTGATTTCGTCTCCTGAGTTCGGGAGAATCTTGGCTCTGCTGAATGAGCACCCGATAGAGGTGTTTGATGTGCCGATCGAGCAGGCAATACGTCAGCAGTTCGCTGAACAAGGATCTGCTGCAGCGATCGACGTTGCGCTCAGTGCACTGCGCGCACGGCCGGATCCTGTCACGGCGCATGTCGTTGCCGATGAACTGGCACAGCTGGGTGTTGGCGAGTTCTTGGATCTAGAAGGCCAGTTCCAATCCGCGATCAATATGAATCCAGCAAGTCGACAACAGGTGATTCGAGACGCCATGATATTGCTGACATGTGATTACGGTCGCCCATGCGGACCAAAGTCATTAGCGGTGCTCACTGCGTGCTTTGGTATGGGTATTTGCATACCAGGTGCTGATTTGCATATCCTTTATAAGCAGGAGTTTACAAGCAGTCAGGAGTGGCGTGACGTTTCCGCGCTTCTGGACTATCTCCGTCAAGTGCAGCCAACTCAGGTTACGCGTTGGCAATAATGGCGACAGCAGGGTGGCGAACTTATTAACCGCCCTGTCTGTGCACGCACCCTGATGCCAAGTTGTTTCCTGATTAGCCCCGTTCCTCAGCTATCAAAATTTCCCACAGCCCTCAAAGCCGGCTCAGGCCATGGATTTGTGAGCATCATGGCACGCATCAGTCGTGGCACCATCGCGGCCATGCGAAACCGGCGGTTGAATCGGTACTGGGCTTCGCCGAGATAGCGGCGTGCGTACTTGCCCTGCTTGAAGGCATGATACCGGCCACTGATGGCTCGCTTGGTGTTGGCCAGCACGACATTGACCCAACGTGCACCGGGGATCTCGCAGGCGGCGCGGCCACCTGCGGTCACCAGCACCGTATGGGCGCTTCCGGTGTCGATGCAACGACCGAAACAGGCCAGTCCGTCACTGTACACCTCGCCTCCCGGTGCCAAGCGGCGCTGGCACCAGTCTCGCAACGATGCGTTGTCGAAGCTGCGGACCGGTTCCATGACTGCGTACGATGGGTGCTCCAGATCCTTGTCGGTTTGGACAGCCGTTACAAACGCCTGCTTGCCTGGCGCGCCCCTGCCGCTCTTGCCTCCGTTGCGCTCACCGCCGAGGTACGCATCATCCATCTGCACGAAACCGTCGAGACGCCGCGCGGCCTCGCGCTCCGTCATGGCCTGCATCACCTTGTGCTTGATGCGCCAAGCCGCCTTGTAGTTCACACCCAAGTGCCGCTTAAGCTCCAATGCTGACAGGTTGGTCTTCGTCGATGTCAGCAGGTACAACGCCAGCATCCACGTCGTCAAAGGCAGCTTGGTATGCGCGAACAAAGTCCCGCTCGTCAGTGTCGTTTGATGGCGGCAACCGCGGCATTGATAGTAGACACGACCTTCACGCCGGAAACGCGAGCGACGGCGTCCATGGCACGCTGGACAGCGAAAGCCCCGGGGCCACCGTGCCTTGTACAGTGCCCGGTAGCACTTCGCTTCGGTGCCATACTTGTGCATGAACTCTGCCAACGACATTCCCTTCTGAAACTGAACCCAATTGATAGCCATGATGGACACCCTCGGTGTAGAACATGGGCTTATCATGGGTCCAAGGTGTCTCACACGCTGCGACTCCGGGCTGAGGGATGGGGCTAATCAGGAGTTGTTTTTGTACCCTTAGGGTGCGATCCTTGGGGTCTCATTCCCCTTGGATGTTTTATTGGAGGCAGTGGGACAGTGTGGGCAGGCGGTGTGCAACCGCCTCAGCCAGTAATTGTCAGAGGGTATTACGTTTCAGTACCAAATTAGTTGAGCAGTTGTGCAGTCCTGTCTGGTTGGCTCGCTGATTTGAAGCCAGATGACTGTAGTATGAGTAACTATCCGGCTGCACCGGGCACGCCTTCTGCGAGTGGTGCCGCTTGGGCTCCCAATGGTTGTGGGTCGGGGATCTTGTCGGAGTTTTATGCAAGCGGGGGGTTGTACATCTTTGGCTCCTTACCGGGGACGGCAGACTTTTCCGGTGATCCGGAAACGCCAGTCAAGGGCAATCCATCGATAGACTTTGGGGCTTTCTGTAACGCACATGACTATTGCTATGCAGCTGGTTTGCTGTCTCGCGCGCAGCGTGATAGCAACTTCGAGGATGATATGTCTGTGTTTTGTGAGACGAGTTCAGCACCCGCTGATTGCCAAGACTATGCTGGCAAGTATTCGATAGCAGTTTCGTATGCTGGGGGGACTGCCTACGATGATGTTCAGGCGGCGAAGAAATGCTCTGCTTGGGGCAATGCCATGAAAGCGAATGGATGTGCGCAGTGAACTCGAAGCATATTGGTGGAACGGTTCTGATTTTGCTGGCGCTTGCGGGTGGATTCTGGTGGTTTGACGAACCTGATCCTGACTCAGCGCGAGTGGCAGCCGAATCATTGTCCAACTCTGAAGGGGTCGCGGACGTGCCGAAGGACCATGGGCGGGCGACCGCAAAGCCCGATGCCGATCATCGGGGCGCAGGGAGGCCTGCCCCCAAGGTCGCAGACGATGGCACGGCACCGGTGCCGGCGCGGTACCGGATTGCAGGTATCGAGCGGGTGCAGACCGCGTCCAGTTTTGAGGATTGGATGAGCCGTTTCACAGCGCAGGATCAGGAGATCCTGCGCGCTTTCAGCAAGCGGAATTACGGCGTGTACCGTGTCCACAGCCGCGAGACAGTTGCTTGGATGGCGCAACACGGCTATCCGATGCCCGAGGAGGTGCTTGCGGCCCAGTCGATGTCGAGAGCTACACTGCGGTCGATGGCGAAGCGAGGCAATCTGAAAGCCGCATTCCTGTTGCGTAGTCGCAATATTCAGGAAAGAGCCAGAGGGATTGAGGACTACCTGGCCAAAGGCAAGACTCTAGCAGATTTCTATCGTGACCATCCCCAGTACATTACCGATGAGGACCTTGTTCGAACGTTGGCTGGGCAGTCTCACAGTCCTTACAAGGCCTTTCTTGCAGCAGACAAGGCGCGCCTTGGAGACGATCCGGACGCGAGCGACGCGGAGGTTGTTGCAGCTTTGATGTGGGCGGGGTTGTTGGGCGACTTTCGTAACCAGCGGCTCGTTCAGCGGTTTGTTTTTTCGGACCCGTCGCGCGTCCAAGTTCGAAAGGCGTACGCACTTGCAAGTGCATCGACATCAAACCTTTACCTGAGAAGTATTGTCGAGAATTGCCCAGGTCAAATAGGAGTCAGCTCAACCGGCAACCCGACCTTTCACTTCTACCTGAATCCGTGATCTCACAGGGCGTTATCGCCACAACACACTGATTATACAG
>CAZOXZ010000131.1:0-6949 GCA_964583865.1 uncultured Rhodanobacteraceae bacterium | reverse complement strand
CAACCGGCCGGTGGACGCCGGTCTCGATCTCGGTTTCAGTAGCCAGGCCGGCTCGGTCAATACCTCGGTCCTGGTCACGCTGGGCCAGCCGCTGACCCTCGCCACCGGCAAACTGCACATCACACTGACCGTCACCCGGCCCGGCCGCTGAGCGGCTGCGTCATGACGCCCCCCGCCGCGGTCATCGTGCCGCGGCCCGATTCGCCCTGCCTGGCCCGGACATCACCTGTTGGTATGATGCTGCTTTTGTGCGGCCCGTGATGTTCGAAAACGCCTTCAACAACCTCGACCGCGTCATGCGCAACGACGAGGGCCTGTCCTCGGAGCTGGACTACGCCGAGCAGACATCCTGGCTGCTGTTCCTGAAGTACCTCGACGACATGGAACAGCAATGGCAGGACGAGGCCGAGCTGGAAGGCCACGACTACACGCCGCTGCTGGACACGCCCTTCCGCTGGCGCAACTGGGCCATGCCCCGGAACGCCGACGGCAGCTCGAACCTCGACGCGCAGCAGACCGGCGACGACCTCGTCGACTTCGTCAACGACGAACTTTTCCCCTACCTCGAAACCTTCCGCGAGCAGGCGGACGATCCGGACACGCTGGAATACAAGATCGGCGAGATCTTCGCCGAGCTGCACAACCGCTTCCGTTCCGGCTACGTGCTGCGCGATACGCTGGACATCATCGACAGCCTGGATTTCGGCACCAGCAAGGCCCGCCACCAGCTCTCGGCGCTGTACGAGGACCGCATCAAGCGCATGGGCAATGCCGGACGCAACGGCGGCGAGTACTACACGCCGAGGCCGCTGATTCGTGCCATGGTCAAGGTCACCGCCCCGCAAATCGGCGAGAGCATTTACGACGGCGCCTGCGGCTCGTGCGGCTTCCTGTGCGAAGCCTGGGAAGCCATGCGCCGCGATGACCTGTCCGCCAGCGAGTGGGACACGCTGCAACGCAAGACCTTCCACGGCCAGGAAAAGAAGCCGCTGGCCTACGTGCTGGGCGTGATGAACATGATTCTGCACGGCATCGACGCGCCGGCCATCCGCCATACCAACACGCTGACCGAAAACGTCATGGACATCCGCGAGGCCGACCGCCACGACATCGTGCTGGCCAATCCACCCTTCGGCGGCTCCGAGCGCAAGGAAGTGCGGCACAACTTCCCCATCGACACCGGCGAGACGGCCTACCTGTTCCTGCAGCATTTCATGCGCAAGCTGAAGGCCGGCGGCCGCGGCGCCGTGGTCATCAAGAACACCTTCCTCAGCAACACCGACAACGCCAGCGTCGCCCTGCGCAAGGAGCTGCTGGAAACCTGCGACCTGCACACCGTGCTCGACTGCCCCTCCGGCACCTTCCAGGGCGCCGGCGTCAAGACCGTGGTGCTGTTTTTCACCAAGGGCGCGCCGACCCGCAAGATCTGGTACTACCAGCTCACCCCGGGCCGCTCGCTGGGCAAGACCAACCCGCTCAACGATGACGATCTGGCCGAATTCGTCAAGCTCCAGGCCACCAAGGCCGACAGCGAACACAGCTGGACGGTCAGCACCGCCGACATCGACCACGACACCTGGGATCTCGCGGTCAAAAACCCCAACGAGCCCGAACCCGAGCCATTGCGCGAACCCGCCGAGATCATCGACGCCATGCTGGCGCGGGATGCCGAGACGGCGAAGTTGCTGGAAGAAGTGCGGGGGCTGTTGTGAACGCGGCCATGTCGACGAAGCATCCCGAATGGGAAACCATCCCGCTCGGTGATGTATTGACCCTCAATTACGGGAAAGCACTGCCGAAAGCGGAACGCAACGCTACTGGGAACGTGCCCGTCTACGGCGCCAATGGCATCAAGGATCACGCGGACAAAGCGCTTGCCGCCGGGCCAACACTGGTCATCGGCCGCAAGGGTTCCGCTGGCGAAATCACGCGCGTCGATGGACCCTTCTGGCCACTGGACGTCACGTACTACACAGAGCACGACGAGAGCCGTCTCGATTTCAACTTCATGGAATACGGCCTGCGTACGCTGGACCTGCCATCCATGGCGCGCGGCGTAAAGCCCGGCATCAATCGGAACGATGTGTATGCCAGAACGCTGCAGTTGCCGCTACTGACCGAGCAAAAGCGCATCGTCGCGGTGCTAGACCAGGCCTTCGCCGCCCTCGACCGCGCCCGCGCCAACGCCGAGGAGAACTTGGCAGATGCAGGGGATCTGCAGGAGGGAACGCTTGAGGAACCGTTCGCACAGTTGGCAAGTGAGAACAGTACACTACCCCTCAAGGAACTGGTGGAGGCGAGCTGTACGCTTTCTTACGGCATCGTGCAGCCGGGGCAAGAGGTGGACGGAGGGCTACCGGTAGTTCGCCCTGTTGATTTGAAGGGTCGAATCGTCACGGCGACTGGCCTGAAAACCATTAATCCGAGTCGCGCAAACAGTTACCGACGCACCACTTTGCGCGGCGGAGAAGCTTTACTGTGTGTACGAGGCAGCACAGGTGCGATGTCGATCGCTGCTGATGAGCTGGCGGGAGGCAATGTGACGCGAGGAATCGTGCCGATTCGTTGGAATCAGAACAAGATTCTACCGAGCTTCGCAAACCTTCAGTTGCGGTCGCGATTTGTCCAGCAGCAGGTAGCGGCCCACACGTACGGCACGGCACTGACGCAAATAAACATCAAGGACGTACGTGAGTTGTCGTTCGTACTTCCGCCCTTGTCCGTACAGGAAGAAGTGGCGCGCCGACTGGAACGTTCGCTGGAACTCGTGGACAGATTGACCGACACGCTGCAGTGCAAGCTCACCGACATCGCCGCCCTCCGCCAATCCATCCTGCAAAAAGCCTTTGCCGGTGAGCTGACCTGACCCGCCCGTGCAGGAGCCTGCCTGCAGGCGACCATTCCGGGCATCGATCGCGCGCAGGCGCGCTCCTGCGCGCGGCGCCTTTGCCGGCGAGCTGACGCCAACCCTCCCGACCGGCGCGTCGTGTGGCACGTCCCACCCGAATGCACGTACAATGTGCTTACGCAATGCAAGCAGGCCATCGTGTGGAGACCGCCATGCCCGACATCCGCCAGCATGAATCGGTGACCTTCCGGGTCGATCCAGGGCTCAAGGCCGAGCTGGTCGCGCTGGCCAAGCGTGACCACCGCTCGCTGGGCGCGCTGTTGCGCGACATCGCCCGCAAGCGGATCGAGGCCGAGCACCAGCGTTCCTTCGCACGCGAGGCCCGCCGCCAGTCGCTGGCCGCGGCGCGCATGGTTCGCGAACCCGGTGCCGACGAGGCGGCCGTGTTACGCGAGCTGGATGCCGATCTGGAAGCTTTTGACCGCGAATGGACGTGAAACGTGGCGACATCGTGACCATTGCGATCGCGGGCGACTACGGCAAGCCACGGCCCGCACTGGTGATTCAGCACGATGCCTTCGACGCGCTGGAATCGCTGGTGGTGCTGCGCATCACCAGTGCGGTGCATGAACTGCCACTGTTCCGCATCGACCTTCGGCCCACCGAGAGCAACGGCCTGCGCAAGCCTTCGCAGATCATGATCGACAAGCCCGCCGCGGTGCCCAAACAACGCCTCGGGCGGCGCGTCGGCCGCGTGGATGCCGATACGCTTGACCTTGTGGGTCGCGCACTGCGCCGTTTTCTCGACCTGGGCTGAAGCCATGCGTGGTACCGAAGCCGACACCGCGCCAACGGCATCGACCGCGTACTGCGTGACCCCGGCTGGGGCGTGGTGGAAGGTTCGTGCATCCGCTGCGAGAGGGTTCCGGCCCAACCGCGTCGCTTGTAACACAAATGTGCTACATTCGTACCATGTCCTCGCGATGCCGGAGCCTGCCATGAGCACCACCACCATCCGCCTGCCGGACGAACTCAAGGCCCGCGTGGCCGCGGTGGCCAGGGAAGCTGGCACCACGGCGCACGGCTTCATGCTGGAGGCCATTGCCGAAAAGACCGATGCCGCCGAGCGACGCGCCGACTTTCATGCCGAGGCGGAGCGCCGCTACGAAGAGTTCCTGCAAACCGGCATGAGCATTCCGTGGGACGAGGCGCGGCGCTACCTCGAGGACCGGCTGGCCGGCCGTCCGGCCCAACGCCCCGTACCGCGCAAGCTGAACGGCTGACGTGGCGCACGTCCGCCTCACGCCCGACGCGCTGGCCGATCTCGAGCGCATCGTGGAGCACCTGCGGCAGCACGAAAGCGCGGATGCCGACACGCGGGCCGGCGAGATCATGGACGCACTGGAGATCCTCACCGGCAATCCGCTGATCGGCCGGCCCGCCCGGAGCGAAACTCGTGAGCTGGTGATCGGCCGGCGTTCGCGCGGCTACGTCGCGTTGTATCGTTGGTTGCCCATCATCGATTCGGTGCTGGTGCTGGCCATCCGCGCGCAACGCGAAGGGGGCTACGCAAGCGATGCGTGAAACCGAAGCCGATACCCGTGCCAACCGCATCGATCCGGTGCTCCGTGCTGCCGGCTGGGGCGTGGTGGAAGGCTCGCGCATCCGCCGCGAGATGACCATTTCCAGGGGCCGTATCACCGCTGGCGGACGCGTCAACCCGTTGTCGGCCGACTACGTGCTGGGCTACCGTGGTCGCCGGCTGGCGGTAATCGAGGCCAAGCGTGCCGGGCTCGGTCACACCGAAGGTGTCGGCCAGGCCAAGGACTACGCCACCCGGCTGCAGACGCGCTTCGCCTGGGCCACCAACGGCATCGGCTGGTACGGCATCGACATGTTGACCGGCGCCGAGGGCGACATGGCCCTGCCCTTTCCGACGCCACAGGAACTGTGGCAACGCTGCTTCCCGGAAGGCAACGACTGGCGTGACCGCTTCGGCGAGGTGCCATTCGAGACTGCCGGCGGCAAGTGGCAGCCGCGCTACTACCAGCACAACGCCATCATGGCCGTGCTGGATGCCGTCGCCCGTGGCGACAAACGCATCCTGCTGACGCTCGCCACCGGCACCGGCAAGACCGGCATCGCCTTCCAGATCGCGTGGAAACTGTTCCATGCCCGCTGGAACCTGTCCGGTGAGCCGACGCGGCGGCCGCGCATCCTGTTTCTGGCCGACCGCAACATCCTTGCTGACCAGGCCTTCAACGCCTTCAGCGCCTTTCCGGCCGACGCCCTGTGCCGCATCAGCCCCGACGAAATCCGCAAGCGCGGCGGCTTGCCGAAGAACGCCAGCGTGTTCTTCACCATTTTTCAGACCTTCATGACCGGCCGCGAGGTGAACGGCGAACCCGAGTTCACCGTCGAGGGCTACGCGCCGAACTTTTTCGACTTCATCGTGGTGGATGAGTGCCACCGCGGCGGCGCGCGCGACGAGAGCACCTGGCGCGGCATCCTGGAGCACTTCGCCCCGGCCGTGCAGCTGGGCATGACGGCCACGCCCAAGCGCGATGCCAACGTCGACACTTACGCGTACTTCGGCGAGCCGGTGTACAGCTACAAGCTCAAGCAAGGCATCAACGACGGTTACCTGACCCCCTTCAAGGTGCGCCAGATGGCCAGCACGCTGGACAGCTACAAGTTCAGCGACGGCGACACGGTCCTGAGCGGCCAGATCGATCCGGAACGCGAATACGGCGAAGCCGACTTCAACACCAAAATTCGCATCGACGCACGTGAACAAAGCCGCGTGGCCGAGTTCATGGACCAGATCGACCAAAGCCAGAAGACGCTGGTGTTCTGCGCCACGCAGGAGCACGCCGCGCGGGTGCGCGATTACATCAACCAGATCAAGTCCAGCTCCGATCCCGACTATTGCGTGCGCGTCACCGCCAACGACGGCAAGCTGGGCGAGCAGCACCTGCGCCAGTTCCAGGACAACGAAAAGTCGCTGCCGACCATCCTCACCACCTCGCACAAGCTGTCCACGGGCGTCGATGCACTCAACGTACGCAACATCGTGCTGCTGCGGCCGATCAGGTCGATGGTGGAGTTCAAGCAGATCATCGGTCGCGGCACGCGCGTGTTCGACGGCAAGTACTTTTTCACCATCTACGACTTCGTCAGGGCATACGAGCACTTCAACGATCCCGAATGGGACGGCGAGCCGCTGCCACCGGGACAACCCACGGGGCCCAAGCCGACCAGCGACCCGCCGGTGGATGAACCACCGGGCGGTATCGAGGAGGACCCCGAGCCCGCGGAAAAAATCGTCGTCAAGCTGGCCGACGGCAGGGAACGCAGCATTCGTTATCTGGCGGAGACAAGCTACTGGTCGCACGATGGCCGGCCCATCTCCGCCACAGAGTTCATGCAACAGTTGTTCGGCGACCTGGACGGCCTGATCCGTACACCGGATCAGTTGCGCGAGCTGTGGAGCGACCCGCAGCGCCGTGAAGCGCTGCTGCAGCGCCTGTCCGACCTCGGCTACGACGAGGACCGCCTTGGCGACATGCAACGTCTAATCGACGCCCCCGACTCCGACATTTTCGACGTGCTGGCCTACGTTCGCTTCAACCTGGCTCCACAGTCCCGGCGCGACCGCGCCAAGCGTGCGCGCACCGACGGCCTGGCCGGTTACGAGCGCGAGATGCGCGGCTTCCTGGACTTCGTGCTGGATGCCTACGTCAATCACGGCGTCGGCGAACTGGCTCCCGGCAAACTGGCAGACTTCCTGCGCATCCGCTACGGCGGCACCAACGACGCCAGGCGACAGCTCGGCTCCATGACGACCATCCGCGACGCCTTCATCGGCATGCAAGGGCATCTGTACAACGCACCCCACAACTGAAAAACGAAGCCAGAACCACTTTCCGATGTTCGCCGGCCACGCGCCGAAAGTTGTTCTGACCACGCTCCGTCAACGGCGCGGACTTTGCCAGCCCGACGCTGGTGGTGCAGACCAACAAGCGCGCCACGATGCGGGTCAGGGACGAGGACGGACATACCCTCTACACGCTTCAGGTCACCGCCCATCCCTTGCCGGAC
>CAZOXZ010000130.1:0-6982 GCA_964583865.1 uncultured Rhodanobacteraceae bacterium | reverse complement strand
CATCCAGATCACCAAGGAAGCGCCGAACTACAACCTCGGCTGACCACTGTCTCTCGTCACCACCGGAACGACCGCCCATGCACGCAAGTGACAGCCTTCGCCGTGACCGCATTCTCGTACTCGATTTCGGTGCCCAGTACACGCAACTGATCGCGCGGCGCATCCGTGAGCTGGGCGTGTACTGCGAGGTCTGGGCCTGGGATCATGACCCGCAGGAGATCCTCGGCTTTGGTGCCAGCGGCATCGTGCTTTCCGGTGGCCCGGAATCGACCCTCGATGACGATCCGCCGCGGATCCCGCAAGCCGTGTTCGACGCCGGCGTGCCCTTGCTGGGCATTTGCTACGGCATGCAGGCCATGGCAGCGCAACTTGGCGGGCGCACGGCGTCGGTGAATGGCCGTGAATATGGCCACGCCGAGATCAATATCCTGGCCGCCGATGCCTTGTTGAAGGATCTGGACGACCACGAGGGTGCGCGTCGTCTGGACGTGTGGATGAGCCACGGCGACCACGTCGTCGAGGTGCCGCCGGGCTTTGTCGCCACCGCAGGCAACCCGCGCGTGCCGGTTGCTGCCATGGCCGATGATGAGCGCCAATGGTATGCGGTGCAGTTCCATCCGGAAGTGACGCACACGCTGCAGGGCAGGGCCTTGCTGCAACGTTTTGTCACGCAAATCTGTGGCTGCGATGCGGCATGGACGGCGCCGGCCATCATCGAGGAGCAGATTGCGCGAACCCGCGATCAAGTCGGCGAGGACAAGGTGCTGCTGGGCCTTTCCGGTGGCGTCGATTCCTCGGTCGTGGCCGCCTTGCTGCACCGGGCCATCGGCGAGCAACTGGTGTGCGTGTTCGTTGACACCGGCCTGCTGCGCTACCGCGAAGGCGATGAGGTCATGGCCACCATGGCCGAACACATGGGCGTGCACGTTATCCGCGTCAACGCCGCCGAGCGCTATTTCGCCGAACTGGCCGGCGTTGACGACCCCGAGGCCAAGCGCAAGATCATCGGCCGCCTGTTCATCGAGATTTTCGAGGAAGAAGCGGCAAGGCTCGAAGGCGTACGCTGGCTGGCGCAGGGCACCATTTATCCCGATGTCATCGAGTCGGCCGGCAGCCGCACCGGCAAGGCGCATGTCATCAAGAGCCATCACAACGTCGGCGGCCTGCCCGAACACATGAACCTGAAATTGGTCGAGCCGCTGCGCGACCTGTTCAAGGACGAGGTGCGTCGCATCGGCGTCGAGCTGGGCCTGCCACCGGCCATGGTGTACCGCCACCCTTTCCCGGGACCGGGCCTGGGCGTGCGCGTGCTGGGCGAGGTCAAACGCGAGTACGTCGAGCTGCTGGCCCGTGCCGATGCCATCTTCATCGAGGAGCTGCGCGCGGCGGACTTGTACGACAAGGTCAACCAGGCCTTCGCCGTGTTCCTGCCGGTGCGCTCGGTTGGCGTCGTCGGCGATCAGCGCGCCTACGCCTGGGTGGTGGCCTTGCGCGCCGTGGAGACCATCGACTTCATGACCGCCCGCTGGGCCGAACTGCCGCACGCCTTCCTTGGCAAGGTTTCCAGTCGCATAATCAATGAGGTAGAAGGAATTTCGAGGGTTGTTTATGATGTTAGTGGGAAGCCCCCGGCAACAATTGAGTGGGAATGACCGGGAATCGGCTCGAAGTCACCATCCCTGGTGCCATCCCCCGGCCCGGCATCCATGCCGGTCGTTCGTGCAACCGCGAACTGTCGCCGGCAGTTCGCATACGGTTGCACTCACCCACCTGCCACTATCGAATGGGAATGATCAACGTCCAGGAATCACCATCCCTGGTACCATCCTCCGGCCCGGCATCCCTGCCGGGCGTTCGTGCAGCCGCGAACTGTCACCGGCAGTTCGCAAGCGGTTGCACTCACCCCCCGGCAACAATTGAGTGGGAATGACCGGGACGCCCGCATTCACCAAGGCTGACCATGACTGGATGCGCCATGCACTGACGCTGGCCGTGCATGGCCGCGATGCCGAGGACGAGATTCCTGTCGGTGCGGTGCTGGTGGCGGACGGCGAGCTTCTGGGCGAGGGCTGGAATCGCAACATCAGCTTGCATGACCCGACGGCCCATGCCGAAATCGTGGCCATGCGCGCGGCCGGTCAGAAGCTTGGCAACCATCGGCTCACCGGCACCACGTTGTATGTCACACTGGAGCCATGCAGCATGTGCGCAATGGCACTCATTCATGCACGCGTGGCACGCGTCGTGTACGCCGCGGACGACACCAAGACCGGCGCGGCGGGCAGCGTTTTCGACACGCTCGTTTCCACACGCCACAACCATCGCATCGAGGTGTCTGGCGGCCTGCTGGCGACAGAATCCGGCGAGCTCCTGCGGCAGTTTTTCCGGGCCCGACGCTGATGTTGACGCTGGCACAAGAGGCCGGATTGAGGGTGCTGGCGCTGGCCGAATCCGCGCTGTTGATCGAGCTGGAGCAACGTGTGGACAGCGCCGTCAACGCCGCCGCGCGGCAACTGGCACAACGCATCCGAATGGCCCGGCTGCCAGGTGTCGAGGAAGTGCTGCCAGCTTACGCCAGCGTGCTGTTGCGCTTCCAGCCCCGCGCGTGGCAGTCGCAGACCGATGGCCCGCATGCCGCGTTGTGGCGGGCAATCAGCGCCTTGCCGGCCGCGACAGGCAAGACGGAAGGCAAGACGACATTGCACCGGATACCGGTGTGTTACGGCGGCTGCTGTGGCGCGGATCTGGAGGACGTGGCGCGACATTGCGGCCTGGGCGTTGCCGAGCTGATTGCCCGGCACACGGCCGTCGAGTACCAAGTGGCCATGCTGGGGTTCGCGCCCGGCTTCACCTACCTGCTGGGCCTGGATCCGGCCTTGCACATGCCACGGCGTGCCACGCCCCGCGTGCGTGTGCCGGCGGGTTCGGTCGGCATCGGCGGGGCGCAGACCGGCATTTATCCGGCAGAACTGCCCGGTGGCTGGCAGCTTCTTGGGCGCACACCCTTGCCATTGTTCGATGCCGCGAACGAGGATCGGCCGACGTTGTTGCGTCCGGGCGATCGTGTGCGTTTCGAGCCCGTCAGCGCCGATGTCTTTGACCAGCTTGCCGCGGAGCAGGCCGATGCTTGAAGTGCTGGCCACAGGCTTGCTGGATACGCCCCAGGACCTTGGCCGGCCCGGCTTTGCACACCTCGGCATCGGCCGGGCAGGGGCCGCCGATCGCGTTGCCCTGCGCCTGGCCAACGCGCTGGTCGGCAATGCCGAGAATGCCTGTGCGCTGGAAGTGACGCTCATCGGCGGGCGCTACAAGGCACTGGCCGAGACCTGGGTTGCGGTGGTCGGCCCGGCCTTGCCACAGGCACGAATCAATGATGCTGCCTTGCACCGGGGGCGGCCGTACCGGCTCGGCGCCGGCGACACGCTCAGTCTCGGCCCCTTGCGGTCCGGTTGCCGTGCCTGCCTGGCCGTGGCCGGAGGCCTGGCTGTACCGGCCTGGCTGGGCAGCCGTTCGCGTGATGTCAACGCCGGGCTTGGGCCACCGATGCCGAAGGCCGGCGATCGCTTGCCGCTGGGTGAGGCCGGAAAACGGCCGACCTCGCCGCCCGATTGGGGCATCGACTGTTCGGCGTGGGACCACGGGGGCACACCGGTTCAGTTGCGCTTCCTGCCCGGGCCGGAAATGGAACGGCTGGATGACGCCTCACGTCGCACATTGCTTGCGACACGTTTCCGCATCAGCAAGGACAGCAATCGCGTGGCCTGTCGTCTGGAAGGCGCGGTACTGCGTCAGGCCGAGGCCGGTGGCATTGTCACGGCGGCCAGCCTTGACGGCAGCATCCAGTTGCCACCGAACGGGCAGCCCATCATCTTCGGCTGCGAACACCCGGTCAGCGGTGGCTATGCGCGCATCGGCCAACTCATCGGGGCCGATCTGCCGCGTCTGGCGCAATGCCGACCGGGTGACGAGATCGTCCTTCGCGAAGTCAGCATGGCCGAAGCGCAGGCCGCCACTGCACGCCAGCAGCAGGAACTGCAACAATGGCAGGCCCGCATTCGTGCGCGCCTGGAGGTGGACCCGTGAGCAAGCACATCGACCTCAACTGTGACATGGGTGAATCCTTTGGTGCCTGGACCATGGGTGCCGATGCCGCGGTCATGCCGTGGATCACCTCGGCCAATATCGCCTGTGGCGGCCACGCCGGTGACCCACTGACGATGCAACGCACCGTGGCTGCCGCCGTTGCATCCGAGGTCGCCATCGGCGCGCATATCGGCTTGCCGGACAAACTCGGTTTCGGCCGCCGGGCCATGGCCATCAGCGTCGATGAACTGTATGCCCTGGTGCAGGCACAACTGGGTGCCTTGATCGCCATCGCCGCCGGGCAGGGCGTTGCGGTCGGTCACTTGAAACCCCATGGCGCGCTGTATCACATGCTGGAGTCCGATGAAGCACTGGCTGAAGCCGTGGTAGACGCGGCAAGGGCGGTGGCACCTGCGATCCGCATGGTGGGGCTGGCTGGCGGACAGCTGGTCACTCTGGCGCATGAAGCCGGCCTGGCCGTGTTGCATGAAGCCTTCGTCGACCGGCGTTACCTGGCCGATGGCTCGCTGGCGCCGCGGCAGCGCGACGATGCCGTGATCACCCACCCGGACGAGGGCCTGGCGCAGGCCGTGCGATTGGTGCGCGATGGCAGCGTCACGACCGTTGACGGCAGCGCCATCAAGATCACTGCAGACACGCTGTGCATCCACGGCGACCGCCCGGATGCCGCCGATTTTGCCCGTGTGATCCACCAAGGGCTGCATGCGGCTGGCGTGACCCTGCAATCTCCGTAGCGCCGCCGCAGAATCCGTTTGCAGCAATGGTTGCCTGCGTACGACGCCTGATCGTATGATGCGAGCATGGATGTCCCCATGTTTCGCACGCCATTGTTCTTGCGTGCCAACTTGTTGCTCGGCACGTTGGCGTGCCTGGCCATGGTGGTCGCGGCCATGGCGTTGCCCGTGCCGGCATCAGCCCACGGGGCGCCTCAAGTGACGGGTGCCATGCCGGCACAGCTGGCAAGCCCTGCCATGCACGCCTGTTGTGACGAAGGCACGCCGCAGCCATCGCCGCATGCCGGGGACGGCTGCCATTGTGCTGCCGTCTGCGCCATGGGCGTGCTGGTTCCCGGGCCAGCGCCCTTGCGTGCATTCGTGCTGCGGATGCCTGTTCTGCCTGCCGCAATCGTGGCTGTCACCGAACACCACCGCGCGCCACCCAATCCACCTCCACGTGCACAAGTCGCCTGAAACAGCGTAACGGCCTGACAACCGTCACGTCTTTCTTGTCCCGCGGCGACCTGCCGATCGGGACACCTGTGTACTGGAGAATTTCATGACCCATTCATCCCATGGCCCGGGCTCGTGGTCCAGGCGACGCTTCGTGCGTGGCGTGGCCATTGGCGGTGCCGCGGCCAGCCTTGGGCTGCTCAATCCGAGCCGTGCCAGCGCTGCCCAACGCGCACGCGCCAATCACCTGCAATCTCTGAACGGCTCGACGTTCCGCCTGGAGCTGGCACCGTCGGCCGTCAATTTCACCGGCAAACCCGGTGTTGCCACCACCATCAACGGCAGCCTGCCGGGACCGGTGCTGCGCATGCGCCAGGGCGACACCGTCACCCTGCAAGTGCGCAACAAGCTTGATTCCCTGGCCGCCATCCACTGGCACGGGTTGTTGGTACCGGTGGCAATGGACGGCGTGCCGGGCTTCAGCGTAGACGGCATCGCGCCGGGGGAAAGTTTCACCTACCGTTTCCCGCTCAAGCAAAGCGGCACCTACTGGTACCACGCCCATGCCGGCTTTCATGAGCAGACGGGCGTGTACGCGCCGCTGGTCATCGAGCCCGCCGGCGGCGAGCGCTGGCCCGCGGACCGCGAGCATGTCGTGATGTTCAGCGACTGGACGGACATGGACCCGGCGCGCGTGTTCGAGATACTGAAGACCCGCAGCGAGTATTTTGTCACCACCATGCCGACCATGCGCGAGTTCGTGCGTGACGTGGCCGAGCGGGGCATTGGCGCCGCCATGGCCGAGCGACGCATGTGGAACCAGATGCGCATGAGCCCGCGCGACCTGGTCGACATCGGCGGCATGGCCTACACCTACCTGCTGAACGGCACCACGCCGGCCGGTAACTGGACCGGCCTGTTCGAGCCCGGCGAGCGCGTGCGACTGCGCCTCATCAATGGTGCTGCCAACAGCATCTTCGACCTGCGCATTCCCGGGCTGGAAATGCAGGTCGTGGCTGCCGACGGCCAGGATGTCGAGCCGGTGAGCGTGGACGAATTGCGCTTTTCACCCGGCGAGACCTACGACGTCATCGTGCGTCCGCAGGACCGCGCCTACAGCCTGTTTGCCCAGTCCATCGACCGCTCGGGTTATGCCTGCGGCACATTGGCGCCCCGTGCCGGCATGCGTGCCGAGGTGCCGGAAATGGATGCGATCCCGCGCCTTGCGATGTACGACATGATGGGCGACATGCCGCATGCCGGACATCACGGCGCAAGTACTGACGACCATGCGATGGCCGGGCAGCACGGTGGTGCGCATCACGGTGGTGGACATCAGCCATCAGGCGCTCATTCAGCGGGCCACGGAACGGCCGGGCAGGGCAGGGTCACGGCGCGGCACGCCAGCAGCGAATTCGGCAATCCCGGCGCGGCCATGCGCATCGACCATCCACGCACCAACCTCGATGACCCCGGCCCCGGCCTGCGCGACAACGGCCGGCGCGTGCTGACGTATGCCGATCTGCATTCGGTCGGTGGTTCCTTGTACGGCGGCGACGTCAGCCGCGAGATCGAGCTGCACCTGACCGGCAACATGAACCGCTTCATGTGGTCTTTCGATGGCATCAAGTTGGCCGATGCCAAGCCGATCCATTTCCCGTACGGCGAGCGCATCCGCGTCATTCTCAGCAACGACACGATGATGATTC
>CAZOXZ010000129.1:0-7051 GCA_964583865.1 uncultured Rhodanobacteraceae bacterium | reverse complement strand
ATCGGGCCAAAAGGGCGCAGCCGCAGCCGCTTGTGTTTCTGCCGCCCAGGCTCCTCATTTGGTGCCGCCGTAAAGCGCCTTGCGTGGCGCCCCGGTGATGGCGGCGGCGAGCCTGGCGGCCTTGGCCGGAGGCAGGTGGGGCGCAAGAATGGCATGCACGCGCCGGCCTTCGGCCAGGGCGGCTGCGGCATTGTCTGCCTGGCCGGCCACCAACAGCACGATTTCGCCGCGTTGCTGGTCGGCATCGTCGGCGACTCGCCCGGCCAGTTCGCCCAGGGGCTGCGCCAGCACGGTCTCGTGCAATTTGGTCAGTTCGCGTGCCAGCACGGCCTGGCGGTCCGTCCCGAGGATGTCGCGGAGGTCGGCCAGGGTGGCGGCGATGCGGTGGCTGGACTCGTACAGCACCAGCGTGCGGGGTTCATCGGTGAGCGCCTGGATGCGGGCACGGCGCGCGGCGCTCTTTGTGGGCAGGAAACCTTCAAAAGCGAAGCGGTCGGTTGGCAGCCCGGCGACGGACAGCGCCGCGATGGCGGCACAGGCACCCGGCAAAGGCGTCACCGGCAGGCCTGCTTCGCGTGCGGCGCGCACCAGCGCAAAGCCCGGATCGCTCACGAGCGGCGTGCCGGCATCCGAGACCAGTGCCACATTGTCGCCGCTGTGCAGGTGTTGCAGCACCGTGGCCAGCGCCCGGGCCTCGTTGTGTTCGTGCAAAGCCAGCATCGCCTGCGGCTTGATGCCGTGGTGGACCAGCAGCTTGCGTGTGTGACGAGTATCCTCGGCCGCGATCAGGTCGGCCTCGGTCAGGGTACGCAAGGCGCGCAGGCTGATGTCATCGAGGTTGCCGATGGGCGTGGCGACGACGGCGAGGGTGCCGGTTTCCTGCGGCATGGGACAAACCTTGCATGGCCAGTGAGCCAGTGTAATGGCTGGGCGGAATGTGTCGAGGCCGGCACCATCCGTTATCATCGGCAGGTACGCAAAGGAGCTTGTCCATGGCGCCATACAGAAGTGTTGTCTTGCGGATGCTTGTCCCGCTGTTGCTGGTCTTGCTGGCCAGTTGTGCCACGGTGCCACAAGCGCCGTCGACCGCACAGCTTGCAGCGGTGCAACGGGTCGAGGCGCAACAGCAGCAGGGTGATTATGCCGCCGCGGCGGCCGAGTGGCTGCGTCTGGCGCGGGAATACAAGGCCTGGCGGGATGGTTATCTGCTCAATGCGGCGGAAAATTTTCGCCAGCTGGGCAACTGGACGCGTGCCAGCGGTGTTCTGCAGCGTATCGAACCCAGGGGACTGAGTTTTGCCGAGGGCATCCAGTTTGACTTGCTGAATGCCGGGGCGGCACTGGCTGCCGGCGATGTCGAGCGCGCCCTGACGCTGACGTCCAATGCCGGCCAGTTGCCGCAGAAGTGGCGCTTGCGTGGCCAGGAACTGCGCGCGCGTGCGCTGGCAGCCGCGGGTCAACCGCTGGAAGCGGCACGCGTGCGCATGGACATGAACGCCTTGTTGGCCGGCTTTGACCGCGGCCAGAACGAAAAGCAGTTGCTGCAATTGTTGCAGGGCATGGACCCGGCCGAGTTGCAGGCCAGGGCCTCCAGCCTGGGGGCACAGGATCCGTTGCGCGTGTGGGTGAGCGAGGCCCTGGAGGCCAGTGGCAAGTCCTTGCCGACGACCATGCCGCAGCCGCAATATCCGGTGGGCACGCTGTTGCCGACGAGCGGCCATACGAAGGTTACCGCCGAAGGCTATGTGCCATTGCAAAAAGTGGCCTTGATCCTGCCCATGAGCGGTGCTCTGCAGGCGGCCGGCAAGGCCGTGCATGACGGTTTCATGCAGGCCTGGACCCGGGATGCGTCACATACCGCGAACATGCAGCTCGATGTGCTGGATACCGGCGGCAGCCCCATGGGTGCGCTGCAGGCCTATCGCGAGGCGTTGGCCGCTGGCGTGGAACTGGTGGTGGGGCCGCTGTCGTCGGCCGGTGTGGCGGCCGTGTTCCGACGCGATGCGTTGCCGGTGCCGGTGCTGGCTTTGAACCATCCGGACCAGGGCATGCCGCCTGCGGGCAGCAGCGAATTCGCCATGCCGCCCGAGGCCGAGGGCGCACGCGTGGCCATGCGCATGCGCATGCGAGGCCTGAACCAGGCGGTGATCTTCGAGGCCGATACTGACTGGGCGCAGCGTGCCGCCGGAGCTTTCCAGGCGCAGTTCGAGGGCAATGGCGGCACGGTGACCGGCACGGCAACCCTGCCGCGCACCCAGGTCAATTACGCCAGTGCCATCCAGGCCTTGCTGGCCAATGCCGGGCCGGCCACCGGCGTATTCATCGCCATGGGGCCGCGCCAGGGGCGCTTGCTGGTGCCGCAATTGCGCATCGCCCGGGTGACCCAGCCCTTGTTTGCGACCTCGCATATCTATGCTGGCGAGACCAATGTCGGCCTGGATCGTGACCTCGACGGCGTGGTGTTCTGCGACGTGCCGTGGTTGTTCGGAGCCCAGTCCGGGATTGTCGACCGTGCCAGCCTGGATGAGGAGAATCCGAGCATCCGCGGGCCGGCAGCACGGTTGTTTGCCTTCGGCATGGATGCCTTCGCCTTGATGCCCTACCTTGACTGGCTCCGCAGCCACCCGGGCAGCTATCTCCCCGGCGCGACCGGCCAGTTGACCATGGACAGTTTCGGCCGCATCCGGCGTACACCCATCTGGGCCACGTTCATCAACGGCGTGGCCACGCCCGTGACCGGCGCACTGGTCGGTGACGCGGGCATGCCACTGCCGCAGAATCCATGACGACCCCGCGCCGGGCCACTGGCGACAGCTACGAAGACCGCGCGCTGGCATTCTTGCGCGCGCAGGGCATGCGGCTGGTGGAACGCAACTTCAACACCCGCTACGGCGAGCTGGATCTGGTGATGGAGTCGGGCGAGATGCTGGTGTTCATCGAAGTGCGTTATCGTCAGCATGGCGGTTACGGTGGCGCCGTGGCCTCGGTGACGGCCAGCAAACAGCGCAAGTTGGTGCGCGCCGCCAGTCTGTATCTGCAGGCGAATCCGCAGCGCGCCCAACAACCTTGCCGCTTTGATGTGCTGGCCTTCGGCGATGCCGACGGCGAACCCGAGTGGATACCCAATGCATTTGAAGCGTACTGAGGACGAGCAAGCGACATGAAAAGCATCCGACTCCTTCTTTTGGCGGCTGCCATGGTGTTGCTGCTGCCGGGCTGCACCGCGGCTGTCGTGGGCGGCGTGGCTGCCGCGGCCGCCACCGGCGTGAACGTGGCCCAGGACCGGCGTTCGGCCAGCACCATCATCAACGACCGCAACCTGCAGTGGTCGGTGGCCAACGCCATCAAGGCCGACCGCGCGCTCGCCAGCCACAACCGCATCCGCGTGGTGGTGTACAACCGCGTGGTGTTGCTGGTCGGCGAGGTGGCCGACGAAAGCGCCAAACGCAAGGCCGGCGAGCTGGCCAGTGGCTTTATCGGCATGCGCCGGCTGGTGAATCAGCTGGATATTCTGCCGGAACAGGGATTCTGGGCGCGGCGCAAGGACAACGCGCTGGGCGCCCGCATCAAGACCGGCCTGCTGGACATCACCGATATCCCGGGCTTCGATCCCAGCGTGGTGTCCATCACCGTGGCCCACGGCAAGGTGTACCTGATGGGGTTGGTGAGCCACGCCGAGGCGGCTGCGGTGATCGACAACGCGCGCAACACGCGCGGCGTGGACCAGGTGCTTAACCTGTTCGAGTACACCGATACAGCATCATCCTGAAACGGGTCGGCGCGCAGGCAAAAAAATGCCCCGAGAACCAGGGGGGAGTTCTCGGGGCGGGGGATCGCCATCTGGGGAGGGACGCGATCCCCTGGGTCCACTCAGGGAGGTGAGTGAAGCCGGACGCCGTTGCGTGCGTCCAAAACATTAGATGGGGCCGGCAAAGGAAAGTTCAAAGCGCCGTTTCAGATGGGTTTATTCCCGGTTCATGTGCTTTGAAATCAATACATTGTGTTGGTTCCGCTGTCCGGCATATAGGCCAGAAGTCATGGGTGCCGGCAAGCGCGTCAGTGGGCTTGTTCCCAGTTGGCGCCCGTGCCGATATCGACCACCAGTGGCACGTCGAGTTCCGCGGCACAGCGCATGCGTTCGGCCACCGCTTCACGCACCGTATCCAGGGCATCTTCGTGCACTTCGAAGACCAGCTCGTCGTGTACCTGCATCAGCATGCGCACGTCGTCGCGAGTGCGTGTCCAGGCGTCGACCGCGATCATGGCGCGCTTGATGATGTCGGCGGCCGTACCTTGCATCGGTGCGTTGATGGCCGCACGCTCGGCACCGGCGCGTCGGGCCGGATTGCGTGCGCCGATGTCGTTGAGGTACAGCCGTCGGCCGAACAGCGTCTCCACGTGGCCCAGCTGGCGGGCGCGCTCGCGGGTGCGTTCCATGAAGGCCTCGACGCCGGGGTAGCGCTCGAAATAGCGGTTGATGTAATCCTGGGCGTCGCTGCGGCTGGCACCGATCTGGCGTGCCAGGCCCCAGGCCCCCATGCCGTACATCAGGCCGAAGTTGATGGCCTTGGCGGCGCGCCGCTGCTCGCGGCTGACGTTTTCCGGGGCCAGGCCGAAGACTTCGGCTGCCGTGGCGCGGTGGATGTCGCCGTCGTGGGTGAATGCGTCCAGCAATTTTGCATCGCCGGACAGGTGCGCCATGATGCGCAACTCGATCTGCGAGTAGTCGGCTGCCATGATGCGCCAGCCTTCGGGTGCAATGAAGGCCTCACGGATGCGCCGGCCGGCTTCAGTGCGCACCGGGATGTTCTGCAGGTTGGGATTCGATGATGACAGCCGGCCGGTGGCGGCCACGGCCTGATGGTAGCTGGTGTGCACGCGTCCCGTGGCCGGCTGGATCATTTGCGGCAGCTTGTCGGTGTAGGTCGAGCGCAGCTTGCTGGCCGCACGGTATTCCAGCACCAGGCCGGGCAGGGCATGCTCGCCGGCAATCGCTTCCAGTGCCTCCTCGTTGGTCGAGGGCGCGCCCTTGGGGGTTTTCACGTGCACCGGAAGGCCCAGTTCCTCGAACAGGATCTCGCCAAGCTGCTTGGTCGAGCCCAGCTTGAACGCCTTGCCGGCAAGCTCGAAGGCCTCGGCCTCGATGGTTTCCATGCGTCCGGCCAGCGCCTTGCTCTGTCGCGCCAGCTCGTCGGCGTCGATCAGCACGCCGGTGCGCTCCATGCGCGCCAGCACAGGCACCAGCGGCATCTCGATATCGCGGTAGACGGCCTGCAGTGATTCCACCGACTCCAGCCGTGGCCACAGGTGCTGGTGCAAGCGCAGCGTGATGTCGGCGTCTTCGGCGGCATAGGCCGTGGCCACATCAACCGCCACCTCGGCGAAGGGAATTTGCTGGCGGCCCTTGCCGGCGACCGCCTCGTAGCTCGTGGTCTCGACGCCGAGATACCCCAGCGCCAGGGTGTCCATGTCGTGCCGCCCGGACGTGGCATTCCAGACATAGGCCTCGAGCATGCTGTCGTGGGCCAGCCCGGCCACAGTGATGCCGTGGCGGGCCAGCACGTTGATGTCGTACTTGCCGTTTTGTGCCAGCTTGGGGCGCTCGGGGTCTTCCAGCAAGGGCTTCACGGCTTCCAGCACCGCCGCGCGGGCCAGCTGTGCCGCGCTGCCCTCGCCGCTATGCCCCAGCGGAATGTAGCAGGCTTCGCCTGCTTCGCAGGCGAACGACAGGCCCACCAGCTCGGCCTGCATGGCATCCAGCGAGGTCGTTTCGGTGTCAAAGGCCATCAGCTCGGCCTTGGCCAGCCGTTCCAACCAGGCGTCCAGTGCCTCGCGGTTGTCGATGGTCTGGTAATCAACCTCGACGGCTGCCGTCGCGGGGGCGTCGTCGCTCGCTGTCGGATCGTCGTCCGTCGTATCCAGCGCCGCCAGCGCGGACTTGAAGCCGTAGCGCAGGTAAAACTCGCGCAGGCGGGCGGTGTCGGGCGCACGCGGCGCCAGCTCGTCGGGCTTGTGCTCCAGTGCCACGTCGGTCTTGATGGTCACCAGATCGCGTGACAACGGCAGTTGCTCCAGCGCCTCACGCAGGTAGCCGCCGACCTTGCCGCCGACCTCGTCGGCATGCGCCATCACGCCGTCCAGCGAATCGTACTTGGCCAGCCATTTGGCGGCCGTCTTGGGGCCGCACTTGTACACGCCCGGCACGTTGTCAGCGGTGTCGCCGGTCAGCGCCAGATAATCGATGATGGCCTCGGGCGGCACGCCGAACTTGTCGATCACGCCGTCGCGGTCCAGCGTGGTGCGACTCATGGTGTTGACCAGGGTCACGCGCGGGCCGACCAGCTGGGCAAAATCCTTGTCCGAGCTGGAAATGGTGACCTTGATGCCGGCCTCGGCCGCCTGCTGTGCAAGCGTGCCGATGACATCGTCGGCCTCCACGCCGGCGACGCGCAACACCGGCAGGCCCAGCGCCTCGACCAGCGCCAGCATTGGTTCGATCTGCGCCCGCAGCTCGTCCGGCATAGGTCGCCGGTTGGCCTTGTAATCGGGGAACATCGCGTGGCGGAAGTTCTTGCCGCCGGCATCGACCACGAAAGCCAGGTAGTCAGGCGAGGCGGCCTGCACCTCGCGCAGCATGTTGAACACGCCGAACAGCGCGCCGGTGGGTTCACCCTCGGCGTTCGTCAGCGGCGGCAGGGCATGAAATGCGCGGAACAGGTAGCTTGAACCGTCGATAAGTGTCAGATGAGCCATGTCCGCCATTCTCGCACGGCCCTGCTATCGTGGGGGCATGTCGACGGCTACCGGTGCTACGGGTATACTTTTCCACAGGGGCGGCGCCAGGTGGCTCCGTGCCTGAGCTGAGCCGCTTCTTCGGTATTGTCATTGCGCTGTATTACAACGACCATGCGCCGCCGCATTTCCATGCGAAGTATGGCAGAGACGAAGCAACGATCCGTATCGATACCGGTGAAGTGCTTGATGGTCAATTGAGCTAGGAGCCTGGGCGGTAGGAACCATGTGAGCGAGGCACAGCCATTTTGAGACCGAT
>CAZOXZ010000128.1:2336-7057 GCA_964583865.1 uncultured Rhodanobacteraceae bacterium | reverse complement strand
CGCCCGGCAGGGATGCCGGGCCGGACGGCCCTTGGCAGGATGCCTTGTCCCGTGGGTCTCAATGCACACGCACAGGCGCTTCGCAGCTCGCGAGCGGCTGGCCATGGATGGCCAGACCGGCGGCCCTTGGCAGGATGCCTTGTCCCGTGGATTTCGTCCCACACGGGGCGTTTGTGCTCGAATCCCGGCTCCCGATTCCCGGCACAAATGCCCGCTCCGTCGCTACGCTCCTTGAGCGGGCCTACGGCGGCCGTCCTCGCTTGCCGTAGCTGTAGGCCGGATCAAGCGCGCAGCGCGGGTCCGGCGTCTATCCCCTATCCCCTGCTCCCGGCACCAAAAAACCCGGCCATCTCTGACCGGGTTTCGTCGCTGAACTCTGGTTGCAAGGGTTCACAGAAGCGCTTCGACGGCTTCCCGTTCCTTGCGCAATTCGGCATCGCTGGCATCCATGCGCTGGCGTTCGAAGTCGTTGATCTCGAGGCCTTGCACGATCTCGTACTTGCCGTCCTTGCAGGTCACCGGGTAACCGTAGATCACGCCGGGTTCAATGCCGTAGGAGCCGTCGGACGGGATGCCCATCGACACCCACTGGCCTTCGGGCGTGCCCAGGGCCCACGAGCGCATGTGGTCAACGGCGGCCGAGGCGGCCGAGGCGGCACTGGAGGCGCCACGCGCCTTGATGATGGCCGCGCCACGTTGCTGCACGGTGGGAATGAATTCCTGCTCGTACCAGCCCTGGGTGTCCCAGCGCGGCAGCGCAGGTTCGCCGTGGACCGTGGCATGGTACAGGTCCGGGAACTGGGTGGAGCTGTGGTTGCCCCAGATGATGACACCGTTGACATCGTTGACATGGGCACGCGCGCGCTTGGCCAGCTGGTAGCAGGCACGATTGAAGTCCAGGCGCATCATGGCGGTGAAGTTGGCCGGATCAAGGTCGGGCGCGTTTGCCTGGGCTATGAGGCAGTTGGTGTTGGCCGGGTTGCCGACCACCAGCACCTTGACGTCACGCTTGGCGTAATCATTCAGCGCCTTGCCCTGCGGGCCGAAGATCTTGCCATTGGCTTCCAGCAGGTCAGCACGCTCCATGCCGGCGCCGCGCGGACGCGCACCCACCAGCAGGGCGTAATCGGCATCGGCAAAAGCCAGCTTGGGATCATCACTGGCCACCACGCCGGCCACCAGTGGAAAGGCGCCGTCGTTGAGCTCCATGACCACGCCGTGCAGGGCGTCCAGGGCCGGGGTGATCTCCAGCAGTTGCAGGATCACAGGCTGGTCCTTGCCCAACATGTCGCCGGCAGCAATACGGAACAACAGGGCATAGCCGATATTGCCGGCAGCGCCGGTCACGGCAACGCGTACGGGGTCTTTCATGGGATCACTCCATCAGGTTCGATAATCGGTATCGTGGCAGGCACGGGAACCGGCCCGAGCTGCCCCGCCGTTTCAGTCCAACTCGGCAAAGAACGCCTGAATGCGCTCCAGGCCTGGCTTCAGCTGGGCCTCCGGGCAAGTGTAGGAAATACGCATGCCACGTGGTTCGCCAAACGCGGAGCCTGGCACGCAAGCCACGCCCTTGGTCTCCAGCAAGGCCGTGCAGAGTTCCGCATCGTTGTTGATGACCTTGCCGTTGTGTGACTTGCCGAAGGCGCAGGACACATCCGGGAAGGCGTAGAAGGCACCCTGCGGCCGCGGGCAGGACACGCCCGGAATGGCCAACAGAGCGTCCAGCACCACGTCACGCCTGGCAGCAAACGCTCCCGCCTTGGCATCCGGCACATCCTGCGGCCCGCCAAAGGCGGCAATCGCAGCCGCGGTAACCACTTCCGGCAAGCAGGTGATGTGGTTGGAATTGAGGACGGTCACCGCCTTGGCGACTTTCTCCGGCCCGGCCATGACGCCGATGCGCCAGCCCGGCATGCCGTAGGTCTTGGAGGCCGAATCGACGAAGATCACGCGCTCGCGCAACTCGGGGCAGCTGTGCACGAAGTTGTGGTAGCCGATGCCGTCATACACCAGGCGGTTGTAGATGTCGTCGGTGATGACCCAGGTATCCGGATGTTTCACCAGCACGTCGGCCAGCGCGGCGATCTCGCCCTTGGTGTACACCATGCCGGTCGGGTTGGACGGGTTGTTGAACAGGAACAGCTTCGGTTTGCTGGCCAGCGCCTTGTCCAGCTGCTCGGGCGTCAGCTTGTAGTTCTGTTCCGGCGGACAGGGCAAGGTCGTGACCTTGGCACCGAGGATCTCGGCGATGTCCATGTAGCTGGTCCAGTACGGCGTCGGGAAAACGAACTCGTCGCCCTCGTCCAACAGGGCCTCCGCCAGGTTGTACAGGATCTGCTTGGCACCGATCCCGACGGCGCAGTTGTCGCGCGTGTACCCTTCCAGGCCAATGGGCTTGAGGTGCTCGAGAAAGGCATCAAGCAATGCCACGTCGCCGTGGTTGGAGCCGTACTGCCCGCTGTCGTTTGCCAGCATCTCGCGGACCGCATCGTAAACATGCGGGCCGGGCAGGAAATTCGGCACACCGATGGAAAAGCTGATGATGTCCTTGCCCTCGGCCTTCATGGCGCGTGCCTTCTGGGCAATCATCATGATCAGGCTGGGCTTGGCGCGACCCATGCGCGCAGCGAGCTTGGGCACGGCGGTTGTCTCCTCAATGCAGTAAACCCATCCACTTTAGCACAGCCACTGCCTGCGCGAGACGCCAGGCAACGACGCGAGCGGCGGCAGCCATACTTGCTGGAATTGTCGTCGATATTGGTGCATCATCAACCATGGCCAGCATCAAGTGGGCGTCACCGCGGCCCGGCGTGACCGGGCCTGGGCGGTGTCTCCGGCTGGCTCTGAAACCTGTCACAGAGGAGGCATCTCATGTTGCACTGGATTATTGTTTTCATCATCGGCCTGGTGGTCGGCATCGTCGCCAAATGGATCATGCCGGGCAAGGATCCGGGCGGCTTCATCGTTACCGCCATCCTCGGTATTCTGGGTTCACTGCTGGGCGGCTGGCTGGCCGGATTTCTGGGCTTCGGTGGCGGCGCCACGGCAGCCGGCGCTGGAATTGGCGGCATCATGGGCTTTGTCTTTGCCGTCATCGGCGCCCTGATTCTGCTGTTTATCTACGGCTTGGTGATGAAAGGCAAGAAGTGAACCGACAGCCTGACTGGCACAAGAAAGGCGGCCCACGGGCCGCCTTTTTGCTGCTCACGGATTGTGTCGGATCAGGGGGCGAGCGCGGCATTCCATTCGGTTACCCGGTTGCCTTGTGCATCCAGCAAGGCATCCACGTCGCCATCCACGGTCACCTTGCGGATCTGGTCATCCTGACGAATGGCATTGACCACTTGCTGGTCCTCTTCGCCAACCACCTCACCGAAGATGCTGTGCTTGTCGTCCAGCCATGGCGTGGCGACATGGGTGATGAAGAACTGGCTGCCATTGGTGCCGGGGCCGGCGTTGGCCATGGACAGCATGCCGGGTCTGTCATGCCGCAGGCTGCCATCGAACTCGTCCTCGAAGCGATACCCCGGGCCACCTGTGCCGGTGCCCTGGGGGCAGCCACCCTGGATCATGAAATCCGGGATCACGCGATGGAAGGTCAGGCCGTCGTAGAAGCCACGCCGTGCCAGATTGACGAAGTTGGCCACGGTCACCGGCGCCTTGTCCTCGTGCAGGCGCACGTGGATGGGGCCGCGGCTGGTTTCAAAGGTTGCGGTGATGCTCATGCCTTGTTCCGGTTCGATTGGAACGGCCATTATAGCTACCCCAGCCACAACATCGCGCCGTAGACCAGGAGCGAACCGACGACGTACAACCAGCCGAACCAGGCTCGCCGTCTCGGCTTGTCGCGGCTGCCGGTCAGGTCGATGAGAAACTGGCGCAACAGGAAGGTGTACAGGATGTAGTACAGGAACGGGATGACATGTACCGGCCAGCCGAAGTCGTGAATGTCACGGCCGAAAAGGTCCACGATCCAGCCGATCTGAGCGTAGATTCCCATCAGGCCCAAGGCTGCGTTGAGCAGCATCCAGCCAACGGCATCCCGTCCGAAGATGGTCAGGTAGAACGCCAAATAGACAAAGATCGCGATGCCGCCGTGCAGGTAGACGAACAGCAGGTCCGGGGCGTCCGAACCATAGGCCATCAGGAAGCCGGACAGGCCGAACATCAGCATGTGTACGCCGAAGAAGCCGTAAATCATCCACGGAATGCGGCCGTTGCTCAGCTTGTCGATCCGGGGAAATCCGTTGCGTTGCCTGACCAACGTCATGGGCATTCCTGTGGCGCGGGATCGCATGGGTTGCGAGGCCAAAGGTAGCAAGCCGCATCCGGCACGCCAAGTTCGGCAAGATCACTCTTGCGGAGGCTTGTCCCTTGTCAGGTCGGCCAGCAAGGCATCCAGTGCGGCCCAGGCATGCGGCAACAGCGGCACATGCGCAGCGCCAAAGCCGGGTACCGCCAGGAAAGCGTCGAAATGCTGTGCCTTGGGCACCTTGTCGTAGTGCACGTCCCGCCCGGCCGCTTGCAACCAGGCCACGTAGGGTTCGGAGGTGAAGGCCGTCGGGATCAGGCCATCATCGGCGCCGTGCACCACGCGGATGGGCAGGTCTGCACGCGGCATTTGCACCACCAGTGCCTTGATCGCGGCGTGCAGTTCTTGCGCCTCGGCACTGTCGCCTTTCCACAATTGACGCAGGCATTGCAGGCCCGGAAAGGTC
>CAZOXZ010000128.1:0-2326 GCA_964583865.1 uncultured Rhodanobacteraceae bacterium | reverse complement strand
AAGGTCGGATCAGCCGATTCATCCGTGCCGCCCACGAGGGCGATGCCATTGCCGGGCGGGATACCCGACGCATCGGCCCACCAGGCCTGACGCGCGGCCTCGTCCGCAGCCGGCTGGCCCGGTGCATCGGCGATCCGGTAACTGAAGCCACAGGCCATGTCGCCCACGGGACGACGCAGGTAGGCCGAAGCATAGCCTGCCGCCACGGCACGCCAGACATCGAATATCGTGGTCGCCGCGGCCGTGGCGATGACATGATCGGCCCAGCCGGTGTCATGCAGACGTTGCAGCGCCTCGGCCGCCTGCGTTTCCGGGTCACCGGCCTTGAGCATGCCGGCCTTGTGCAAACGCCCGCAACGGGCCGTCCATGCGGGCGGCACGATGCCACCCGGCAAGCGCGCCAATGGCGTGCCGGCAAAGCGTTCGTCGGTCAGTGCACAAGGCATCAACAAGGCGGCCTGGGTGACGTAGTCGTACAGCGCCCGGCCCTCGTCCGGCACATGCACGTTGGGCTCCATGGCCATCACGGCATCCAGCAGGCCTTCGTTGTCCAGCCCCGCGGCCTGCAACACGGCTCCGCCGCCATTGGACAGGCCGGCGGCGATGATGCGGGTATTGTCGGGCGTGAACGGTGCCTCGTCCGGCCAGGCCCGGTCCAGCATGGCCAGGCCGAAGTGCGCCGCATGCAACACATGCCGGCCCCAGTCGGCCTCGGGGTTGTCACCGGAGTGGATATGCTTGACGGCAATGCCGGCATCATCCGGCGCATTGGCCGGCTCGGACTCCAGCATGCCCTCGCCCGCCTTGACACGCGTACCGTCCAGCGCGACGCCGGTGCCATCGGCAGTGTCAAAATAGCCCGTGCCGGCGGCCTTGTCGGTGTACACCACGGCACAACCTCGCGGCAGGCCGATGGCACCGGCCAGGGCAATGGCGCCATAAACGCCGCGCGAGCCCGAGGCTGGTGCCACGATCAGGCAACGTTTGGCCTGATCGAAGTCATCGGGCACCTGTGCCAACACCCGGAACGATGCTTTGGCACCCGGCAGGCGGGCAAAAGCGCTGTACTCGCGTCCCGGCACATCCGGCACGGCACCGTAGTCCTTGCCGAAGCCCGTGGTCGGGCCGAGGTCGGCAATGCCCTTCCAGTTGGCCTGGATGGCCCGGCGGCGCAGCTCGGCCGGCGTGGGATGCAAGGGGTCGGCCATGGCGGAAGGCGCCCCGGCCAGGCCTTCCAGCCCCAACCCGGCACTGAGCAGGTCATCGGCATCACGATGGCTCGTGACCCGCACCTCGCTGACAAGATCAGCCATGGCAAGCTCTCCTTCGGGCACGGGCTGCGGGCCGGCACAGGCAGCCAAGCCGAGAAAGACCGCGACACCTATCCATTGTTTGTTGTTCATGGTGCCACTGTACCGACCTGCCTGTTCAACGTCATCGGACCAAAGTCCAACACAGGCCATCGAATGCACCGCAAAATCAGCGTGACTGGTAAACTGTGGCGTTTCCCGCAGCCTTTCCGGCCATGAACGACGACAGCAACCCGACCCGGCATTTCATTGCCCAGATCGTGCGTGATGATCTTGCCAGCGGCAAGCACACGGCCATCCGCACGCGCTTCCCGCCCGAGCCCAACGGCGTGCTGCACCTGGGCCATGCCAAGGCCATCTGCCTGGACTTCGGCATGGCAGCGGAGTTCGGCGGCCGCTGCAACCTGCGCCTGGACGACACCAATCCCGGCAAGGAGGACCCTGCCTACGTCGAGGCCATCAAGGACGAGGTGCGCTGGCTGGGCTTCGAATGGGCCGAGTTGCGCCATGCCTCGACCTACTTCGAGGTGTTTTACCTCGGCGCACTGAAGCTGATCCGCGAGGGCAAGGCTTATGTGGATGACCTCGATGCCGACCAGATGCGCGAAATGCGCGGCACCTTGACCGAACCGGGTCGCAATTCACCGTATCGCGAGCGCTCTGTCGAGGAAAACCTGGATCTTTTCCAGCGCATGCGCGCCGGCGAGTTCGCCGACGGCAGCCGCACGCTGCGTGCAAAAATCGACATGGCCGCCGGCAACATCAACATGCGCGACCCGGCCATCTACCGCATCCGCAAGATGGCCCACCATGCCACCGGCGACGCCTGGCCCATTTACCCGATGTACGACTATGCCCACAGCCTGTCGGACGCCATCGAGGGGATCACGCACTCCTTCTGCACGCTGGAGTTCGAGGATCATCGCCCGCTCTACGACTGGTGCGTGGACAACGTCGACCTGGCCGGCAATCCGGCACTGATGCAGCCACTGGTGGATGCCGGCCTGCCGAATACC
>CAZOXZ010000127.1:0-7099 GCA_964583865.1 uncultured Rhodanobacteraceae bacterium | reverse complement strand
CCGGCCCCGCGACTGGAAAAATCCCCAGGACGGGGATTTTTTCACAGACTCTGAGTGCCGGGGTGTACTGTCAGTGGCCGGTATGCCTTGCTGCAGTTTCCGCCAGCTCCAGCAGAATGCCTTCGCGCATGGAACTTTTGCCGAGGTCCATGTGCCGGATGCCCAGCTGCGTGAACAAGGCATCGACGACGCTGACCGTGCCGGCGATGACCTGCCGGCCTTCCTCGCGCAGCTTCGGAAGTTCCAGCCGGTCACGGTGACCGGCCGCCAGCAGCCGCTCCTTGAGGTCGGCCAGCGCCGCGGCTGAAATGCCATCGCTGCTGGTGCCCAGGGCGCGCACGATCTTGCCGACCACGCGCGCCGAGCCGGATGTGGCCCAGGCCTCGTCCCAGCCCGCGGCAAGCAGGCCGTCGCGGTCGGCGGCGATGACCGCGCCCAGCCCGTCAAGTGCCTCTCGCCAGCGCTCGGCGGTGATGGCACCGTCGGCAAAACAACTTTGCTGGGCCACGATGCAGCCGATATCGAGACTGGTCATGAAGCTCGGTGCATGCCCGTTGCCGGCAATGCATTCGGTGCTGCCGCCGCCGATGTCGATGATCAGGCGGCGGTTGTTGTTGGCCGGCAGAGTCGCCTGGGCACCACGCCACACCAGGCGTGCCTCGTCAGGGCCGGAGATGAGATGCACCGGGTGACCCAGGGCTTCGGCTGCATGGCCCAGGAAGCGCGGTGCATCGGCCATGCGGCGCACGGCGCTGGTGGCCACCACGCGCACCTGGCCGGCGTCGAGGCCACGCGTGATTTCGCCAAACCAGTGCAGGCAGTCCAGCGCCGCCGCTTCGCGCGCGGGGTCCAGCCGGCCGGCATGGTCGATACCTGCCATCAGGCGCACCGTGCGCCTGCGCTTGCCGGTCACGGTGACGCGCCCGGCATCGACGGTACCTTGCAGCAGACAGAAGCTGTTGGAACCCATGTCGACCGCCGTCCATGTCGCGTCACCGGCGACGTGCTGCCCCGTGGTGTCAGGTTTGCCCATGCAGGCCGGACTCCTGGCCGCTCAGGGGATGCGCAATACCTGGCCCGGATAGATCTTGTCCGGGTCGGTCAGCATCGGCTTGTTGGCCTCGAAGATCTGCGGGTACTTGCCGGCGTCGCCGTACATTTCCAGGGCAATCTTCGACAATGTGTCACCGGACTTCACGGTGTACATGCGCGATGGTTCGGCCGCGTCCGGCGTGCGGATGTCGTCCTCGACCTTCTCCACGCCGTGCACGTTGCCGGCCGCGAGGATGATCTTTTCCTTGTCTTCCTGGCTGGCTGCGGTGCCACTCACCTTGGCGGTACCGTCCATCCAGATGACCTCGACATCGCTCTTGTCGGCCTGTTCCGGTACCTCTTTCTTGACGTGCCCGAGGATGGCGCCGGCAGCATCACCGGCGTTGTCCAGAATCCTGGCGCCGGCATCTTTCACGAAATCAAACAAACCCATGTCGTACTCCCTGCTTGGTGGAAAGGGTGGTGCGTCGGCGGCATCCGTGGCGGTGTGCCACGAGGTTACAGCCAGCCTGCCCGCCGCAGGGCATAGTACAACACGCCGACCAGGCCGGCGGTGAGAATCATCATGGCGACGTAGGCCCATGGCTCGTCAAGCTCGGGCATGTGGTGGAAGTTCATGCCGTACCAGCTGGTGATCAACGTGGGCGCAGCCAGCATGGCCGCCCAGCTGGCCAGCTTCTTCACCACCTCGTTCTGGCCGAAGGTGGTCAGGGACAGGTTGACATTGAGGGCGGCCGCGAGCATTTCGCGCATGGCCATGACGGCCTCGTTGACGCGCGACAAGTGGTCGTTGACGTCGCGGAAATACGCCCGCGTGCCGTCGTGGATCAGTTCCGGGTAGAGGCGGATGAGCTGGTTGGTGACGTCCTGCAGCGGTCCGGTGGCCAGACGCAGGGTCAACAGGTCGCGCTGCATGTCGTACAGCTTGCGGATGGTTTCGCGGTCGTGGTGGTCGGAAAAGACATCATGCTCCAGCTCGCGCAGCTCATCCTGGAAGTCCGAGATCAGCGGCAGGTAGTTGTCGACGATGAAGTCCAGCACGGCGTACAGCGCATAGCTTGGCCCCAGGCGCAACAACTCCGGGCGTGCTTCGCACAGGCGCCGGACCGGGGCGTAACTGGCCAGCGTGCCATGGCGCACGGTGATGAGAAAGCGCTTGCCGAGGAATATGTGGGTCTCGCCAAAGACGATCGAGCCATTTTCCAGCCGGGCTGTCTTCACCGCCAGAAACAGGGAGTTGCCATAGGCATCCAGTTTTGTGCGCTGGTGTGCATGGCGGGCGTCCTCGATGGCGAGATCGTGCAGGCCGAATTCTTCCTGCAGGGTCTCCAGGACGTCCGCCTCGGGCTCGTACAGCCCCACCCAGACGAACACGTCACGGCGCGCAAGGGTCTCGCTGATGTCCTCGATGGCAATGTCGCCCAGGCAGCTTCCCTGGCCATCGTAAGCGGCACAGCGCACCACCGGTGATGCGTTGCCGTGCTGAGGGTTTGCGGGATTCTCCATGCGGCCATGATGCCGTGCGCCGCAAGGCAGGGCAATCATGATCGTCGTCAGTACGTTCGTGGGCGCCCCAGGCAACGCGCCAGGACGAGCCACACCGGCAGTGCCAGCAGGATCCACGGCAGGTTTTCCTGCGTGATGAGGCCGGTGAAGTTCGCCAACAGGCTGAAACCGGCCAGCAGCAGCAGGGCCCAGGCCAGTGCGTGCTGCCAGGGCCGCGGCCGGCGGCGCCAGATGGCCGGAATGAGGGCCAGAGCCAGCGGGTTGAACAGCCAAAGGTTGGCATTGGCCCAGGCCACTTCGTGGGCCGTCAGCAGCCACAGGCCCAGCATCAGCAAGCCGGCCAGCCCGGCGGCTGCCAGCCAGGCCGTGGCCAGGATCCCTGCGCCACGCCGCACCCAGCGATGCCGGTTGTACAGGCCCAGCCACAGCAGCAGTGCCAACAGCGCGCCGGCCAGCAGCAGCGGCAGGCGCAGGTCGGGCGGCTGGTCCGGTGGCGCCTGTAGCCGGGAAGGCGCGAGCAGCTGGTCCGTCGCCAGCAGCGGCGTACCGGAATCGCTGGTCGTGACGTGCATCAGCTGGTCTGCCAGCACGCCGGGCAGAAAACTGGCTTGCCAGGCGTCCAGGGGTTGGTCTGCGATGCCCGCAAGCCCGAGGTCCAGCAGCAGCATCAGTGCGGGTTGCGGCGCCATCAGGCGTCGGGTCTGGCCGCGCCAGGTCATGTCAGTTGACTGCTTCTCCAGACGCGCCTGCAACTCGCCACCCAGGGCATGGTCGATGGCATCGCGCACCTTGGTGGCGCAGTTGGCGCGGTAGTAGCGGTAGCGGTAATGGCGGTTGGCCGGTTGCATGTTCCACACCAGGAAGTCCCGCAGGCTGGTGCGTTGCGCCGGCGTCAATGCCAGTACCTGGCGGCGAACGCTGCGGCCCTCACCGCGATAGAACTGCACATCGCGCGCGGCCGGTACCGCGGCAATGCGATAGTGCATGTGGCCACGGATGAAGTTCAGCAGGAAGTCGTCTGCATTGAAGTCAAACACGCCGTAGTTGAAGGCCACGGCCTCGCCGCTGGCGGTGTCGCGCACCTCGATGGCGTCGTGACCGAAGCGCTCCCAGTAGACTTCGCCGGGGCCATAGGTCAGCAGCGCGACCTCAAGCTGCTCGCCGGGCGCGGTGGCAATGGTCGCCTGTGCAGCGGCAGTGCCGGCCATGCCCAGAAGAAAGACGAGAAGGGCCAGCGACAGACCGGGCCAGCGTCGTGTCACGATCGCAACTGCACGCGGAACTGCTGCACGCGGCGGTCGTTGGCCTCGGTGACATGGAACAGGAAGCCGTCCATCTCGATTTCCTCGCCACGTTCGGGCAGGTGGCCGATGCTGTCGGTCACCAGGCCGCCGATGGTGTCGAATTCTTCGTCCGGCCACTGGCTGCCGAGGGTGTCGTTGCAGTCCTCGATCTCGGCCAGGGCATTCACCAGCCAGGTGCCGTCGGCCACGGCACGGATCAGCACAGGGTCCTCGTCGTCGTGCTCGTCGTCGATCTCGCCGACGATTTCCTCCAGCACATCCTCGATGGTCACCAGGCCGCTGACGCCGCCGTATTCGTCCATGACGATGGCCATGTGGTTGTGGCTGAGCTTGAACTCGGCCAGCAGCATGTTCAACGGCATGCTCTCGGGGATCAGCGCCGCCGGACGCAGGATATCGGCCAGCTCGAAGGACTGGTTGCGGCTGCAGTAACGCAACAGGTCCTTGGCCAGCAGAATGCCGACGATCTCGTCGCGGTTGTCCGCGCTGTGCACCGGAAAGCGCGAATGGCCGGATTCGATGACCGTCTCGAAAATCACCTCGCGCGGCGCAACGACGCTGAGGGCCACCATTTGTGCGCGAGCGACCATCACATCGTCCGCGTTCAGCTCGGTGACGTGGATGGCGCCTTCCAGCATCGACAGCGTGTCGCTGTCCAGCAGGCCGTTTTCGTGGGCCGCGCGCAGCTCGGAGACCAGCTCGTCGCGGTTGCGCGGCTCGCTTGAAAGCATGTGGCCCAGACGTCCCCACCAGGAACGGTGGTCCGGGCCGTCGCTACTTCGATCGTCGCTCATGGGCTGTGCAACACAGCTCCCTGTCTGGAATGGCTGTCAATTCTACCCGAAACCGGGGCGCGCGACGTAGGGATCGGGAATCCCGAGGCCGGCCAGGATCTTGACTTCCAGCGCCTCCATTCTTGCGGCCTCGCCGGGCTGGATGTGGTCGTGTCCGGCCAGGTGCAGGATGCCGTGGGCGGTCAGGTGCGCCCAGTGGTCACGTTCGGGTTTGCCCTGCGCTTGCGCTTCGTGTTGCACCACCGGTGCGCAGACGACCAGATCGCCCAGCAGCGGCAGATCGATCCCTTCGGGCAGCTCGGCCGGGAAGGACAGCACGTTGGTGGCGTAGTCCTTGTGGCGATAACGCGCGTTGAACTGGCGCCCTTCGTCCGTATCGACGATGCGGATCGATACTTCGCTGGCCGGATCCAGCTTTGCCGTGGCCAATGTGGCGGCCACCCAGCGGCGGAAGCTGGTGGCCGCCGGCAGGCCGCAGCGGGGCAGGGCATAGGTGACATGCACCAGCGGCTCACCAGCGCTCATGCTGGATGATCCGCGTCATCGGCATTGCTTGCAGCCGCGTCATCCGGGATTCCGGAGTTCACGTCCCGGGCCCCGCGTCCCGGGTGCTGATTCCCGTGCCCCGCAGTGCGGGTCCCGTTGCCTTCCGCGGCCGCTGTTTCATACGCGCGCACGATCCGCGCCACCAACGGGTGCCGTACCACGTCGCGGGCGGTGAACAGGGTGAAGCTGATGCCCTCGACACCACGCAATACCTCGATGGCATGGCGCAGACCCGATCGTGCATGCCGCGGCAGGTCGACCTGGGTGACATCGCCGGTGATGGCCGCCACCGAGCCGAAACCGATGCGGGTGAGGAACATTTTCATCTGCTCGACGGTGGTGTTCTGGGCCTCGTCCAGAATCACCCAGGAGTCATTCAGCGTGCGTCCGCGCATGTAGGCCAGCGGCGCGATTTCGATGATGTTGCGTTCCATCAGACGCGTGACTTTCTCGAAGCTCAACATCTCGTACAGCGCGTCGTACAGCGGACGCAGGTAGGGATCGACCTTCTGGCTGAGATCACCGGGCAGGAAACCCAGTTTCTCGCCGGCCTCGACCGCCGGGCGCACCAGCAGGATGCGCTCCACACGCTGTTTTTGCAGCGCCTCCACGGCACTGGCAACGGCCAGGTAGGTCTTGCCGGTGCCGGCCGGACCAATGCCGAAGTTGATGTCGTGGGTGGCCAGGGCATGCAGGTAGCGTTTCTGGTTGGGGCCGCGGCCCTTGACAACGCCGCGCTTGACCTTGATGACAACTTCCTGTGCCTGCTCGGCCGCCTCCTCGGCCAGCGCCTCGATGCCGGCCTCGGACAGGCAGGTGTTGATGCGTGCGCCGTCGATGGTGGCCTCGGCGGCCGTCTCGTAGAGGTTGCGAATCAGGCGCTCGGTGGCGCGTGCGGCGCGTTCCTCGCCGATGACCCGGAACACGCCGCCGCGATTGTTGATTTCCACGCCCAGGCGCAGCTCGAGCTGCCGCAGATGACCGTCAAACGGCCCGACCAGATTGGCCAGGCGCACATTGTCCACCGGCTCGAGGGTGAAATCGCGTTCTTGAAGTTCTGCCATGATGCGGGAAGAGTAGCGCGCCGGCCATGTCGCTGCCAATGTGACAAGTGGCGCGACCCATGATGGTGCTGTAGGTGACAGCTGCAGCGGTTTCAGTGGACCATCGCCCGGCGGTTATCCTTGCCCGGACTTCGGGGAGCACGGGCAGCAGAAACGCAAGCGGCTGCGGTTGCGCCTTCACCGTGATGATGGCCGCGGTCGTCGTGCGCTTGTCGATTGACAGGCAATGGTCGTCAGGCTGATACGGCCTGCGCCTGGGCCACGCGTCCGCGCAGGGAGTTTGCCATGGCCTGGGTGATGGTGACATCCACGAACTGGCCGATCATGCGCTGGTCGCCGGGGAAGTTCACGAAGCGCATGTTCTCGGTGCGACCGGTCATCTCGCGCTCGCTCTTCTTGCTGGTGCCTTCCACCAGCACCCGCTGGGTGGTGCCGACCATGCCCTCGCTGATCTTGCGCGCGCTGGCGTTGATCTCGGCCTGCAGGCGTTGCAGCCGTTCGTGTTTGACCTCGTCGCTGACGTTGTCGGCCAGGCTGGCGGCCGGCGTGCCGGGGCGCTTGGAATAGATGAAGCTGAAGCTCTGGTCGAAGCCCATGTCCTTGACCAGTTTCATGGTCTGCTCGAAATCCTCGTCGGTCTCGCCCGGAAAACCGACGATGATGTCGGTGGACAGGGAAATGTCCGGACGCACGGCACGCAGCTTGTGGATGATGCGGCGGTAGGCCAGGCGGGTGTAGCCGCGCTTCATCAGTTGCAGGATGCGATCCGAGCCCGATTGCACCGGCAGGTGCAGGTAGTTGGCCAGCTTGGGCACGTTGGCGTAGGCCTCGA